>JBJENY010000114.1:0-33299 GCA_051880435.1 Lachnospiraceae bacterium | reverse complement strand
AGAAGGAAGAGAAGAAGGAAGAGAAGAAGGAAGAGAAGAAGGAAGAGAAGAAGGAGAAATAAGAAAAATGATTTCTCTGATATGCCGTAAGCTTGTGAAAGGTAAGAATATTGAAACCATCGCAGATGAACTGGAAGAGGAACCGGAACAGATAGAAGAAATCTGTAGGATTGCGAAAATGTATGCACCGGATTATGATGAAGAGAAGATATTCCAACAATTGCAGAAGTCATACGCATAAGAAATCAATATTGAATGTAAGAAAATTGAGAAAAAGACTTCGGAAACAAATGTGCTTTCTGAAGTTTTTTGATTTTTGGAGGAAATTAAAATAAATTTAATTAGGTTTGTGTTGAAAAAATGCGGAAATGTGACAAATTATATGAATAAAAAATGCGGAAATGAGTAAAATCAATAAAATAAACAGGGAAAAGACCGTCTTACGACCGTCCGGAGAGTTTTTTCCATGGCTTTGTATTGGGACTTATCGTAGATTTGCAGGATAAATATATCATTACATCGAATAGGGAAAGTGGATTCGGAAGATATGATGTCATGCTTGAGCCTAAAAGACCCCGGGAAAATGATGCAATCATCCTGGAATTTAAAGTGCACGATGAGGAGGATGAAGAGAACCTCAAAGCAACGGTACAGTCAGCACTTGCACAGATAGAGGAAAAACAGTATGCCACGCAGCTTATCGCCAAAGGCATTCCACAGGAACGCATAAGAAAATACGGTTTTGCGTTTGAGGGAAAAAAAGTGTTGATAGGATAACCGGAATGATAAAAATAATAACCATTGCAGAACCGGAGGAAATCGAATAAATGAATATTGGTCAGCCTGAACCATTAAAGTAAATGATAGGTTGACCAACCAATTGAAAAAGAAAAAATCACAAAAATTAAATTAATACAAATATTAAAGACCACAATGAAGTGGTCTTTTTTTATGATAAAGATAGGTGTAAGGGTTTTGTAAGGGATTTGAAAACTGGAATATGTTAAAATACGTAGTAAAGGTGTGCTTACACAAACATATAATGATGTTTTTGTCATTTGGATAGAGATATAAGGATACGAAGGAGGAGTTTAAAATATGAAGAATAGAAGGCAGTTAGGAAAACGTATCATAGCATTGTTTATGACTTTTGTTATGGTAACATCCCTGATACCTATGCAGGTATTTGCTACAGATACAGTTGATAATTCGGAGAAGGTAACCTGCATATGTACGAACCGGTGTACTTCGGATATGGTGAATGCTGATTGTCCCGTTTGTTCTGAACCGGATACACAATCGGAAACAGTTTGTAACGGGATGGTATGCGATACTGTAACGTCGGATGGTGAACAGCCAACAGATGAGCAATCAATACAGGATCAGACGACAGAAGAACAGACAACGGAGGAATCATTGGAAGAGTTGGTTGTGCTGCTTTCAGATGACCTTCAATCATTACAGGAGCGTATTAATGCACTTCCTACAGGGGATGAATATAGAAATATGACAGAGGAAGAACAGGAAGCGGTTTACGAAGAAGCGGCAGCTCTCTCTGATGAATATATTTCCCTGTCTGATGAAGAGCAGGCAATGTTAGACATTTCCAGAATGGAAGAATTGTTTGGTGTAATGAACGAGGATATGGCACTCCTTGCTGCTACCGGTCCCGTAACCTTTTTAAATTCCGGATATCCTTATGGTAAGAATATGACAAGCAGTTCCATTACACTTGTAGTTGAAGTGGAAGAAACGAATGTTTCCTATCAGTGGCAGGTGGCAACCAGCAAGACTGGCACGTTTAGTAATATTAGTGGTGCTACCGCTAATACATATACATTTTCACCAACCAACGGATATTGGTATCGTTGTATGGTAAATGAAACTGCCAGTGAAGCGGTAATGGCAGTAAAGCCGGGTCAGGATGGACGGACCTGGACAAAACCATATAGCAGTTGGTATATCGGTAATGGCTCTATGGCATATATGTCTTATGGAACATACTTTGATGTGGTTGGGTTATATAATAAAAATGGTACTGACTATATGTTATGTACCAGCTATGGAAAAAAATGGGATCTTTTTAGCAGTACCTCGGCAAGTCCAAGTGCAGGGACTACCACATCTGCTTCTTTGGATGCTTTAAGAATTTCCTTTGATGCATCGGATGCTTTTAATGTTTTTTTGGAAGCTGATTTGGCAAGCGGACATCAGGCATTTGCTTTCGGTTGTGATACAATGCTTGGAAATAGTAATACAAGTGGAAATTTTTCCGACCGTGCGGCTTTAAATGCCATGGTTAAAAATGGAGTTTTACAGCAAATAGCCATGATTGGTGCAGCTTCTGTGGAGAGTGCGGCAGACGAAGACCCTGCCTTTGTTATCGCACCGGTTACTCCGGTCAGTAAATTCTGGATTGGCGGATTTAGTTCCAGAAAGACTTATGCTTATAATACCTCTGGTGGAACGGCATCAGAGATGATAAATGGGGAAAATGTAGTAACATTGGTGGAAAATACAGATTCCGGAATGACTATGTCATGGATGAATGTTCCAAGCGGTGGTTTAGTTAAATTCCGGTTTAGTGTGGGAAGTGTGGCAGATACCGGAGCAGTCAGCGGTAAGATTAATTATGAAAATGAGAGACTGACAGGCTTAGAGCCTAATACCAAATATATTATTACGGTAGGTGATGAACAATTTCCTATTACTTCGGACGAGAATGGAGAGATACCTCTGACCGGAGATGACGATAATGGGAATCCATATGATTTCCTTGGTAAGACGATAACTGTTTCAAAAGACGGAAGTCAGGACACACCTGCGGAGATTGAGGTTGCAGACCGTCCTGGTACCCCGGATAATCCTTCGGATTTGGAAGAAGGGGAGGAAGGGGAAGATGTTCCTTCAACGCCAACCATTGACTCTAATATTGAGATTGTGGAGCTTACCACCACATCGGTTACCATATCTCCAAGGGAAGGACAGCAGTATGCTTATTATTCTACCGATGGAACCAACTGGATTACATTGACAAACAGAGACAGTAACGGAAATTATGTGATAGATGGATTAGAGGAAGGCTCTACTATCCAAATTCGGACCCGTATTGCCGCAACGGATACGGCCCCGGCTTCCCAGTGGTCTGCTGCAACAACCGTGAAGTTAAAGTCTACAGCAGTGGCTTCTGCCACCGGATGGAGAGGAACTTATGATGGTAAGGCTCACAGTATTTCTGTGAATGTTACGTTACCGGAGGAAGGTGCAACGGTTACCTATAGTAGCGGAGTAAATAGCGGCTATAGTGAAACGATACCCGGATTAAAAAATGCCGGAGAACATACAGTTTATTACCGTGTAAATGCGGATGGCTATTATCCGGCGTATGGTTCGGCAAATGTGATAATAGATAAAAAAGTAATATCCGTTGAAAGCGTTGAACTGAATAAAGATAATAGTTTAAAAAGAGTGGAATTTGCTGACTTGGTTTCGGGGGATGAACTTTTGCTGGATACAGATTATTCCGTATCCAATTGGAATGTGAATATGAGTGCTACAGGAATGACTGCTTCTTTCAATATAACACTGAAAAACTCTGAAATGGCAAATAATTATCAACTGATGAATACTTATGTGTCAGGTGTTTCCTGTCATACCCATAGTTGGGTTTACAAGGTGGATGACAGTAGCAGGAATATGATAAAAGCTTATTGTACCGAGACAGAGCAATCAGAATGTTGTCCATATAATGGAGAGGAAAATGTGGTTACGATGACGTTGAAGGCATCCGATGCTGTTTTTTCTGAAGCAATTTATGATGAGAGTGCAAATGTAGCATTAGTAGATACCAATGAAACTTCTGTTATAGACGGAAGGTTCCCTGTGACGAAGGATGTAGTTAGTGATGTTGTGTATTATCTGGAAGATGGTACAATTCTTACAACAACTGATAATAGTGGTGCCGGGGAAACAGGAGGTGCCCCGAAAAATGCAGGAACCTATTGGGCGAAAGTTACTGTAACCGACAACAACGATAATACATATGTTGCAAAGCAGCAGTTTGTGATACAAAAGGCGGTTCAGGAAGCAGTTGTCACTATGGATGACTATTCCTTTGGAGAAACGGTTAGTCAGCCATCTCTTGAGAATAAAAAGGAAATGCCGGATGTGACATTCTACTACAATACTGTGGATATTAATGAGAATGGAACAAAGTGGGAAAATATTACATCGGAGACATTAGATAAAGGTAATTATTATTTGTATGCCGTTCTGTCTGCGACGGATAACTATGAAGCTTATACAACACCTGCTACAGAATTTGAAGTAATCGGTAAGAATATGACAGAAGTTAAAGCAGATCCGGTAGAAGCTCCTTATAATAAGGCCGGTCATGGCATCAATGTAACCGGATATCCTGCAGGTGCAGTGATTACCTATGGCACTGAGGATGGCGTTTATAATCTGGCTGATAGTCCGGAGTTTAAAGATGTATCTGTAGCCCCTAATCATGTTTACTATAAAGTTACTGCAAAGGGTTATCATCCATTTTACGGTGAAACAACTGTAACAATATATCCGAAGGAAGTTGCTCTTGAATGGAGTGATACGGAACTTGTCTATAACGGAAGTGTGCAAAAACCGGTAGCCGCCTTAACAACTGACAGCCTTTGTGAAGGAGATATCTGTGATGTAATGGTAATCGGTGGAGAGAAAAATTATAGTGCATCCGCCTATACCGCAACAGCAACTGCATTAAGCAATCCTAATTACAAGCTGCCGGAGGAGATTGCCGATAGACAGACAAGCTTTACCATTGCCAAAAAAGAAATTGGTGTAAACTGGAGTGATACAGAATTTGACTATGACGAAACTGCTCATAAGCCGGTTGCAGAAGCTGTTGGTCTGATTGCGGGTGATGTTTGTAGTATCACAGTATCCGGAGAACAGACGAATGCAGGTGTTGATTATGTGGCTACAGCGGCAGCCCTAAGTAATGATAACTATAAGGTAAAGACTTCAGATAAAACAACGACTTTTACCATTCATCCGAAGGCGCTGACAGAGGATATGGTAAGCTTAGATGCAGAAGATAACCGTTATGCATTTACCAATTCGGCCATTACACCGGAAGTAACCGTGAAAGACGGTGAGACCCAACTTGTAAATGGTGAAGATAAAGATTATGTGCTTTCTGGTGATGTAACAAAGACGGCATATGGAACCTACGAGATTACAGTTACCGGTAAAGGCAACTATACAGGAAATGTTTCTGCTACCTGGTACATTACCGATCCAAATGCACCGGAAGGAACCATCAGCATCAAAACCAACCGTTGGACTGCTTTCCTGAATACCATTACCTTTGGATATTTCTTTAAGGAAACCCAGCAGGTAACCGTAACAGGAACCGATGGAGAAAACGAAAGTGGTGTGGACAAGGTATATTACTATGTATCCGAAACACCAATTACCACTGTAAGTGGAATGAATGATGTTACATGGACGGAAATCAGTAATGGTGGAAGCTTCCGGTTAAATCCGAATGCAAAGGTATATATATATGCCAAGGCGACAGATAAAGCCGGTAATGCAAGCTACATTTCCACAGATGGTATTGTACTTTATACGGATGCTGCACAGGCAACCCGGAATATTACATTCTATAAGATGTCCGGTGAGGATGTTACTGCAGATGTAACCTTGAATGGCAATACCATTGCAAAGATTGCCAATGGCAGTTCACAGCTTGTAAAAGGAACAGATTATACAATTAGTGAAGATGGCAAAACCATTACATTTTTAGCAGCTTATTTACAAAGTCTTGCAGCCGGGGATTATACACTCACTGTATCTTACAATCCTGGTGGAGAGACTTATGTAGAAGCAACAGGTAATGACAAACCACAGGATACGTTAATTACCTTAACCGTTAAGAAGGCAACAGGCTTTGTATCGGATATTAGCGATATTTCGAAGACCTATGATGGTTCACCTGTGGCAGCACCTACCTTTACAACCTCTAATGACAGAGGAACCAACCAGTCCAATGTCACCATAGAGTATAAGGTAAAGGATGCAGCCGACAGCACCTATTCTACCGTAAAACCGATAAATGTAGGGGAATATGTTGTAATAGTAACCGTTGATGCTGATGAAAACTATGAGGCAGCATCCGGCACTGCAGAATTTACTATCAGTAATGCTGACATGACGGTGACCGCAAGTGATTATGAAGGTGTATATGATGGAGCCGGTCATGGAATTACTGTAACAGTAACAGAACCTGCTTCCGGCTATACAGTATTGTATGGAACAAAGACAAATGGTGAGATTGCATATTCACAGTCGCCTATCACCTATAAAAACGTCGGAACCTATGAGGTTTTCTACAAAGTAGTTTCTGATAATTATAATAGTAAAACCGGTTCTGCAAAGGTTACCATTACCCCGAAAACCGTTGGTATTGAATGGTCGGATGTAACCCTTACCTATGATGGTACTTCTCAAGTACCAACCGCCACAGCAACCGGATTGGCAACCGGAGACACCTGCCGGGTTACAGTAACCGGAGAACAGACTAATGCAGGTCATGATTATGTGGCTACCGCAACAGCCTTAAGTAATGATAATTACAAGTTACCGGAAACTGTAACTACATTATTTGCTATCCGTGCAGCAAGCCTTACTGTTACCATCGATGATGCAAAGAAGCATATTGGCAAGCTTGATCCCAAATTTACTTATGGTATTACGGAAGGCACACTAATTGAAGGGGATACAATTACCGGCATCACCCTTTATAGAGAAGTGGGAGAGGATGCCGGTACATACGTAATATCCGCAACAGAAAAATCGGGAAGTAATCCAAATTATAGTATTTCCTTTAGGGAAGGTACGTTTACCATTGAAAATCATATTCCGGTGCCAGATGAAGCTGTGGAACCAACCTGTACGGAAACCGGTCTGACAGAAGGAAGTCATTGTTCAGTTTGTGATAAAGTTTTTGTTGCACAGGAAGTGATTCCGGCCCTTGGTCATAATTACGGAAGTCCTGTATTTACGTGGGGAAAAGATTACAGTGTAGAAGCATCTATTACATGTAATAATGATGCAACGCATGTGATATCAAAAGACTGTAAGGTAACGGAAGAAACAACACAGCCAACCTGTACAGAAAATGGTAAAACAGTATACACTGCGAGTGTTACTTTCAACAAAGAACAGTATACAGATGTAAAAGAAAAACAATTAGCAGCAACGGGGCATGTAGTTGTAACGGATGAGGCTATTTCTGCTACTTGTACTGAATCCGGATTAACGGAAGGTAGTCATTGCGAAGTCTGTGATGAAATATTGGTAGAACAGGAGGTTGTTCCTGCCCTTGGTCATGATTGGGCGTTATGGGAGCAGGCTGATGAAACAAGAGAACGTTCTGCTTGTAATCGTTGTGAAGCTGTAAGATATCGTGCAATTGAGACAGAGGAGGAACCGGGAGAGGTCGGAACCCTGGAAACCAGTGCAGAGGTTGAACCGGGTGCACCTGTGGATGCAGTTGTGATGAATAACAGCAGACGGGAAATTATACATGCACCGGGTATCTTTACACAGGAGGAAAGAGAAGCCATTGGAAATGGTTCTGATGCAAGAGTTTGGATAGAAATCAGCCAAACTGACCGGGACAGCATACCGGAAGGAGACAGACAGTCCATTGAAGGTCTGGCAGAAGAACTGGTGGGAGATTCACCGGTAATCACCTACTTTGATGCTGACTTATTTAAGCAGATAGCAGGTGGGGAAAGAACAAGACTTCATGAACCGGGTATTATGATTGAAATCACCATTCATCTACCGGAAGAACTGATAAATCATGATCCTTTGGTACGTCGTGAGTACAAGCTTATTCGACTTCATACCGACCAGACAACAGGGGAAAGTCAGGTAGATATTGTAGACGGAACCTTTAATGATGCAACGGGAGATTTTACCTTTAAAACAGATAAATTTTCAACCTATGCGATTGTTTATAAGGATGTTGTTAAGGTATCCGGCGTAACGCTGACACCAAAGCAGGCAACCTTGAAGAGTAAGGGAGAAACCTTGCAGATGACGGCTACAGTAGCTCCTGAAAATGCAGAAAACAAAGCAGTTACATGGAGTTCAAGTAATCCGGAGGTTGCGACAGTAGATGAGAATGGTGTGGTTACAGCAGTTGGAAACGGAACCTGTATCATTACTGTAACAACAGTTGACGGTGGAAAGACAGATACCGGAAAGATTACAGTAAAACTTCCGAACCCTGAGACACCGGAAGATCCAGAAACGCCGGAAGATCCCGGAACAACAGAAGATCCCGGAACAACGGAAGCACCAACCACAGAAAACCCTGGTACAACGGCAACCACCACAACAGCAACTACTACAGCGAATAGAAACGCTCAAACAGGTGATGCAACAGTACCTGTGGCACTTATGCTTCTTATGACAATGTCCATGATGGGCTTTGCAGGCTTGTATATGACAAGAAGAAAGCGTAAATAAGTAGGCTATAAAATTTATTAGCTATTTATAGCATTGCAGAAAAACAAATGAGAGAAATAATCCCAATCAGTTATCGGATGATTGGGATTATTTTATGTAAAACGGGGCAAATTTTTTGAATACATATTGAAAAAACGGGGCAAAATATAATATAAAATATTGAAAAAACGGGGCAAATGATATATTGTATAGTTGGAGGTGTGGATTCATGTATAGAAAATATTCCCTTATTGTTGGAGAATGGATTAAAAATTCAAATAAGGCATTATTGGTGACCGGAGCAAGACAGATAGGAAAAACCTGGCTCATAAGAGATGAAATCGAAAAGAGTGGATATACTAAGTTTGAAGTAAATTTTATTGACCAACCGGATATGATTGCATACTTAAACTCAGAAATGAGTGCTGAAGAATTTTTGATTAAATTAAGAATGATTATGCCGGAAGAATGTAAATCACACAAAACGGTTGTATTCTTTGATGAGATTCAGAAGTGTCCGGAAATAGTAACCAAAATAAAGTTTCTTGTAGATGAGGGAAGCTTTAAGTATGTAATGAGTGGCTCCTTATTAGGGGTTGAACTTAAAGGAATAGCTTCTGCTCCAGTGGGATACTTAACTGTCCTTAGAATGTATCCTATGGACTTTGAAGAATTCATGATAGCGAATGGTGTTTCAAACACTACATTAGTTATGTTAAAGGAGAAGTTTGAAACATGTAGTCCTGTGGATGAATTTATACATCAGAAGCTTTTGGCTATGTTTTTTGTATATCTCTTGGTTGGCGGGATGCCGGATGCTGTAAAAACTTATATTGAAACAAAAGATATTCGAGAGGTTGATAAAGTGCAACGGGATATAACAACGCTCTATAAAGAAGATTTTTCTCAATATGAATTTGAGGATAAAAAGCTTAAATTAAAATCTATATACGAGATTATTCCGGCTGAATTAAACAAGCAGAACAAGAAGTTTGTATTCACAATGCTGGATAAAGAACTTAAGTTTGATAGGTATGAAAACAGTTTTTTGTGGCTAAAGGATGCCGGTGTGGCCTTGCCGGTTTACAACGTAGATGCACCGGTTATCCCTCTTAGAGCGAGCATGAGTAGTAATGTATTCAGACTTTTTTCCAATGATATTGGATTGCTTACTAGTGCATATCCCGCGGAAACAAAATTTGAATTAATCAATAAAAACGGAGAAGTGAACAACGGCGCACATTTTGAAAATTATGTTGCACTGCAATTAACATCTAATGGTTTTGAACCATATTTTTGTAAAAAGAAGAATATAGGAGAGGTAGATTTTGTGATAGAAATGAATGGAAAAGTTGTTCCGATTGAAGTTAAGTCTGGAAAATCATATAAATCACACAAAGCTTTAGATAAATTTATGGATGTATCAAATTATCATCTCGAGAAAGCGTATGTTTTTTCTGTTGGAAATATTGAAGTAGATGGAACAGTGATATACCTCCCGATATATATGTGCTATCTTTTAAAAGAACAAAAGATTGGGCAGATGATAATAGATTTGGATGTTTCCGGTTTATAAAATCAGAATATGTTCATGCTGCTATTACAACATTCTTGTTTGTTTTTTTTTAGTGTGATATAATTGTTTTGGTTTCTTTCTGTATTCTGGAAGAACATAAATGAAGAAAGTGTAAAGATGGATGCTTTACACAACCATTGGTAAAAATGTAATCAGGGAGGTAAGTTATGGACAGATTGAAAGACAAGGTCGCTATTGTTACCGGTTCAACCAGTGGAATCGGAGTTGGTATTGCAAGCTTATTTGCTGCAGAAGGTGCAAAGGTTGTTATTTGTGGACGTCGTGAAGAAAAAGGACAGGCTGTTGTAGACAGTATCAAAGAACAGGGAGGAGAAGCCTGGTATCACTTTATGGATATGACTGTAATTGAAAGTATTGACCAGCTTTTTGCCGATACTGTTGAGAAGTTTGGCAAGATTGATATTCTGGTGAATAATGCTGCTAATGTTGGATTAAAGGATGGCCGTGTAGATGAATTAACATTGGAAATGTGGGATGCCATATTCCAGAGTGATTTACGTGGAACCTTCTATGCAACACAGAAAGTTCTTCCTTATATGCAAAAGAATGAGGGCGGTTCTATTATTAATATTGGTTCTATGGCTTCTTGTGGTGGAGATCTTAGTTCTACTGCTTATGCATGTGCAAAAGCCGGTGTTGATATGCTGACACAGTCCGTTGCATTACAGTATGGTAAGCAGAATATTCGTTGTAACTGTGTTCGTCCGGGCTTAATTGTAACACCTCAGAATGAAGCTTATGTACCACAGGCATTAAAGGATATTTTCCTTAGCAATATTATGGTAAATCGTTATGGTTGTCCGGAAGATATTGGACATATGTGTGTTTATTTTGCTTCGGATGAAAGTGCTTATGTAAGTGGACAGATTATTAATGTAGATGGTGGTATGAATTCTCATGTTCCTACTGTTGCACAGTTTAGAGAAATGAATTCTCGTACCTGGTAATTTTGTTATTCATAAGACCCCCTGAATCGCTTGCTGTATTTGGGGGGTTTTCGTATTTGTATGCCTTGTATATAATAATCGGCATGTAAACCGAGGGAATGTGAACGATGAGACGGTATGCCGGTTAAAAAAATGTGAGTAATGAGCTGGTAAAAAGCTAATCGAATGTAAATAAAGAAACCTGCATATAAGGTTGACAGGTGTAAGTAAAGAAATTTACATATAAGGTTAGCAGGTGTAAATAATGAGCAAGCATGTAAGATTAGTAAGAAATGTTAAGCCGATAGAACAGGGGAAATGATGGAAAATATTGATAAGTCTTTTCAGGATAAAAAAGTCTTGATTGTAGAAGATAATCAAATGAATCGGGAGCTTGCTGCTTTCATTTTTGCTTCCCTTGGTTTTTTTGTAGAGGAAGCGGAAAATGGAAAAGAAGCATTGGAAAAGATTAATTTCGGTGCAAATTGTTTTGATTTAATATGTATGGATATTCATATGCCGGTTATGGATGGATATGAAGCGGCTGGGATAATCCGAACCACTATTGATTCCTCTAAGACGAAAATTCCTATATTCGCAATGACTGCTGACCGGAATAATGAAATTGATGAAAGAATAAAGGCTTGCGGTATGAATGAAGTGATATTAAAGCCCTTTGATATCAAAGATATTTATAATAAGTTGAAAAAAATATTCGGATGAAGTATGATTTCGTTATTGTAATAACATCCGGTTGCAAATATATGTAATCCGGGTTAGTGAATGAGAGTGATTTAACAATGAATAGTAAAAATGTAACCGGTAAATCTATTGGCATTTCCATATGGAATGTTTTTGAAAAAATAATAAGAAGCGTGATGGGATTGTTACTTAAAATATTGCATATTACATGGAATGAGTCCCAGTGGACTTCATTTTTTCAGTTTGTACGCTTTTGTATTGTTGGTGTTTCGAATACCCTTGTGTCTTATTTGGTAAATGTACTTACCTTATGGATTTTATCTGGTTTTCATCTTTCTTATGATTATGTGATTGCCAATATTTTAGCATTCCTGCTTAGTGTACTATGGGCGTATGGATTAAGTGCCAGATTTGTCTTTGATGTGAGTAAAAAAACGAGAACAGAAAAATGGAAAACATTGTTAAAAACCTATGCAAGCTATGCAGTAACAGGCTTGATTCTTAATAATGTATTTTCTTATGTTTGGATTACCATTTTACATATATCCAAGTATATTGCACCATTACTGAATATTGTATTTTGTGTTCCTATTAATTTCCTTTTGAATAAAAAATGGGCCTATAAGTCCTGATGGTTCATTTGTATGATAAATTGTGTTATGAATAGCATGTTATATTGTATTTCTTGATTTGTTTTGCACTATGTTTCTGTGTGAGTTTATGATTCGGTGACAATGAATAAAATAGTTGCACAAATAGAAAAAAACGTATACAATATAAGGGTTAATTTACGTTTTGG
The DNA here is from genome assembly GCA_051880435.1 of Lachnospiraceae bacterium. GTDB lineage: Bacteria > Bacillota > Clostridia > Lachnospirales > Lachnospiraceae > CAG-590. The sequence continues at coordinate 20,755 of JBJENY010000114.1, read as the reverse complement.
AGAATGATATGAGTGACTTATTAAGCAAGTTCAAAGGATGCATTCTTGGTGGAGCAGCCGGGGATGCTTTGGGATATCCTGTTGAATTTTTAAAAATGGATGAAATAATAGAAGAATATGGACAAGATGGAATTACTGCCCATAAGCTGTATAATCATAAGGCATTAGTATCAGATGATACACAAATGACATTATACACAGCTTGTGGTCTGCTAAAGGGATATACGCGATTCGTAACCCGTGGAATTATGGGAGACTGGGTCATGTATGTGCATCGGGCATATCAGGATTGGAGATATACACAGTTTAGCAGCTTTGGAAAGCCTACGGAATTAGGTGCCTGCTGGTTGCTGAATATGCAGGATATGTATTCTTGTCGTGCACCGGGGAATACTTGTCTGAGTGCTTTGGAAACAAACCGGTGTGGAAAAACATATTCACCCCTGAATAACAGTATGGGGTGTGGCGGTGTTATGCGAGTGGCACCGGTTGGATTGTACCTGCCGAGACATTTAGGTTCCATTGAAGAAGTTGATCAGGTAGGGGCGGAGGTTGCAGCCATTACCCATGGTAATCCTTTGGCATATATTCCTGCAGCAGCCCTTGTACATATCATTGCAAAGGCTACAACTACTAATGATGATTTGGAAACGATTGTTAAGGATGCACGGAGTACTGTTGGACGTTTGTATGCAGAAAAAGAAGGCGTAGATATATTTGAGCTGTTTATGGATAAAGCAGTTGCATTAGCCCATGAGGATATCAATGATTTAGATGCAATTCGTGAATTAGGAGAGGGCTGGCTTGGATTAGAAGCCCTTGCCATTGCGGTTTATTGTAGTATCAAATACCAGGATGATTTTGAAAAAGCAATTTGTGTTGCAGTCAATCATGATGGAGACAGTGATTCGACAGGTTCCATTACTGGTAATATCTTAGGTGCCTATCATGGAATTGAAAAGATTCCGGAAAAATTCCTGGAAAACTTAGAACTTCGGGATATTATGGATACTTTGATTATGGATTTGTACAATGATTGTCCCTTTGAAGATGGTGAAATCAAGTGCGAGGAATGGAAAGATAAGTATATTATGGGAACCTATGGAAAAGGTGGAAATATATAAGTTGACAAAAAAGTCGGAACGGTTGTGTTTCGACTTTTTTGTTTCTATGTTTATGGAAATGTAGTAAAATATATGTACAATTTAAAAAAGAAAATACATAGACGTTTGCGAAACTCATAAAGACTATGTTTGTGTTGTGAATTTTTTACAAATACCATAAGCAGGCTCTTGTAACACGCCGGTACTTACATTGAGTACTTAGTGAGGTTTACCGAACTTAGTACGAAAGTACACTTGCACACTTAGCGAGATTCCGAGCTTAGTGGGCATAGTGTTACATTGTTTAGTACCGTTGTGTGTGGATGAAGCGCAAGCGTGCCTGCGATGGTTTGTTAAAAATTCACAACTTATATAAATTTCAAATGAGTTTCACAAGCGCTTAAAGAAAATACATAAAAAGGAGAAAAACTATGAATTGTTTACATGTACCAGAGATATTATTACCAAAGGAAGGAACCGATTTGTCAAAATGGGCGGTGATTGCCTGTGACCAATATACATCTCAAAAGGAATATTGGGATGAAACAAAGGAAATTGTTTCTGATAGTCCCTCTACGCTTCATTTGATTTTACCGGAGGTGTATTTAGGGAGTTCCAATGAGGATGGAATGGTAAAAGAAATACATCAAACTATGAAAGCCTATGTAGATGAGGAAGTGCTAACTTCTATAGGAAAAGGCTTTGTTTTGGTAGAAAGAGGTATTAATAAAACCTATGCAAGGAATGGTCTTGTAGTAGCAATTGATTTAGAAACATATGAATATAAAAAGGGAGAACATTCCTTAATCAGACCTACTGAAATGACAGTAGAGGAGCGAATCCCACCAAGACTTCGTGTGCGGCAGAATGCGACCCTGGAGCTTCCTCATATTATGCTTTTGATTGATGACCCGGAGCAGTCTGTTATTGAACCCTTAATGCAAAAAAAAGATTCTTATCAGAAGGTATATGATACGGATTTGATGCAAAATGGTGGTCATATTTCAGGCTGGTTCATCAAAGAGGGTAAAGAAACAGAGAAAATAATGAATCAAATTGAAGCATTGGCAGATGATGGGGTATTTCGTACTAAGTATGGCTTGACAGAAGAATATCCTGTTTTGAATCTCGCTGTTGGGGATGGTAACCATTCTATGGCGACGGCAAAGGCTGCATGGGAAAATATCAAAAAGGATTTGACTGAGGAAGAAAGAATAAATCATCCTGCAAGATTTTGTCTTTGTGAAATAGTCAATATTCATGATGCGTCCTTAGAGGTGGAACCTATACATAGAGTGCTGTTTCAGGTAGATGAGGCTGATTTATTAGAAAATGCCGGGGAATATTTTACTGCTATGGGAAGTGGATTTGAGGTAAAAGAAATAGAAGCCTACGAAAAGCCTGTTGCTACAGCAAATCAGCATAGTTTTGTTTTCTGTTCTGATAATGGATGGAAGCTGGTATCTGTTATCAATCCAAAGTTTGGTATTGCTGTTGCCGGTATTCAGACATTTTTGGATAAATATTTGGAGTCTCGTCCCGAGAGTAAAATCGATTACATTCATGGAATTGATGTCGTTACTAACTTAGGAACGAAGGAAAATAATGTTGGCATCATTCTTCCTGATGTAAGTAAAGAGGATTTGTTTATTGGTGTAATTAAGGATGGTGTGCTTCCAAGAAAAACCTTTTCCATGGGTGAAGCTAATGAGAAACGTTATTATATGGAGTGTAAAAAAATTCACTAATTTTGATATTTTTTGCTTTGAAATTGTGTAGAAAAATGTTATAATATATGCATAGTTGTAGTTGCAATTTGTATCACTTATATGAATTGTATATACAATCTGGGAAGAAGGTGCATATTATGGAAAAACAGCTTGTGATTTCTATTGGTCGTGAATTTGGAAGTGGTGGACACGAGATTGCTACACGTTTGGCAGAGCATTACAACATTCCTCTTTATGATAGAGAGATTTTTCGTCATGTAGGGGAAAAAAGTACAATGAGTGCTGATGTAGTAAAACATTTTGATGAAAAACCGGTATATCCGATTTTTTATACATATGGATTAGATGTGAATTATTATCCTTTAGAACAGCAGGTTGCCAACCATATTTTTGATTTTATCAGAACAAAGGCTATGGTGGAAAAAGAATCCTTTGTAGTAGTCGGTCGGTGTGCAGAGTACATTTTAAAGGAATGTGAAGGACTGATTAGCATTTTTATATTAGGTGATAAAGATGTTAAGCTTCAGAGAGTGATGGAAGCATATGGTTTAGATGAAAAAGCAGCTTACAACCGTATGAAAAAAGAAGATAAGATGCGAAAAACCTATCACAATTTTTATGCAGATGGAAAATGGGGAGATTCCAGAACCTATGATATTTGTATTAATAGTTCTGCATTAGGAATTGATAAAACAGTTCATACATTAATTGCTTATATAGATGAGGTACTAAAATAAGAGCAGAAGCTCTTTATATATAGTTGTAATCAACTATCAGTAACTGGAGCTTTTTAGGAATACAGGTCCGGTTACAAACAACAAAAAAAGGAGGTCGATAGGAAAATGGCAAACAGATTTGTGCTAAATGAGACAAGCTATCACGGAGCGGGAGCAATTAAGGAGATAGCAACAGAGATTACAGGAAGAGGATTTGTTAAGGCTTTTGTATGTTCGGATCCTGATTTGATTAAGTTCGGGGTAACCAAAAAAGTTACTGACATTTTAGATGAAGCCGGAATTGCCTATGATATTTATTCCAACATTAAGCCGAATCCAACAATTGAGAATGTACAGACCGGTGTAGAGGCCTTTAAAGCGTCAGGAGCAGATTGTATTGTTGCCATTGGTGGCGGATCTTCCATGGATACTGCTAAGGCAATTGGTATTGTGATTAAGAATCCGGAGTTTGCAGATATTAGAAGCTTAGAGGGCGTGGCACCGACAAAGAACAAATGTGTACCAATCATAGCAGTGCCGACCACAGCGGGAACAGCCGCAGAGGTTACAATTAATTATGTTATTACAGATGCCGAAAAGAACCGTAAGATGGTATGCGTAGATGTTCATGATATTCCTGTAGTGGCAGTTGTAGATCCTGAAATGATGAGTTCTATGCCTAAGGGGCTTACAGCAGCAACCGGTATGGATGCTCTTACACATGCAATTGAGGGCTATATTACAGCAGGAGCCTGGGAACTATCGGATATGTTCCATATAAAAGCAATCGAAATTATCGCAAGGAGTTTACGTGCTGCGGTGGATAATATACCGGAAGGACGTGAAGAAATGGCTCTTGGACAGTATATAGCAGGTATGGGATTTTCTAATGTTGGTCTTGGATTAGTACATTCCATGGCACATCCACTAGGTGCATTGTATGATACACCTCATGGTGTGGCAAATGCGATTATTCTTCCAACTGTTATGGAGTATAATGCATCAGCAACAGGAGAAAAATATCGTGACATTGCGAAGGCAATGGGTGTAGATGGTGTGGATGCCATGAGTTTAGATGATGCTCGTAAGGCGGCAATTGATGCAGTAAAACAATTATCAACAGATGTTGGTATTCCTGCTGATTTGAAAGAGATTGTAAAGGAAGAGGATTTACCATTCCTTTCACAGTCTGCATATGATGATGCATGCCGGCCTGGTAATCCAAGAGAAACAAGTGTTGAAGAAATTACGGAGTTATATAAGAAGTTATTGTAAAATTAAAAAATTCTTCGTGAATAGTCTTGATAAGCACGGGTGCCGGTTAGTTTTTAACCGGCACTTTTTGCGTCTTTTTGTGGAGGTATCTGATGCATTTGAACTCGGTGTCCGACGACTATATGAAAAAATGTGATGAAAAAGATGTGATGGGAAAAACATGTTGAAATAGACGTGATGGCAATGACACATAAATAACATGATTCTTGACCGTATATGACACCTAGTGTATAATGCAAGGCATATCACATTAAGTGTCCCATTCTTTGATAGGTAGGGAAGATGAAACAGGGTTATGAAAATGTATATCGGATAATCCTGTATAGATAAAAAGGAGAAACACCATGGATGAAAATATGGTAAAGCAGGTTAAGGCACTGAAGGAAGAAAAGGATGTTGTAATTCTTGCACATTATTATGTTGATGGAGATGTGCAGGCAATTGCTGATTATGTTGGAGATTCTTACTATTTGGCAAAGGTTGCTACAAGAGTAAAGGAAAATAATATTCTCTTTTGCGGCGTGTCCTTCATGGGTGAAAGTGCGAAAATATTAAACAGAGATAAAAGGGTAGTTATGGCAGATCAAAATGCAGACTGTCCCATGGCACATATGGTGACACCGGAAAAAATAGCCGAGGTAAGAGCAGAGTATGAGGATGTGGCAGTGGTTGCATATGTGAATTCTACAGCATTAATTAAAACCTGCGCGGATGTATGTGTAACATCTTCTAATGCATTAAAGGTGGTAAAAAAACTTCCACAGAAAAATATTTTCTTTGTACCGGATAATAATTTAGGTCGTTATGTTGCAAAGCAATTACCTGAGAAAAACTTTATTTTTAATGATGGTTTTTGTCATGTTCATAAAAGTATTACATTGGATGCTTTATTAGAGGCAAAAAAAGCCCGTCCTTATGCAGTTGTACTTACCCATCCGGAATGTACTATGGATGTATTAGAGGTATCTGATTTTATTGGAAGTACTTCTGAAATTATTGATTATGCAACTGCTTCTTCTGAGAAGGAGTTTTTGATTTGTACCGAAATGGGTGTATTTTATGAATTGATGCAGAAGAATCCTGATAAAAAGTTTTATTCTGTTGGACATAGACAATTTTGTCCGAATATGAAGCTTGTAACAATGGATAAAGTGATTGATGCATTAACAACAATGGAACCGGAGGTTATTTTACCTGATGATATGATGGATAAAGCACTCCTTCCATTACAGAAGATGCTTGAACTGGCTGAGTAATTTTTTTGGATGAACAATATAGAATGAAAAAGATAGGGTATAAAGATGGAATATTGGGATATTTATGACAGTAATAAAGAGAAAACCGGAAGAACCATGAAGCGTAATGACTGGTGCTTAAAGGATGGAGAATATCATTTAACGGTATTAGGTGTAGTAGCTACGCCGGATAAAAGATTTTTGATTACAAAAAGAGTGATGACAAAAGCCTGGGCTCCGGGCTGGTGGGAGGTTTCCGGAGGCGGAGTTATGGCTGGAGAGGATTCCTTTGAAGCGGTTTGTAGAGAGGTATTAGAAGAAACCGGACTTGATGTAACAAATGCAGAAGGTGGTTACCAGTTTACTTACAAGAGAGAAAATCCGGGAGAAGGGGATAATTATTTTGTAGATATTTACCGGTTTGTTATGGATTTTAATGAGTCAGATGTAAAGCCTCAGGAAGCAGAAACGGATGGTTTTATGTTAGCAACAAAGGAAGAGATTGAAGACTTTGCGGCACAAGGGATTTTCCTTCATTATGACAGCATCAAACAGGTTTTTGAGATGTAATAACAGGTTGACTTCTTAATAGTAAGAGGTCAACTTTTTTCTTTTATTATATGGTAAAGTATGTTATACTTTAATGCAATTAAATAGTCTCATAAGACTAAAAAAGGTACCTACAGGAGGAGAAAAAATGGATATCGTATGTTTGGATTTAGAAGGTGTATTAGTACCGGAGATTTGGATTGCATTTGCCGAGGCTAGTGGAATTCCGGAGCTTAAAAGAACAACAAGAGATGAGCCGGATTATGATAAATTAATGAATTGGAGACTTAGTATTTTAAAGGAGCATGGATTAGGCTTAAAAGAGATTCAGGATACCATTGCTACGATTGATCCAATTCCTGGCGCAAAGGAATTTTTAGATGAGTTGCGTTCTTTGACACAGGTTATCATTATTAGTGATACCTTTACGCAGTTTGCAAAGCCACTTATGAAGAAGCTGGGCTGGCCGACGATTTTCTGTAATTCTTTGGAGGTTGCAGAAAGTGGTGAGATTACCGGTTTTAAGATGCGTTGTGAAAAGTCAAAGTATACAACAGTTAAGGCATTACAGTCTATCGGATATGAGACAATTGCAAGTGGTGATAGTCATAACGATTTAGGCATGATTGAAGCAAGTAAGGCCGGATTTTTATTTAAGAGTACTGAGCAAATTAAAGCAGATCATCCGGAGCTTCCGGCTTATGAAACCTATGATGAGTTATTAGAGGCGATTAAAAAGGTACTTGATTAGTTTGATTGGAAGCTGTAAATTCTATCAGGTGTTAGGGGTAATATTAAGAGTTCAAAGTAATAGGAGAAGTGTGTATGGAATTAGAATTTAAAATGCAGGAATGGAGTTACAGAACCCTTCCTAACAAGATGTATGAATTGGTTCGAAGCACAGGGGATATTCACAAAATAGGAACAGGGTATCTGACCGATGCAGAATCGGAAATGTTAACAATCTTGAATTACTTGAATTTTGGGGAGAAAACAAGTATTACAGAGTCTATGATTGCCCAGGTTGATATGGCAATTCGTGAGTCAGAGAAAAACAGTTTACATGAGGAACAAAAAAAGGTTCATATTAAAGAACAAACCACCCGTATGCCGGTTAAGGAATTTGTTGAAGAAATGCTAGAGGTCGTAGGTATTCCTGTTAGCGTAACTTATTACAAAGAAGAGGGTGAGATATCTGACTATATTGTAGAATATTATGTTCCGGGACAACCAAAGACTAAGAAACACTTTAATGCTTTGATAGAAAGTAGAAGATATTTAGAGTCTTTAGGTTTATCAGTGCGAATGCCCAATAAGTCTGAGGATCCTACGGTAATCGAAACCTGGATATAGGATGATCATATGACAACGAATCAATATAAAAAATGGACAAAACCTTTTGTGGAGCATCCAAGGGCCACAAAGGTTTTGTTATTTATGAATAAAATACTTACAATACTATGTTATATACTATTTCCGTTATTGCTTATCATGGAATGGATGACTCAAAGTGATTTGCTGCTTCGTTCATTTTTAACAGCAGGGATATCTTTTGTTGCAGTGACTTTATTTCGAAAGGCCTTTAATAAAACAAGACCTTATGAAGCATTGGATATTGTTCCTTTGATAAAAAAAGATAAAAAAGGACAGTCCTTTCCCAGCAGACATGTTTTTTCAGTGTTTGTCATTGCAATGTGCTGGCTTTATTATATTCCCATAGTTGGCATTTTGCTTTTGCTTGTAGGAATCATAATGGCATGGATTCGGGTAATTGGAGGTGTGCATTATCCAATTGATGTGATTGCAGGGGCAATGATTGGAATGATGAGTGGGATCATAGGTTTTGTACTATTGTAATGCATTACTTTGTATAAGTGATAATTGGGAAAAGAAAATAAACAGGTATGCCGGTTTTACGTGGTATTGCGGGTTAATAAAGAGAAAGAAGGAATAGATAAATGAGTAATTATGGATTAAACACAAAATGCGTACAGGGAGGATATACTCCTGGTAATGGAGAACCAAGACAGATTCCCATTGTACAGTCTACTACATTCAAATACAATACCAGTGAGGATATGGGTAAGTTATTTGATTTAGAGGCAGAAGGATATTTTTATACCAGATTACAGAATCCTACGAATGATTATGTAGCAGCTAAGATTGCTGAGTTAGAAGGTGGTAGTGCAGCTATGCTTACTTCTTCAGGTCAGGCAGCTAATTTCTTTGCGTTATTTAATATTTGTGAAGCTGGAAGTCATATAGTTGCTTCTTCTTCCATTTATGGTGGAACCTTTAATTTGATTGCTGTTACCATGGCAAAAATGGGAATTGAAGTAACCTTTGTTTCTCCTGATAGTACAGAAGAAGAATTAAATGCAGCATTTAAAGAGAATACAAGAGCAATGTTTGGTGAGACAATTGCAAACCCTGCCCTTACAGTTTTAGATATTGAGTTGTTTGCCAAGGTGGCTCATGCACATGGTGTACCACTGATTGTAGATAATACATTCCCTACACCGGTTAATTGTCGCCCAATTGAATGGGGAGCAGATATTGTAACTCATTCTACAACGAAATATATGGATGGACATGGTGTAGCAGTAGGTGGAGCTATTGTTGATTCCGGCAATTTTGACTGGATGGCATATGCGGATAAATATCCGGGACTTTGCACACCGGATGATTCATATCATGGTGTGGTGTATGCTGAGCGTTTTGGTAAGGAAGGTGCCTTTATTACAAAGTGTACAGTACAGTTAATGAGAGATTTAGGATGTATTCAGTCTCCGCAGCATGCATTTTATTTGAATCTTGGATTAGAGTCATTACATGTAAGAATGCCTCGTCATGTGGAAAATGGACTTGCAGTTGCCAAGTTTTTGGAAGCACAGCCACAGGTTACTAAGGTTAACTATCCGGGTCTTCCAAGCGATCCATATTATGACAGAGCACAGAAATATTTACCAAATGGTGGATGTGGTGTTGTTTCCTTTGAGTTGGAAGGTGGAAGAGATGCAGCTGAGAAATTCTTGAAGAATCTGAAATTGGCAGCCATTGAAACCCATGTGGCAGATGCAAGAACCTGTTGCTTGAATCCGGCAACCTCAACTCATCGTCAAATGACAGAGGAGCAGTTAATGGAAGCAGGTGTACCGGCAGGTCTGGTTCGTATGTCATGTGGATTAGAGGATAAGAATGACTTGATTGCAGATATTGCACAGGCATTAGCAGCCATTGAAGCATAATGTATAAGAATAGTTTTGGAAATAAATGTCATGTTTTGGATAATAGAATATCGTATTTCCGTATGAAGTAAAAACAACACAAACATTTAGTCGTTTTGTGTGAAATGAAAACAACACTAACATATTGTCTTTGGTTAATTTTAGGGCATGTGTTAGTGTTGTTTTTGTAATTGTGGTTTTATTTGTAATTTATAAAACAATAATATATTTAACAGGAACCAAAAGTTACTACTTGAACATATGTTTTGCTTATACTAAAATAGAGGAAAAGGAGGTATGAGATGGAAAAAAATAAACAAAGATCGTACATTGCAATTGATCTGAAATCCTTTTATGCCTCTGTGGAATGTATGGAAAGAGACTTGGATCCTCTTACAACAAATTTAGTGGTAGCAGATTCAAGCCGGACGGAAAAAACAATTTGCCTGGCAGTGTCTCCTACCTTAAAGGCTTATGGTATTCCGGGGCGTGCCAGATTATTTGAGGTGGTACAAAAAGTAAAAGAAGCTAATTTGATTCGTAAAAGTAAGCTTCCGGAGGGAGAATTTACAGGTTCCTCCTTTGATGCAACGAAGTTAGAAAACCATCCGGAATTATCGTTGGATTATATTGCGGCACCACCAAGAATGGCGTTATATATTGAATATAGTACAAGAATTTATAATATTTATCTTAGATATATTGCTCCGGAGGATATTCATGTTTATTCTATTGATGAAGTTTTTATTGATGTAACAAATTATTTGCATATTTACAAATTAGAACCGATAGAACTGGCAAGAAAAATGATTCGGGAAGTATTAGAAGAAACAGGAATAACTGCAACGGCAGGTATTGGGACCAATATGTATTTAAGTAAGATTGCTATGGATATTGTAGCAAAGCATATGGAACCGGATATTTATGGGGTAAGAATTGCCAAGTTAGATGAGATGAGCTACAGAAGGCTGTTATGGACCCATGAACCTTTATCAGATTTTTGGAGAGTAGGACCCGGATATGTAAAGAAGCTTCATGAACAGGGGCTTTACACAATGGGAGATATTGCTTTGTGTTCTCTTGGGAAAAAGGAAGATTATTATAATGCAGATTTACTTTTTGATTTGTTTGGGGTGAATGCGGAATTGCTAATTGACCATGCATGGGGATATGAACCATGTACAATTGCAGAGGTAAAGGCTTATAAACCGGAGTATAATAGTTTAGGTTCCGGACAAGTATTGCAACAGCCTTATGATTTTGAAAAAGGGAAGTTGGTATTGCGGGAAATGGTAGATATGCTGGTACTGGATTTGGTGGATAAAGGTCTGGTGACGGACCAAATGGTTTTGACCATTGGTTATGATATAGAAAATCTGACAGATGAAAAAAGAGCAAAGGCCTATAAAGGTCCGGTTACAGTAGATCATTATGGCCGAAAGGTTCCAAAACATGCCCATGGAACTGTGAATTTAGATGATTATTCATCTTCTACAAAATTAATTACAGAGGCAGTATTAAACCTATATGATGATATTGTAGATGATAATTTGTTGATTAGAAGAATTAATATTTCAGCAAATCGTACCATACCGAAGGAAGATGTAAGCAGCAAACAGGAATTTGTACAGATGGATTTGTTTACGGATTATGACGCATTAGATGAAGAAAAACACCAGAGAGAAATTGAAATCAAAAAAGAACAAAAGATGCAGGAGGCAATGTTAGCCATTAAAAAGAAGTATGGTAAAAATGCCATATTAAAAGGAACAAATTTGAAGGAGGGAGCTACCGCTATGGAGCGTAACCGTCAGATCGGTGGTCATAAAGCCTAAAATTATTTATTTTACGAAAATCAAAAAGGAACGAAACGATATGAAAGTAGATCAAGAGAAATTAAAAAAATATGAGCACATTATTGATTGTGAACATCCTACTTTTGAAAATCATCCACCTATGGACAGAATGAAAAGAGCTGCTCAGTTTGCACCCTTTTCTGCTTTAACCGGATATGAGAAGGCCATAGATGAAACGAGAAAAAATGTAGCAGAAAAATGGGAGGATGAGTATGGAATAAATGATGAATCAGAGAAAAAACAGGAGATGTATGGATATGACCCGGGATGTTGATGCATTAATTCAGAAATTAGCAAAATATCATAGTCTGTCGGAAACAGAATATGCTTACTTGTTAGATAATTATAGTGTGGAAGCCAGGGATAAGCTCAAGGCTTATGCAGTAAAACAGAGAAAAGAAATATACGGAAATTACATTTATATTCGTGGACTTATTGAAATCAGTAATATTTGTAAAAATGATTGTTATTATTGTGGAATCCGAAAAAGCAATGAGAAGGCAAGCAGGTATCGGATGTCATCGGATGAGATTTTTCACTGCTGTGAAGATGGTTATAAATTAGGTTTTCGTACCTTTGTGTTACAAGGTGGCGAGGATGGTTATTTTACAGATGATAAAATGTGTGATATTGTAAAAATAATTAAAAAACAATATCCTGATTGCAGAATTACATTATCTTTAGGAGAACGAAGCAGGAATAGTTATCAGAGACTTTTTGATGCAGGTGCCGACAGATATTTGTTGCGGCATGAAACACACACGAAGTCTCATTATTGTGAGATGCATCCGAAGGAAATGTCTTATGAACATCGTATGGAATGCCTGTACTGGTTAAAGGATATCGGATACCAGGTTGGATGTGGATTTATGGTTGGTTCTCCGGGACAGACGAATGAAATGATAGCAAGGGACTTAAAGTTTGTTGAGGAATTTCAGCCTCATATGTGTGGAATTGGACCATTTATACCACATAGAGATACCCCTTTTGGTAACTGTGCTCCCGGAACCTTAGAAAGGACCTGCTATTTGTTATCTATTATTCGCCTTATAAAACCTAATATTTTATTACCTGCTACTACAGCACTTGGTACCATAGCTAAGGATGGGCAGGAACAAGGGATTTTGTCCGGAGCCAATGTTATTATGCCAAATTTGTCTTTAGATAAATTTAAGGATAAGTATGAACTATATAATAACAAACGTTACGAAGCGGCTAAAGATGTTGATGATTTAAAAAAACGTATGGAACAAATTGGATATGAGGTTGTTGTAGACCAGGGGGATATGGCAGGCTGGAATCGAGTCTAAAATTGACGACCAAGATGAAAAGGTAAATAGGAATATATCTGAAAAATGATGACTAAGGAGAAATGAGAAACATGAGTAACTATAACCCATCTTCTTTAAAAGCAGAAGAATTTATTAATGATAAGGAAATATTGGATACTCTGGCATATGCAGAGGAAAACAAAAATAATATCTCATTAATTGATGCTATTTTGGAAAAAGCCCGTCCTAAAAAAACAGAAACGGGATATGTGTGTTCTGGTCTGACTCACAGGGAAGCGTCTGTTTTGCTTGCTTGTGATATTCCGGAAAAAATAGAAAAAATGTATGAAATTGCAGAAGAAATTAAACTGGCATTTTATGGCAATCGTATTGTTATATTTGCACCTTTGTATTTATCCAACTATTGTGTAAATGGTTGCCTGTATTGTCCGTATCATTTAAAAAATAAACATATTCCCAGAAAAAAATTATCTCAGGAGGAAGTACGGGAAGAAATAATTGCATTACAGGATATGGGTCATAAACGTCTTGCCATTGAAGCGGGAGAGGATCCGGTTAATAATCCTATAGAGTATATTTTAGAATGTATTGATACCATTTATAAGGTTCATCATAAAAATGGAGACATCCGTCGTGTCAATGTTAATATTGCGGCTACTACTGTTGAAAATTACAGAAAACTAAAGGATGCCGGAATAGGTACTTATATATTGTTCCAGGAAACCTATCATAAAGAAAGCTATGAAAAGCTTCACCCAACCGGACCTAAGCATGATTATGCATATCATACAGAGGCTATGGACCGTGCTATGGAAGGTGGAATTGATGATGTTGGTCTTGGTGTGTTATTTGGATTAGAATTATACAAATATGAATTTGCAGGTCTTATTATGCATGCAGAACATTTAGAGGCTGTTCATGGGGTTGGTCCTCATACTATCAGTGTTCCACGTGTGAAAAAGGCAGATGATATTGATCCGGATGCATTTGATAATGGAATTGATGATGACACCTTTATTAAAATTGCAGCGTGTATTCGTTTGGCAGTTCCTTATACAGGGATGATTGTTTCTACCAGGGAGTCAGAAGAAGTACGTGGGAAAATGTTACGTGTAGGTGTTTCCCAGGTAAGTGGTGGCTCAAGAACTTCTGTAGGCGGATATGCAGGATATTCTGCAGATGAACGCCCTCATGATACAGAACAGTTTGATGTTTCAGACCAAAGAAGCTTAGAAGAGGTAGTTGCATGGCTGATGGAAAATGGTCATATTCCTTCTTTTTGTACTGCCTGCTACAGAGAGGGTCGTACAGGAGACCGTTTTATGAGCTTGTGTAAAAGTGGGCAGATTTTAAATTGTTGTCATCCCAATGCATTGATGACTCTTTGTGAATATTTGGAGGATTATGCTTCTGAGCCGACGAAAAAATTGGGCAATGCCATGATAGCAGAGGAATTGAAAAAGATTCCAAAGGACAAGGTTCGTGAGATTGCAAAAGCGAATATTTGTGATATTCGTAATTCTAATCGTAGGGATTTTCGGTTTTAAAGCTTATATAGACTATTTTGGTCTTGCGTATCAAGATTAAATTGTTAGCGGATATTTTGGTTTTGCGTATCAGGATTGATTTTTTGATGGATATTTTGGTCTTGTGTATGAGGATTAAAATATTATGGTATATGTTTGTCTCGCGTATCAAGGTTAAAATATTACAAATTCTTCTAACTTAAATAGGAGGTGACTGGCTATGAGTATGAATCAGGTTGCATCATCAAACAGACTCCATATTGGATTTTTTGGAAGGAGAAATGCCGGGAAGTCCAGTATTGTAAATGCTGTGACAGGACAGGATTTATCAGTAGTCTCTGAGGTGTTAGGAACCACAACGGACCCTGTGAGAAAAGCAATGGAATTGTTACCCTTAGGACCTGTGGTAGTGATAGATACGCCGGGTTTTGATGATGAAGGAGAATTAGGACAGCTACGAGTAAAAAAGACACAATCCATTTTAGATGAAACGGATTGTGGTGTTATCGTTGTAGATTGTATAGCAGGACTTTGTGAATATGAAAAAAATCTGATTGCTGAATTTCAAAAGAGAAACCTACCTTATGTGGTTGCATATAACAAGTATGATTTGTTAGAGGATGAATTTGCCCTTAAAACAAATGAAATTTTTGTAAGTGCAAAAAATGGATTTCACATTAAGGAGTTAAAGGAGTTGATTGCAAAAACTGCTAAGAAAGAGGATGATACAAATTATCTTGTTTCTGATTTGTTAACATCCGGTGATATGGTAGTTCTTGTGATTCCTATTGATGAATCAGCACCAAAAGGGCGACTGATTATGCCACAGCAAATGGCGATTAGAGACATTTTGGATGCGCATTGTAGCGCGCTTTCCTGTCAGCCGGAAGAATTAGAGGAGGTATTACAGCATCTTTCTAAAAAACCACGATTGGTTATTACAGATTCCCAGGCGTTTCAACAGGTTTCAAAAATTGTTCCTGAAGATATCCTGTTAACCTCTTTTTCAATTTTAATGGCACGTTATAAAGGGGATTTGGAAGCATTGGTGGAAGGTGCAAGTGTTTTGGAGCATTTGCAGGATGGAGATAAGGTGTTAATTGCTGAAAGCTGTACACACCATCGTCAATGCAATGATATTGGAACTGTAAAGCTTCCTAATTGGATTCGGAAATTTTCAGGTGCGAAGGTTGATTTTTCCTTTACTTCAGGTATGGAGTTTCCTGAGGATTTATCCGGTTATAAGCTAATCGTTCATTGTGGGGGCTGTATGATTAATGAAACAGCAATGAAAAACAGAATGAAGCATGCAAAGGAATGTGGAATTCCCATTGTAAATTATGGAGTGGCAATTGCCGAGATGAATAGTATTCTTGCTAGAAGTTTAAAGGTATTTTTGTAAAATATGTATATTTTTGTGGTTTGTTTCAATATTTACCACTAGATTTTGTAAATATGTTCAAAAGATGAGTGAAAATTCATTAAATTTTGTTTAGTATGCATTTTGACATTCATTTTCAAATACAGTATATTATCAGTGTTCATTGATAAAGATTCGTTGATTAAGAATAAAGAAAGAAGATGATGTTATGCATGAAATGACAATTTCTATGGGAACCATTGAAAAAGTGAAACATTTTGTAGATATTGTATCCAGCTATAGAGAACATATTGATTTGGTAGATGGTAATTATGTTGTAAATGCCAAGTCTATTATGAGTATATTTTCTATGGATTTAACAGCACCAATTCTAATGAGAATTGAGGCATCTGACCAACGTTTTAATGAAATAAAAAATGATTTAACAGAATATGTAGCATAGTTTTTTCTCCCCCCCTTAATAATATGGAAAAGACCATTTCACAAAAGTGATATGGTCTTTTTTTATGCTGCATCGTATTGCGTCAGCTTTCCTGTATATATTTCAGTTGTATGTGGAATATTCATAAAATGCATTGGTTTCGGTACTTCCATTAATTCAGAAGCTCCCTCAATATTGTGCCTGATAAGAACCTCTTTTGCAAACTCGGAACAATAATAAGAGCGTTCTGTTGGTTTGAAATGAATATTAAATATGGCAAAAAATAATCCTAAATAATTGTAATGATATAAGAACTTGTGCTCACTCATATATTGAAATCTAAGTTGCATATCATGATAGGTATCTTCATCAATCTCTAAAGATAGAACTTTGACCTCCGCCTCCTGACATCTTTTGAAAAAACCTCTGTTTTTGGATTCTTTTACAAAACCACCCCATAATGGATTTCTCGCATATCGTCTTCCAAAAGAATACATCTGGTCTAAGGTTGGATCCAGACTTAAAGATACGTGATTATATTTTGCTTTTGTAATAAAGCGTATAATTGTTGCAAGAAATGTATCTGTTCGGCTCAATACAATATAAAGCTTACGTTCCTCTTGTTGTACATCTGACATGTTCATATCCCCTTCATAGATATTTCACCGAAAATATTATACTAGATTTTGCTGCATTCGTCTATAGAAATTAGAATAGTAATAATATTGTAATAATATTTGCAAAGAAAATAAATAATTGGTAAAATTTCTTTGTTGGTATAAACGATTAATTTGGTTAGAAAAAACGCCTATTTGCGAGAAAAAAAGAGAGGAGAACGTAGTGGATGTTTTTGTAGGGTACGTCATGAATATGAAATCATGACAAAGGGAATCTTCGAAACAGTCTGCTATATTATGAATACAATGACAGATTTAGAACAGGCAAAGGAATTTTTTATTAAGGACCGTTATGCGATGGTTACTACAGGAATTGATATTGAAGAAGTGGGAGAGCATTATGCAAAATGCAGTTTAAAGATAGATGAACGTCATATTAATGCTACCGGTCATGTAATGGGAGGTGCTATTTTCACTCTGGCTGATTTTGTGTTTGCGGTTACAACGAATTTCAAACAACCAACCACAGTAACAACTGTCAGTCAGATTAGTTATTTAGGTACACCAAAAGGGAATACGTTATATGGCGAAAGCAAGCTGTTAAAGGATGGAAGAAGAAATTGCTTTTATGAGATAGATATAACAGATGATTTGGGAACATTGGTTGCAATCGTATCTACCAGTGGGGTGCATTTATCATAACAAATGGTTTGATAGAACGGATTACCGGAATGGTTTGATAGATAAATGATTCGAATAGTTTGATAGGATAGATGATTCGACTGGTTTGATAGGATAGATGATTCGACTGGTTTGGTAGAACAGATGAATCGAATGGTTTGTTCGAATGGATGATTAGAATCATTTGTTAGAATGAGTTGGAAGCTTGATATGATGGGAGGAAGTATGTCAGTAGAAGAAATACTGAAAAAGGTTCAAATGCAAGAACTGACAATTGGTGAGGCAAAGAAGCTGCTTGATAAAAATGATATTGTAAAACAAGGTTATACCGATTTGGAATTTGCAAAATTAGACATGAATCGAAAAGAAAGAACCGGATTTGCAGAGGTTGTATATTGTCAGGGGAAGAATGTGGAACAACTAAGAGAAATCTTTAAGAGAATCTATGAGACGGAGGGTGAAGTGTTAGGAACAAGAGCGAGTAAAGAACAATATGAAGCCCTCAAAAAGGATTTTCCGCAATTAGAATACGATTCCCTTTCTCATATCTTAAAAATTGAGAAGGAAAAAGATAAGATTGGAAAGATTGTGGTTTGTTGTGCCGGAACTGCAGATATATATGCTGCAAAGGAGGCTGCCTTAACTGCCGGTTTTTTTGGTAGTAATGTGTTAGAACTTTATGATGTAGGTGTTTGTGGAATTCATCGATTGTTATCAAAGGTAGATGAAATGCAGGATGCCAATTGTGTGATTGCCGTAGCAGGAATGGAAGGTGCCTTAGCCAGTGTTCTTGGAGGCTTAGTTTCCTGTCCTGTTATTGCTGTTCCAACCTCTGTTGGATATGGTGCAAGCATGAACGGATTATCTGCATTATTGACTATGGTTAATTCCTGCGCCAATGGAATTGCGGTTGTGAATATCGACAATGGATATGGTGCCGGTTATATGGCAACACAGATTAACCGGTTAGCATGTGGGGTTCGGTAGGATCCCGGTTTATACAGTGAAATTATGATTAGTGTGTTTGATTAGAATTTATTGTTTCACTGAGTTGAAAAAGAAAAATGGATACTTCAAGGAGAAAATGAAAGTATGATAGAAAAAACAAAACAAGAGGATATATCGAATGAAGAATTCGTCTCTTATGTGGATGCAAATCAAGAAATGGTTGCAAAAGACAATACCTTATACTTAGAATGCTATTCCGGAATTAGTGGAGATATGCTGGTGGCAACCTTACTGGATTTAGGAGCAAGGGAACAGGTGCTGGGGGATGTGCTTCAAAGTTTGCCCCTTGAGGGATTTGAAGTGAAAATTAAGCGAGTAAAAAAATCAGGAATTGATGCCTGTGATTTTAATGTCGTGTTAGCACAAGAAAATCATGACCATGATATGGATTATTTATATGGACATAATCATGAAATAAATCATGAGCATCATGATGTACATTCCCATTATCATGAACATAATCATATGGCGGATAAGGATAGTGATACTATTGAAAATCATAATCATGATAACGACTATCATCAAAACTCTCGAAATGATCATCACAACGATTATCATTACGACTCTCAAAATGAGCATTACAACCACCATCATCATGATTATCAAAACAATCATCACGACGCGTATGATAAACAACACCATCATCATGACAGTCACCATACCCATCACCATGAACATCGTGGAATGAAGGAGATTACTGCCATCATTCAGGCCGGTAATATGACAGAAGGTGCCAGAAAGACAGCTTTGGATATTTTTGATATTTTGGCTCGTGCCGAGGCGAAAGCTCACAATACTTCTTATGAAGAAGTACATTTTCATGAGGTGGGAGCAGTAGATTCTATTATTGATATTATTGCGATTGCAGTTTGTTTGGATGATTTAGGCATAACAGATGTCATTGTGCCATGTTTATACGAAGGAATGGGCACTGTAAGATGTCAACATGGAATATTACCGGTACCGGTGCCGGCTGTTATTAACATTATAAAGGACCATGGATTAAAGCTTCAGATAAAGCCTATGGAAGGTGAATATATTACTCCTACCGGGGCTGCTACAGTAGCTGCGGTAATAACAAGGGATTCTCTTCCGGAGCATTTTGTCGTGAAAAAGGTGGGAGTTGGAGCCGGAAAAAGAGTGTATGACGGACCCGGAATAATGAGAGGCATGATAATAGAGGAATAGATGAATGGAACAGGAATTATATCGTAAATTGGAAAATCTAAAAGGGATATTACGAAAGCTTGAAAAGGTTGCAGTGGCTTATTCGGGAGGTGTGGATTCTACGTTTTTACTAATGGCTGCTAAGGAGGTTTTGGGAGGGAGTGTATTTGCCATCACGGTAAAAATACATTCGTTTCCGGAAGAGGAATATGACGCCTGTTTAAGCTTTTGTGATGAACAGGAAATTCGACATTGTACCATACAATTAAATGAATTGGATATTCCCGGATTTTCGGATAATCCAAAGAATCGCTGCTATTTATGTAAGAAGAAAATACTTTCTTCTATGATTGCGTTTGCAAATGCTCAGGGGGGTTATCATTTGATTGAGGGTTCTAATTTGGATGACGAGGGAGATTATCGTCCCGGTTTGCAGGCAATAAAGGAATTGGGTGTGAAAAGTCCGTTAAAGGAAGCAGGATTGACAAAGCAGGATATTCGGTTGTTGTCGAAACAAATGGGACTGGATACTTGGAATAAACCTGCCCTTGCATGCCTGTCTACGCGAATTCCTTATGGTGAATCCATTACAATGGAAAAACTATCCATGATAGAGGCTGGAGAAAAACGATTACATCAATATGGCATTTCTCAGGCCAGAGTGCGATGTCACGGCAAATTGGCCAGAGTAGAAGTTTTGCCGGAGGAGTTTCCTATTATTATGGATGAAAACATAAGGAGTAAGCTTGTTGAGGGATTTCAAGAATTAGGTTTTTCTTATGTTAGTTTGGATTTGCAGGGCTATCGTACCGGTAGTATGAATGAACAAATGAAGTGACAAATTCCGAAAAAAATCATATGCTATCATTAAGGAAAGAATCTGAGGTTGTAATGAAACCGACAATCATAATTGATGCAGGACACGGAGCGTGTCATTAGTGAAAATAATAAAATGAAAGGATTACTGTATC
>JBJENY010000113.1:0-6976 GCA_051880435.1 Lachnospiraceae bacterium | reverse complement strand
CTATTTATTGTATATTTTGGAACGACCAGGGTTTTCGGATGGAATGTGGAGGCCGAAAGTGCTGCAATTTTTGTTTTTTCCTTTTGGGGAACTGCTGAAATGGGAGATTTGGTACGTGGTGCATTAACGAGTATTTCCAAAAACCAGTATGAAAGTGCATGGGCCCTTGGAATGACCTCCCTGCAAACCTACCTTTATGTGATTATTCCACAAACTATAAGGCGGTTAATTCCCGTATCCATTAATCTGATTACAAGGATGATTAAAACTACCAGTCTTGTTATGATGATTGGAATTGTAGAGGTGTTGAAGGTTTCGCAACAGATAATAGAGGCCAATAGAAAAACTTCTCCAAATGCTGCCTTTGGAATCTTTGCTACCGTATTTTTAATATATTTTCTTGTGTGCTGGCCAATCAGTATGTTTGCCGGACGCTTGGAAAAGAGGTGGAGTGACTAATGGAGGAAGTTTTACGATTAGAACATGTACATAAAGAATTTGGGGATAATGTGATATTAAATGATTTTAATTTAACGGTTCACAAGGGAGAAGTGGTTGTCATTATCGGTCCTTCCGGATGTGGAAAAAGTACCCTTCTACGTTGTATTAATGGAATAGAAGAAATTCAGGGGGGCAACATATTATTTCATGAAGAAATCGTAGATGCAAAGAGCAGACAGATATGTAGTATTCGGCAAAAAATTGGAATGGTTTTTCAAAGCTATGATTTATTTCCCCATAAGACGGTTTTACAAAATATAACCTTAGCTCCTGTTAAAGTACAAAAAAGGGACAAAAGGGAAGTTGAGAAGGAAGCATGTACACTGTTAGAACGTGTTGGGTTGTTGGATAAAAAGGATGCTTATCCGCGACAGCTTTCCGGGGGACAAAAGCAGAGGGTTGCCATTGTGAGATCCCTATGTATGCATCCTGAAATAATATTGTTTGATGAGGTGACAGCTGCATTAGACCCGGAAATGGTACATGAGGTGTTACAGACAATGTTAGAACTGGCGAAAGACCATAGAACGATGTTGATTGTAACCCATGAAATGGCATTTGCAAGGGCTGTTGCAGACAGAATTTTATTTATTGATCAGGGGGAGATTGTGGAAGAATCTCGGGAACCGGCGTCCTTTTTTGAACAGCCAAAGACGGAAAGAGCGAAAAAGTTTTTAAAGACTTTTGCGTATGAATAAAAGTAGAGAATTGTTTTTGATCATACATGCCAAGGAGGTGATAGCTTGAAACAATTATTATGTTATGGAGATTCCAATACATGGGGATTGATTCCCAAGACTCAGGAACGATACCCATGGGATGTCCGATGGACGGGAAGATTACAAGAAGGATTAAGGGCTGATGATGTTACGGTATTAGAGGAAGGCTTGTGTGGTCGGACAACAGTATATGAGGATGTATTTCGGAAATATCGTAATGGGCTGGCAACCTTGCCTTTTATATTAGAAAGTCATAAACCCATTGACGGTGCAATTCTGATGCTTGGAACCAATGACTGTAAGTCGAATTATAACAATACGGCATACAAAATTGGATTAGGGATTGAACAGTGCTTAGATGAACTGTTAAAGGTCATACCCACAAATCATATTCTTTTGATTTCTCCTATTTATTTAGGGGATGAGGTTTGGAAGGACCAATATGATCCGGAATTTAGTAAAGGGTCCGTGGAATTGTCAAAAGACCTAAAAAAGGAATATGAAAAAATAGCGGCAAAACGTAAGATTCATTTTCTTGCTGCCTCTGATTATGTAAGTCCTAGCGGAATAGATATGGAACATTTGGATGAAAATGGTCATAAGGTATTTGCAAAGGTAGTTTTCGATGCAATTAGGACACACGAGATAATATAGTCAAATTGTTGTGATGTTTCCTGACACAGGGAAAAGATACTCATCTGCAGAGTTATTTTTGAAAAAAGATTTGCAAAAGAAAAGAATAAGGAGTAAAAGATAGTATGACACAGTCTGAAATTGATAGGGCATTATATAATAAATATATTGCACCGACGAAAAAAAATCGAAAACGATGTATTGGTATTGAGATTGAAATGCCGGTGGTAAACCGAAAGGGCAGGGCTGTTGAGGAGTCTGTCTGTATCAGGGTTGCTAAAGATTTTCGCAGGGAATTTGATTTTTTACCAAATGGCAGGGATGATAATGGGGAAGTTTTTTCCATGATTCATAAAGAAACCGGGGATGATTTATCTTTTGATTGTGCTTATTCCAATTTGGAGATTTCCCTTGGAAAAGGAGAGAATCTTTATGAGATAAAACAGCGGTTTGAAAAGTATTATTTATTCTTGAATGAGGCTTTTTCCAAATATGATTATACATTAACAGGGATGGGAATTAATCCTCATTATAATATTAATCATAACCAGCCGATTCCCAACGAACGGTATCGTATGTTGTATCATCATTTACATACGTATAAAGCATACGAAAATAATCCGGAAATGAGCTTTTGTAATCGGGCAGATTTTGGTACCTTTACCAGTGCATCCCAGGTTCAAATTGATGTAGAATATGAGAAGTTAATTGACACGATTAATGTGTTTGGTGCGTTAGAACCGTATAAAGCTTTGCTTTTTGGTAATTCTTATATTGAGGAATATCCGGATTATATGGTTGCCAGAAATATGCTTTGGGAACATAGTATGCAAGGTTTTAATCCCCACAACATAGGTATGTATGATAAGCTTTTGAAAAGTGTAGAGGACTTATTATCTTATATTAAAACAACCAGTATTTACTGTGTCATGCGAAATGGAAAATATGTGAATTTTAAACCGATTCCCATTGATGAATATTTGAAACAGGAAAAGGTTTCAGGTGAATATTATGATGGCGAAACCTATGTGCCAATTACCATTCAGCCATGCCTTGAGGATTTGGAGCATTTAAGAAGCTTTAAGTTTGAAGACCTTACTTACCGGGGAACCATTGAATTTCGCAGCACCTGCTGCCAGCCGATAGTAGACAGTATGACTGTGGCAGCCTTTCATATCGGGCTGATTGAAAAAATAGAAACGCTACAGTCCCTTTTAAAAAATGATACTGTAATTTATAATCATGGTTATACTGCAACGGAGCTACAGAAAATGTTATCTATGCGGGAATTACCTGAGTTTATTGAGAAAAAAGCATTGAAAAAACAACTGATGGCCATACTTGATTTGGCAACAGAGGGTCTTATAAAACGAGGATGGGGAGAAGAAAAATTGTTACATTCTTTATATATACGGGCGGAAAAATTAACCAATCCTGCAAAAGAAATGGTGAAAGGATTGGAAAACGGAAAAGATATAATGGATTATGTATTAGAATATGGATGTGTATCATGAAAGGATTTGTTTGTGAGTAATTTGGAAAATGACATGAGGTTAAGGGGACAATTTGGAATAGAGAGAGAAACCTTAAGGGTAACTTCAGATGGAAGACTTGCAAAATCACTTCATCCATTTACAGAAGCTGCTTTGTCAAAGGATTTTTGTGAAAATCAGTTAGAGATTATCACTCCTGTTTGTGACAGTGTTGAGGAAGCAATGAACAGCTTAAAGCATTTGTCTTTAAAGGTAGTAAATGATTTGAAAACCCGGGGCGAATATCTTTGGATGTATAGTAATCCGCCTTATTTTGCTGATGACAATGAAATACCCATTGCACAATATGAAGGAAACCAGATGCATAAGCATAATTACCGTGTTAATTTGGAGCGGCGTTATGGAAAAAGAATCATGTTGTACAGTGGAATCCATTTTAACATGTCCTTTGTGGACAAAACCCTTGAACATACAAAGGAAGAAAAGGATGCATTTTACATGAAACTGTTAAAATATGCCACCCGGTATAGCTGGGTGATTACTTTTCTGACGGCTGCAAGTCCGGTATTTGATCCGTCTTTTGCAAGAAAAAAGCAGTGGAAAAATGTAATAGAGGGCTCAGGCAGTTATTTTTCCGGTTATGCTTCTATGAGAAACAGCAAACATGGATATTGGAATCAGTTTGTACCGGTGTTAGATTATACAAATCTTCTAAATTATTGTGAAAGTATAGAAGCATTGATTCGGAAAGGTGCTTTGTTTTCTGAAGGGGAATTATATATGCCTGTACGATTAAAACCAGCAGGTGCTTATCGCATTGACAGTTTAAAACGAGATGGGGTAAATCATATTGAACTTCGTATGTTTGATTTAAATCCTTTGTTCCCATTAGGGATTGCCAGAGAAGACCTTTTATTTGCGCAGTATTTTATGTTGTATTTGTCAAGATTAGAGGATTTCGAATTTACAAAAAAAATGCAACAACAGGCAATCGAAAATCAGAAAAACGCAGCAAAATATAATACAGAAGAAATTGAAATATTGGGATTTTCGGATGGAATAAAGGATGAAGATGGCTCTTTTGAATCAATAAATGTTGCTGATGCAATTAAAATAATATTATCAGATATGCAAAATGAATTTTTGGATGATGAAGAAGTTAAAAGTGTCATTCGCTATCAGATGAAAAAATTAGAACCGGGTAACCGCTATGGGGAACGGATATATGAAAAACTGAAGGGAAATTATCAATCACAAATGTTTTCGTGGATAAAGGAATCCTTCTTTTTCATGTAATCTTCTCATATTTATAAAATGTTGTGGAAAAAATGCTATGCTACAAGGAGAATCAAAATGTGTGAATTATTTGGTGCAAGCTTTCACGTACCAATTGAATTAAAGGATTACTTATCTGAGTTTTACAGTCATTGTAATAAGCATCCCCATGGATGGGGGATTATGCGTTACCGAAATGAATCCTATGAGGTCATAAAAGAGCCTGTTAAGGCTTCCGAAAGTAAAATCCTTCCTGATGTGATTGCAAAAACCGGAAAACAAAAAAATGTGTTAGCCCATATTCGTATGGCAACAGTTGGTTCCATTCGGGAAGAAAATTGTCATCCGTATACCGGAACTGATATAACAGGACGTACCTGGACCTTGATTCATAACGGAACCATTTATTCCAGCGGACATTTATTTCGGTATATGGAAAAACAAAAAGGGGATACTGATTCAGAACGGGTTCTCTTATATTTGCTGGATTTAATCAATGAGGAATATAAAAAAACAAATAAGGTGACTGAGGATACCCGTATTGATATTGTTGATAAGCTTGTTGGTGAACTTTCCAAACGAAATAAATTAAATTTAATGATATTTGACGGAGAAATATTATATATTCACAAGAATATGAAAAATACATTATGTTATAAGGAACTGCCTGAAGGTAAGATATTTGCCACCACCCCTCTGGACGAGCATTTTGTGGAATTGCCAATGTGTAAATTATTTGCTGTTAAGGATGGAGATTTTATATTTGAAAGCAAAGAATTGACACAGGAGTTTGTACCTACTTTGGAATATATATCTGCAATGGCGGCAATGAATATTTAGCAAAAATATTTTACATTTGGTAAAAGAAAACGTATAATCCAATGTTGGTAAGTAATTACACAGATTGGAGTGACAGAAGTGAACAAGGATCTAACAGTAGGAAAACCGGAGTCCGTATTATGGAAATTTTGTATTCCTCTTTTTGGAAGTGTAATATTTCAGCAGTTATATAATATTGCAGACAGTCTGGTGGCAGGACGCTTTATTGGGGAAAATGCACTGGCGGCAGTAGGAAATGGGTATCAGATTACCCTTATATTTATTGCTTTTGCATTTGGCTGCAACATTGGATGTTCTGTAGTGGTATCCCAGTTGTTTGGTGCCAAAAAATATAAAGATATGAAAACCGCTGTTTATACAACATGGATTGCCAGTGGACTTCTTTGTGCCCTTTTAATGGTAATCGGATTGACGAGTTGCAGCGGGATTTTATCCCTTACAAGAACACCGCAGGATATATTTGCAGATTCAAAATTATATCTTAACATCTATATGTGGGGATTTCCCTTCCTGTTATTTTATAATGTAGCAACAGGAATTTTTTCAGCTTTGGGAGACTCCAAAACTCCATTTTTCTTTCTGGCATTTTCTTCCACCTCTAATATTTTAGTGGATATATGCTTTGTAAAATACTTTCATATGGGTATTGCCGGGGTGGCATGGGCAACCTTTCTTTGTCAGGGAATCAGTTGTATTCTTGCAGTGATATTTGTACTGAGAAGATTAAAGCAAATTGAAGTTTTGGAAACATGTCCGTTATTCTCCTTCGATATTTTCAAAAAGATATGCAAAATTGCCATACCAAGTATATTGCAGCAAAGCTTTATATCTGTAGGAAATATTATGATTCAGGGAACCATAAATGATTACGGTGCCGGAGTCATTGCAGGTTATTCTACTTCTGTAAAGCTTAATAATTTAGTTATTACATCATTCACCACCCTTGGAAACGGTATGTCAAATTATACTGCCCAGAATCTTGGGGCAGGAAACATGGAGCGGATTCGTCAGGGCTTCAAGGCGGGTATTAAAATGGTATGGATGATTTGCGTACCCATTGTTGCCTTGTATATGTTAGAAAGCGGTACTTTGGTAAAACTTTTCATTGACCGTCCTTCCGATGTGGCAATGACAACGGGAATTCAGTTTTTACATATTCTGACACCATTTTATTTTGTGATTTCCGTAAAACTGGTAGCAGACGGAATTTTGCGTGGTGCCGGACGGATGAATCATTTTATGATATCTACCTTTACGGATTTAATTCTGCGAGTCGTATTGGCAATATTGTTTTCTCATTTGTTTGGAGCTGTTGGTATTTGGCTTTCATGGCCAATCGGATGGAGTGTAGCTACGGTCATGTCAGTATATTTTTGCAGGAAAATTAATGTCTAAACCGAACTATTTTTACAAAAATTATAAAAAAGTTCGCTTTAGAATGTAAAATATTATAATAATTGAAATAGATAATATGAAGTGACCTCACATTTGTAGTTTCGTGGATTTACCTGTAAA
>JBJENY010000112.1:0-7040 GCA_051880435.1 Lachnospiraceae bacterium | reverse complement strand
AACCTCAAAAGAGGATTCCGGAATACCAAACATATCATTTAATCCAATTATTTTTCTACTCATAATCTGTCTCCTCTCTTACAGTTCCGGTCCCATATCCTGATTCAATGTCTGCAGCTGCTCCTGTTCCATGACCCGGTCTATTGCCTTATCCAGACTGTCATTCATTAACAATTGATTCCGTTCCTTAACCCATTTCTTGATAGTGTCGATTTCTTTCTCCATATCCACTTTGTAGTTAGGATAAAAAAAGGATTTTTCCGGATGCCAGTCCTCTCTCATAAATCTAAGTTCTTCTTCCCATTCCTCAATATCAGAATCAATGTACCGGGCTTCTTCATTTGCTTCTTCCGGATGTTCCTGCAAATACTTTTTTTCAATTTCTGCAGTTTCAATATTATCTAATATGTATAAATACTCTTCAGGATTATATTCCCATGACAGCAGATGATTAAGAAGTGTTGGCATCGTACAAGTATCAAATCCACAACGGTCATACCACTGATTAGCATACATACACTCATCACTTCCATTGCAATGAGAACCATATACTAAATCACCAATAAAATTCTCTAACAGTTCATTAACTGTCAATCCACTCACACCACATTTATTCAGCAAGGATTCACAATCTTCATCCGACAGTTTTAATTTAATAATTCTTTCTTTTCTATCATCCTTCATTTCCTACGACCTCCCTTGCTAACTCATCATATAGCTTAGCTACAACACTGTTACCGCATTTGATACCCTGGCTTTTATCTTCATAAACATTCATAGGCTGCTGCTTACGATTGGCTTTACTTACCTCTGCCAGTCTTGGAATGGTAATATCATATACATCTATAACCTCTGCAAACCGTTTACGTACCTCTGTAATCGTTGTACGTGCCTCTATTTGCCTTTCCGGTACCGCCAGGAATAAAATACCCTCTAATTCCAAACCGGGGTTTATTTTGCGGTTTACACGCATGATATTCTTAAGTAATAGTTCAAGTCCAAGTGCAGCAAACTTTTCAGCCTGCAAAGGAATTAATACGGAATCAGCTGCAACCAGGGCGTTAATGGTAATCATTCCTAGTGATGGTCCACAATCCAGTAATATAAAATCATATTGTGATTTCACATCCATTAATATCATTTTTAATATCTGCTCCCTGCTCATGGCATTAACCAGGCTTACTTCAACAGAAGACATCAATACGTTACATGACATATAATCCATACTGTATGCCTTATCTCCCGTTCCATATGAAATGCTCATTATATAATCAGCTATATCATATTCCTCATCCTGAATCGCCTGTAACATCAAATCAGCTACCGTTTTTGATAACTGATCAGGAACATCATTCCCACACAAGTATGTAAGATTTCCCTGTTGATCCAAATCAACTAACAATACCTTCCTTCCGGATGCTGCCAAGCTTGCTCCCAGATTAAATGTTGTGGTGGTCTTTCCTACACCACCCTTTTGGTTCACAATTGCAATTGTTTTTCCTTTCATAATTCGTTTACCTCCATTAATTAAAATATTGTCCTCCAGTGCCTAAACGCAAAAAGGGATAGCAGTTGCAACTACTATCCCTCTGGAGGTAATGCGTCAATACGCATTTATGAAAAGGTTATTGAAAAACAATAACTCTAATCACCCTATAAATAAAAAAGAAATCCCGGTGAAATACCAAGATTTCCTCTCACGAATCAAATTCAAGTAGAAAAGAACATTCTCCTTCCTTTATTCTCACATAATTCTAATCAAATAAGTCAATTTGACAACTTTTGTTAACCATAAATGAGATATTTACTATCAAAATCAGTACTTTTGTCACGGGTTCAATTCCCGTTAACAGCTTTCTTTTTTTGCTTGAAAATAAACCATTCTTCTTTTACAAAAGTTGTCAAATCCAGCATTTCTTATAACATAATCGAAGCTACAGTTATAGAAAACGTATCTTATCGAATAAATTTACTAATGATAACAGCCCCTGGTACCATACCAGGGGCATACTATTTTATCAAAAATGTTATTATATTCTCTACTTCCAAGACATTTGTAATTCTTTCTTCTCCTTAACGCAATCTAACAGATATAAATTAATAAGTGTCTGATATGGAATCCCATAGTTTTCTGACTGCTCCTTAATGTAATCAATAATATCGTTGTCAATATTGATTGGATCTAAATTATTTCCCCTGTAATCTTTGTCTTACTATTTCATAAGCAAGCACACCACATGCAACAGAAGCATTCAAGGAATCAATATCCCCCTTCATAGGAATCGATGCTACATAATCACATTTTTCCTTTACCAGACGGCTGACACCACTACCCTCATTACCAATCACCAAACCAATTGGTCCGGTAAGGTTATGACGGTACATCACTTCTCCATCCATGTCTGCACATACAAACCAAATGCCCTCTTCCTTTAATTCGTCAATGGTTTTAGCAATATTCGTAACCTTTGCAACCGGTGTGTAATTAATTGCACCTGCAGACGCCTTCACTACAGTTGCAGTAAGACCAACTGCTCTACGCTTTGGAATAATGACACCATGTGCACCACATAGATTTGCAGTACGAATAATGGCACCTAAATTATGTGGATCTTCTAATTCATCCAATACAAAAATAAATGGTGCTTCATCCTTATCTCTTGCTGCCTGTAAAATATCCTCAACTTCTGCATATTCATATGCCGCTGCCTGCGCAATTACACCTTGATGCTTACCGGTTGTAGACATCTGGTCCAAACGCTCTTTCGTAACGTAATTCACAATGGTATCCTGTTTTCTTGCCAATGTCTTAATCGTATTCACCGCACCATCATGACAACCATCTAATACAAAAAGCTTATCAATTGTTTTTCCGGAACGAAATGCCTCTGTTACTGCATTTCTTCCTTCAATAGTATATTCTTCATATCTCATAATCTACTAATCTCCAAACTGTAACAATTTGTCATATCATTTATTCACTTGTTCATTCGCTGCCTTCTCATTCTTATCATCCAACACATCTAATGAAAGTTTTACAATTTCTGTTAACCGGGAAAAATCCTCTTTTAAATACAAATATCCTAATACTGCCTCAAAACCTGTAGCCATACGGTATTCCCCTCTGGAAGCATTCTTAGCCTTAGAATAAGAATTGGCATTCCGTCCCCGTTTATATATTGCAGCCTCCTCCTGGGTTAACAAGGGTAATATACCGGTTATCATTTTTGCCTGTGCCGGTGCACATACAATGCGACTTACATCTCTGTGATACTTATTTACCTGTTTGTTAACTTTGCTTACTTCAATCGTACGAATCATCACATCAAAGATAGCATCTCCAATATAGGCTAATGCTAAAGGAGAGTAAGTGGAGGCATCCTTATGTTCAACAGAAAATGTTTCTTTAAATAACTTAAAATTTATGCTCTCTTCCATTTAACGCCCTCACGAGTATCCTCTAAAATGATTCCCTGTGCTGCTAATGTGTCACGAATCTCATCTGCTCTTGCAAAATTCTTTGCTTTTCTTGCAGCCTGACGCTCCTCAATCAAAGCCTCAATATCACTATCTAATATTTCTTTTTCCTGCTTTGTAATAATACCTAATACATCACAAAGCCTTCCGATTGTTTCATAAACACTGGTTGCAACCTTCAAAGAAGACTCTGAAGTAATATTTGAATTCGCAAGCTTAACCATTTCAAAAATAACAGAAATCGCATCTGCAGTATTTAAATCATCCTCCATTGCATTCTCAAACTTTACAATAAAATCATTAAACTGATTCAATAATGCATTTTCTTCTTCTGTAGCAGCCTTATCCTGTGCCACAGCAATTACATCCTGAAGCTTTGACATGGCATTTAAAATTCTATTTAACGAAGCCTTTGATGACTCTACTAATTCCTCAGAGAAATTTAACGGACTTCTGTAATGTGCTGATAACATAAAGAAACGAATAACCTGCAATGGATATTTCTTTCCAATATCACGGATTGTAAAGAAGTTACCAAGAGACTTTGACATTTTTTCACCATCTATTTTCAAAAATCCATTATGCATCCAGTATCTGGCAAACTCAACATCATTTGCAGCCTCGCTTTGGGCTATTTCATTTTCATGATGAGGAAAAATCAAATCTTCTCCACCTGCATGAATATCAATAATATCTCCTATGTATTTTTTTGACATAACAGAGCACTCTAAATGCCAGCCGGGACGTCCTTCTCCCCAAGGAGATGGCCAGGAAGGCTCACCTTCTTTTTTAGGCTTCCATAATACGAAATCAAGAAAATCTTCTTTTTCTCCTTCTCCGGATACCTTTAGGGCGTGCTTTTCATCTCTATGTCCCGCTTCCAAATCATCAATATTCTTCTTAGACAATTTACCATATCCCGGGAAGCTTCTTGTTCTAAAATATACAGTACCATTCACTTCATAAGCATGACCTTTTTCAATTAAGGTTTCTACCATGGCAATCATATCCGGGATTTCTTCTGTCGCCTTAGGATGAGTTGTCGCTTCCATAACATTTAAGTCAGCCATATCTTTTTTTACTTCCGCAATGTATCGTTCTGAAATTTCAGATGATGTAACACCTTCTTCAATTGCACGCTTAATAATCTTGTCATCCACATCGGTAAAATTTGATACATAATTTACATCGTAGCCCTTATAGAGTAAATATCTTCTGAGGGTATCAAATACAATCATAGGACGGGCATTACCAATATGGATATAATCATAAACAGTAGGTCCACATACATAAATACCTACCTTTCCTTCATTAATGGGTTTAAACTCTTCCTTTGTTCTCGTCATTGTGTTATAAATTTTCATTTCTTATTCCTCATCTTTCTTATCAAAGAATCCATCTCGTCAATTTATCTGTAGCAATTATACAGATATCATTTTTATATTGCAATGGCATTTTAAACTTTCTGACAACCACTACAAGAAGAACAATTTCCTGCCTTTGCCTCCATTAAGTCCCCATACGCATAATTTGAAACCTCTTGTAACAGACAAACAGCCTGGGCACTGATTCCTTCTCCTGTACCGGTAAATCCAAGTCCCTCTTCTGTTGTCGCTTTTATGTTTACCTGAGCAAGCTGCAAGCCTAAAGCTTCAGAAATGGTAACAACCATATCAGGAATAAAGGATGCAAGCTTTGGCCGCTGGGCAATTACAGTTGCATCAATATTACAAATCACATAATTTTCCTTATCCAGTAAGCCCTTCACATGTCTTAACAAAGCAATACTGTCCGCACCCTTATACCTATCATCAGTATCGGGAAAATGTTTACCAATATCACCAAGTGCAGCAGCACCAAGTAATGCATCCATAATTGCATGGGTTAACACATCTGCATCAGAATGACCTAGTAATCCTTTTTCATATGGTACATTAACACCACCTAATATTAATTTACGACCTTCCACAAGCTTGTGAACGTCATATCCCATTCCTACCCGCATAACAGCCTCCATTTCATATCTTTATCAGTCCATTTCAAAAACTGTAATTATTCTTTTAAAAACGCAATTAAAAATTCATACACACG
Organism: Lachnospiraceae bacterium; assembly: GCA_051880435.1. Lineage (GTDB taxonomy): Bacteria > Bacillota > Clostridia > Lachnospirales > Lachnospiraceae > CAG-590. The sequence continues at coordinate 1,472 of JBJENY010000112.1, read as the reverse complement.
TTTCGTAGAAGAAATTGATAATCTTTCTGATGTAGTGTGAATATCCAAAATATCAGGACCCATTGACACACAATCCAAATCTTTTATCTTACCAGCCAGCAAACCACATTCCAAACCGGCATGAATTCCTTCCACAACCGGATCTTTTTGATACATTTTTTTATATAACTCTATTATTTTAGGTCGAACCTTAGATTCATTTTTATATTCCCATGCAGGATACTCCCCTTGTTTCTCACAGGTTCCACCTAACATGGTAACACAGGCATTTACTTTGTCAAAAATATAATATTTTCTGGAAGTAACGCTACTACGGATTGCCTGCCGCATGGAAAAACAATTGTCCTCTAATTTCATGATACCCAGATTTAATGATGTTTCCACCAGGCCATCTACCGAGGTACTCATTGCCATTACACCATTTGGCATCATCATCAGTAACGAAATCATTTTTTTTGTATCTTCTAATGAAACAACCGTTATTTCATCAAGGTCATCTTGAACCAATGATACGGAAACTGTAACATTAGAATCCACCAATGCATACTCTGCTTTTAACTGACAATCCAATTCCCTGCAAAGCTTTATAACGTCATTTACAGCAGTTTCATCTACACCGATGGTAGCCTTTGCATATACCGGAATGGCATTATCCTTTTTTCCACCCTGAATATCTTCCATATAAAATATATGCTCTTTTTCAATAACTGTTAGTACCCTTCCCAGTAATATACATGCATTTCCACGTTCCTTGTGGATTTCACATCCGGAATGTCCACCTAAAAGCCCTTCAATAACAATGCTTATTTTTTTTAACCCGTTTACTGTTTCTTTTTTTACCGGCAGCTTCGATACGGAGGATAAACCACCTGCACAGCTACACAAAAAACTACCTTCTTCCTCCGAATCTAAATTAAGCATCTGATGTCCCTTTAACATTGACAAGTCAACTGCAGTTGCACCGTCCATACCTACTTCTTCAGAAACAGTAAAAATATATTCCAGAGCAGGATGTGAAATTGTGTCATCATCACCAATGGCTAACATATACGCAACAGCAACTCCGTCATCTCCTCCAAGGGTTGTTTCCTTTGCATATACATAATCTCCATCAACTGCAAGACGCAAACCTTCATTTTCCATATCAATATCAGCCTGTTTTGTTTTTTCGCAGACCATATCCATATGTCCCTGCATAATAACCGGCTCTTCCTCTTCTCTTCCCTTGCTGGCAGGAACCTTCATAATTACATTATAGATTTCATCCTGCCAATATTCATAGTTATGAGCCTTTGCATATTCTACTAAATAATTACTAATTTCCTTTTCGTTATAAGAACCATGGGGAATACTACAAATTTCCTCAAAGTAGTGAAATACTTTTTTCGGTTCTAAATCCGATAAAACTGCCATATATACCTCTCTATACTTTCTTATTAATTTTGCACAAAAAAGCCTTTATTTTAGCCATT
>JBJENY010000111.1:0-7179 GCA_051880435.1 Lachnospiraceae bacterium | reverse complement strand
AGACGTAAGGCAGAGGAAGAAGCAAGACGTAAGGCAGAGGAAGAAGCAAGACGTAAAGCGGAAGAAGAGGCAAGACGTAAAGCGGAAGAAGAGGCAAGACGTAAAGCAGAGGAAGAAGCTAAACGAGTTGCGGAAAATACTTCTTCTATTATGTTACCGGTTGGTGCAGAAAAATATCTTGGTAAGTATTTGACTGTAAACTCTATTAACGATCAAATTGTACAAACAATTCGATATATTAATGATAATCCATCAGAGCCACGTAATATTGTAATACTTGGTCAGTATGGCTTTGGTACAACAACAATAGCAGAGGATTTTGCAAGAAGTTTTCATGCATTAGGTATTTGCAAGACAAAGACTATTGCAAAAATAAAAGCAGCAGCTTTAAATCGTGCAAATATTAGTGATGCAATTGGAAAAATGCAAGGTGGTTGTCTTGTTGTGGAAAATGCTGGTGTGATTTGCAATGAGAAATTAGATGAGATATTCCAAATTGTAAGTAACCCTAGTAATGATGTTGTTGTAATAATGACTGGTCAAATTGATACATTATCTAAGCTATTTAAAGATAATGCAGTTATTTCGACTCAGTTTAAACATTTGATTCAGGCTCATCGAATTACAGATATGGATGTGTTCTCTATTGCAAAAGAACATGCGAAACAATCAGGATATCCATGTGAAGCGGCTGCGGAAAGTAATTTACGTAGAAGGATGCAGGAGGTTGAAAGTGGAAACTTAGACCGTGTTCTTAAGATTGTCGATAATGCAATTTCAAAGGCGCATAATAGGGAAATGGGAACAGGTGATCAAGAACATAGATTGGTGCCTGGAGATTTTGAATAATTTGTTAGTTAGAGGAAAGAAACAGGTTTTCTTTCCTCTTTTTTTATTCTTTATAAAAAAGTATTTGTATTTTTCTTATTTTTTGGTAGTATATAAATTGAGTAATTTTGTATTTTTGATTTCATGTTTAGTTTATATAATAAACACTTTTGTTTCGAATGCAAAAATATGTAATAATAACGAATGTTTATTTTTTTCGAATGAGTTTGGAGGATAAAAGATTATGTTTGATATGGACATAGGAATAGATTTGGGAACTGCAAATGTTTTGGTTTATGTTAAGGGGAAAGGTATTGTAATTAATCAACCCTCTGTCGTGGCTTTTGAAAAAAAATCCAAAAGACTAATTGCAATAGGTAATAAAGCAAAACAAATGATTGGTAAAGAACCTGATTATATTGAAGTAATCAGACCATTAAAACAGGGTGTTATTTCTGATTATACTGTAACAGAAAGAATGTTAAAAACTTTTTTAGAAACAGCTATGCAGAAAAAAAGAATGCTAAGCAGACCACGTGTTTGTGTTTGTGTTCCCAGCGGTGTTACTGAATTGGAACGAAGAGGTGTTGAAGATGCCTTATATCATTCAGGAGCGAAGCACGTTGATATTATGGAAGAACCGATTGCTGCGGCCATTGGTTCAGGCATTGATATTGCACTTCCAAGAGGTAATATGATAGTTGATATTGGCGGTGGAACAACGGATGTTGCTGTTATTTCTATGGGTGGGATTGTAGAAAGTAATTCTCTGAAAATTGCCGGAGATGACTACAACGAAGCGATTATTAAATATATTCGTCGAACATATAATTTATTGATTGGTGAACCAACTGCTGAAAAAATAAAAATGACTGTTGGAACTGTATTTCCGAGAGAAGAGCCAATTACGATGGAAGTAAAAGGCCGTGATCTTGTAACAGGATTTCCTGCCAGAATTATTGTTTCTTCCGAGGAAACAATTGAGGCATTTGCAGAGGTTACTTCTCAGATTTTAGACACAATTCATAATGTATTGGAAATCTCTCCCCCTGAACTGATTGCTGATATTGCTGAGTCCGGTATTGTATTAAGTGGTGGAGGAAGTTTGATTTATGGTATGGATAAACTGGTTGAAGAAAGCACAGGTATTCATGCTAATGTTTCTCCGAATGCATTAGAGGCTGTTGTGGTAGGTGCTGGAAAATCATGATAATGAAAAGCGTCTTTAGAATCATATGTGTTTCTTTTGGCGCTTTTTGTTTTGTTTCGTGTTAGTAGCTATATTATTTTTGGTTTTAAGTAGAATGGAGTTTTTATGGGTTTTTTACCGATATCGAAAGATGAGATGAATGCTCTTGGCTGGGAACAGCCTGATTTTGTGTATGTCATTGGCGATGCATATGTGGATCATTCTTCCTTTGGATGTGCGATTATTAGTCGTATTTTAGAATCAAGAGGATATAAGGTTGCAATTATTTCCCAACCTGATTGGAAAAATGAAAAAAGCATTTGTGAATTTGGAGAACCACGTCTTGGTTTTTTGGTTTCTGCCGGTAATATGGATTCCATGGTGAATCATTATTCGGTGTCAAAAAAAAGAAGAAAAGAAGATGCATATACTCCTGGTGGAGTTGCCGGTAAAAGACCGGATTATGCAACAATTGTATATTGTAATTTAATAAAAAAATCCTACAAACATACACCGATTTTGATTGGAGGGATCGAGGCCAGCTTGCGTCGACTTGCCCATTATGATTATTGGTCTAATAAATTAAAACGTTCTATTTTATTAGATAGCGGTGCTGATTTGTTAATGTATGGTATGGGAGAACGGGCGGTCGTTGAAATTGCTGATGCATTAAATAGTGGGTTGTCGGTTTCTGATATTACATTTGTAAGAGGCACTGTCTATAAAACAAGAGATAAGGAAAGTGTATATGATGGTATTGAGCTTCCTTTATATGATGATATGGTTAATGATTCTTTAAAATATGCGGAAAGCTTTTATATCCAATATTGTAATACGGATCCTTTTGTGGCAAAACCATTAATAGAAAAATATGGAGAAAATCGATATGTAGTTCAGAATCCTCCGGCTGCTCCATTGACAATGCAAGAGTTAGATGATGTATATGAATTACCATATATGCGAACCTATCATCCTGCTTATGAAAAATATGGCGGAGTACCTGCAATTCATGAAGTGAAATTTTCTTTAACAAGTAATCGTGGATGTTTTGGTGGTTGCAGCTTTTGCGCTTTGACATTTCATCAGGGAAGAATTGTTCAGTGTAGAAGTCATGATTCTTTAATACGTGAAGCAAAAATAATGATAAATGATCCCGATTTTAAAGGCTATATTCATGATGTTGGTGGTCCGACAGCAAATTTTAGGGCACCATCTTGTAAAAAACAATTAGAAAAAGGAGTTTGTCCCAATAAACAATGTTTATTTCCAAGTCCCTGCAAAAATATGAAGGTAGATCATTCTGATTATGTTACATTGCTTCGTAAATTAAGGAATTTATCCGGAGTTAAAAAAGTATTTGTTCGTTCCGGGATTCGCTTTGACTATGTTTTGGCAGATGAAAATAATCAATTTCTGGAAGAATTGTGTCAATATCATGTTAGTGGACAACTTCGTGTGGCACCGGAACATGTTGCTGACGGTGTTCTTGACTTGATGGGGAAACCTAAAAATGAGATATATTTACAATTTGTGAAACAATTTGAAAAAACAAATAGAAAAATTGGAAAAGAACAATATTTGGTTCCCTATTTAATGTCTTCCCATCCCGGTTCCGGATTAAAAGAAGCAATCACACTGGCTGAACATATCAGAGATCTGGGATATATGCCGGAGCAGGTGCAGGATTTTTATCCCACACCTTCTACAATTTCCACCTGTATGTACTATACGGGAGTGGACCCCAGAACAATGAAAAAGGTATATACACCTCGTAGTCCCCATGAGAAAGCAATGCAACGTGCCCTTATTCAATATCGTAGGCCTGAAAACTATGATTTGGTTAAAGAAGCTTTGCTAAAGTGTGGAAGAAATGATTTGATTGGGTTTGATAAAACATGTTTGATACCACCTAGAAAATTAAAAAATGGTGATAGCAACAACAAACAAAAAAATAAAAATATGAATGGGAAGGAGCGGAATAAGAATGAAAAAAAGGAAAATAACAAAATAATAAAAAATTCGAAATTAAAAAAGAATGTAAAGGGTAATAAAAAAAGAAAAAGAGACTGAAAAATTATTTAAAAAAATACAATTTTTTTAGAGTTGCATTGATGTTATTCGGTTGCATGTTTGTTGATATTATGGTATATTGTTAGCAGATTGCGTGGTGACAGAATCAAAATATGTCTTTCTGTTTTGATTTATGTCAGACGTAAAATTATAAACGGAGGATAGATAATTATGTCAAAGAAAGTTGTTTTAGCTGGCGCTTGTCGTACAGCAATCGGAACTATGGGTGGTGGATTAAGTACAACACCGGCTCCTGTTTTAGGTTCAATTGTAATTAAGGAAGCATTAAACCGTGCAGGTGTACCTGCAGATCAGGTTGACCATGTATATATGGGTTGTGTAATCCAGGCTGGTCTTGGTCAGAATGTAGCTCGTCAGGCATCTATTAAGGCAGGTCTTCCTGTTGAGACACCTGCTGTAACTGTAAACGTTGTTTGTGGTTCAGGTCTTAATTGTGTTAACATGGCTGCACAGATGATTATGGCCGGTGATGCTGATATTGTTGTTGCAGGTGGTATGGAAAATATGTCTATGGCTCCATATGCCCTTGATAAGGCTCGTTTTGGTTACCGTATGGGTAATGCTACAATGAAAGATACAATGGTAAATGATGCATTATGGGATGCATTTAATGATTATCATATGGGTATTACAGCAGAAAATGTATGTGAGAAGTATGGTATTACAAGACAACAGTTAGATGAGTTTGCTGCTAAGTCTCAGCAGAAAGCTGCAGCTGCTGTAGAGTCAGGTGCATTTAAGGATGAAATCGTTCCTGTTGAGGTTAAACAGAAGAAGAATACAGTTATTATTGATACAGATGAGGGTCCACGTCCCGGAACTACAGCTGAGAGTATTTCTAAGCTTCGTCCTGCATTTAAGCCGGATGGTATTGTTACAGCTGCTAACTCATCAGGTATTAATGATGGTGCTGCTGCAATCGTAGTTATGAGCGAAGAGAAAGCAAAAGAGTTAGGTGTTAAGCCTATGGCTACATTCGTAGCAGGTGCTCTTGGTGGATGTGATCCTGCAATCATGGGTGTTGGTCCTGTGGCTGCTACTAACAAGGTTATGGCTAAGGCTGGATACAAGATTGAAGATTTTGATATCATTGAGGCTAATGAAGCATTTGCTGCACAGTCAATTGCTGTACAGATGGATCTTGGATTTACAGATGAGCAGTTAAATCCAAATGGTGGTGCTATTGCATTAGGACATCCTGTTGGAGCTTCCGGTTGTCGTATCCTTGTTACATTACTTCATGAAATGGAGAAGAAGGATGCTAAGAAGGGTCTTGCAACACTTTGTATCGGTGGCGGTATGGGTTGTGCTACTATCGTTGAGCGTGACTAATTTTAGTAATTATTTATTGATTTTAATATGAAAAATAGAGAGGACAAATGTGTAATGCATTTGTCTATCTCTTGTTAATACGAGTTAAAAGGAGAAAAACATATGGAATTTATCACATATGAGCAGGATGGATTTGTAGGTATTATTACAATTAATCGTCCAAAGGCATTGAACGCATTAAATAGCCAGGTTTTAGATGAATTAAATGCAACATTGGATGCAGTTGATTTAGAGGCTACCAGAGCTTTGATTTTAACTGGTGCCGGTGAAAAGTCTTTTGTAGCCGGTGCTGATATTGGAGAAATGTCTACTTTAACAAAGGCTGAAGGTGAAGCTTTCGGTAAGAAAGGTAATGATGTTTTCCGTAAGTTAGAAACTTTCCCTATTCCTGTTATTGCAGCTGTTAATGGTTTTGCATTAGGTGGTGGATGTGAGATTTCTATGAGCTGTGATATTAGAATTTGTTCTGAGAATGCGGTGTTTGGTCAGCCGGAGGTTGGTCTTGGTATTACACCAGGATTTGGTGGAACACAGAGACTTGCTCGTTTAGTAAGTCCGGGTATGGCTAAGCAGTTAATTTATACTGCTCGTAACATTAAGGCTGATGAGGCTTATAGAATTGGTCTTGTTAATGCTGTTTATCCATTAGAAGAGTTGATGCCGGCGGCTAAGAAGATGGCTGCAGGTATTGCCGCACAGGCACCGATTGCTGTACGTAATTGTAAGAAAGCAATTAATGATGGTTTACAGGTAGATATGGATCAGGCAATTGTAATCGAAGAGAAATTATTTGGTGATTGCTTTGAAACAGAGGATCAGAAAGCCGGAATGGGTAATTTCTTAGAGAAGGATAAGGAGAAGAAATTAAAAGTAGTTCCTTTCCAAAACAAATAATAAAGATTTTAACATATTTAGGGACCTAAATGTGTGAAATAGGAATTGCAGTGCAAACAAAACGTATATGCGTTTGTTCTGTGATTCCACGATAAACAGTACTGATGTTTTTGCATCATCGGAAGTATCTGTTTATTACAAATATATTTTTTAGGAGGATAAAAACATGAAGGTTGGCGTTATTGGCGCAGGTACTATGGGTCAGGGCATTGCTAAAGCATTTGCTATGGTTGATGGCTATGAGGTTGCACTTTGCGATATTAAGCAGGAGTGGGCTGATGGTGGTAAGGACAAAATTGCTAAAGGTTATGCAAGACTTGTTGAAAAAGGAAAAATGACACAGGAAGCTGTTGATAAGATTCTTAACAGCATTACAGCAGGTTTAAAGGAAGATCTTTGTGCTGATTGTGACTTAATTGTTGAAGCAGCATTTGAGAATATGGAAGTAAAGAAGACTACTTTTGGTGAATTGGATAAGATTTGTAAGCCAGAATGTATTTTTGCTTCTAATACATCAAGTTTATCAATTACTGAAATTGGTAATGGTTTAACACGTCCTATGATTGGTATGCATTTCTTTAATCCGGCTGATCGTATGAAGTTAGTTGAGGTTATTGCAGGCGTTAATACTCCACAGGAAACAGTTGATACAATTGTTAAGATTTCTGAAGAAATCGGTAAAACTCCTGTACAGGTAAATGAAGCAGCAGGTTTCGTTGTAAACCGTATCTTAATTCCTATGATTAATGAAGCTGCTTTCATTAAGATGGAAGGTGTATCTGATATTGCCGGTATTGATGCAGCTATGAAGCTTGGTGCAAATCATCCAATGGGACCTCTTGAGT
>JBJENY010000110.1:0-34426 GCA_051880435.1 Lachnospiraceae bacterium | reverse complement strand
CTCCAATTATTGGTCTGATGCTACTTTTTTAATTTGTGTTATTACAGATTTGCAGTACTGACTGCCTCTTACTGCACAAAAAATCGTATCATCACCGGCAATACAGCCCATCACCCCGGCAAGATTCATATTGTCAAGAGCCGCTGCCACTGCCATTGCCATACCGGAAACAGTACGAATAACAATAAGATTTTCTGCATAATCTATATTCAAAATGCCGGCATTTAATACTTGATGATATTTGGCTAATACATCCGTATCTGCATTTTGAAAAACAGCATATTTTTGTTTTCCATTCCCACCAGCTATTTTGGTAAGCTTCATTTCTCTAATATCTCTGGAAATGGTTGCCTGAGTTGTAGAAAAGCCTGACGCTTCTAATTTTGCCAACAATTCATCCTGGGTTTCAATATCATATTTTTCTATTATTTCTCTTATTTTATTTTGTCGCTTTTCTTTCATTTTATACTCCATATCCATTTTACTGTGTGCAACCATCAAAAGGAAAACTAATTTGCTTAAACTAAAAATGATTCAACATCTTTTCACGAAGCACTTCTACAAAATTAACATCAAACAGCTTTACCATATTGGTAACTGAATTCGCCTTTTTAATTACGATTTTATCACCGGGGGAAAGCTTTGTCCCTTCCTGTCCATCAAAACTTACGATTGCTTCCTCTTCCTGTGCTTTTCGCATTTTTAAAACTTCAATTACAACCTCATCCTCATTTGAAAAAATCATACTTTTAGCAGTAAAACTATGAGGAGAAATTGGTGTTACAATCATTAAATTTGTTTTAGGTGAAACAATAGGACCACCTGCTGACATATTATAGCCGGTAGAACCTGTTGGTGTACTCACAATAATACCATCTGCTTCGTATATATCTATTACATTTCCATTTACAAATACTTTCAATCCAATGATTCTGGAAAAACCTGATCTGGATACAACAATGTCATTAATTGCAATATCTTCCATTATAAGATGATCCTGATTTTTTTTATATACTTTACCCATCAGATTCATACGAGGTTCTACCTCATAATCATCCGCTAACAAACGGTCAATGACAGGAAAAATCTGTTCCGGTTCAATCTCAGCCAGAAAGCCCAGGGTTCCTAAATTCACACCTACAATGGGAACATCTAAATGACGCAAATCACGGCCTGCCTTTAATATTGTTCCATCTCCACCTAAAGCAATAATACAATCATAGTCCTGTTTTTCATCAACCCGATATGTCATTCCATCCTTACAGTCTCCCACAACAGAATATGCCATTCCACCATGCATCGTAATATAATCCGTTATTTTTGACGTAAGGATTAAATTTTCATCCTTTATGGAATTCGTTGCAATTAAAAACTTCTTCATTTATCTTCCTCTTTAACGGTCTAAGGTTGTATGAGATGCTTCTACAACAGCATCTACATCAATTGTTCCATGTTCTTTCTTCGTATCTTTACTTAAATGAAGTAAATACTCAATATTTCCTTCCGGTCCTTTTATAGGAGAGTATTCCAAATTACAAAGAACAAATCCAATTTCCTTAGCAAAATCCATAACCATATGAATCACTTCTTTATGAACATTTTTATCTCTCACTACACCTTTTTTACCAACTTTTTCTCTACCGGCTTCAAACTGAGGTTTAATAAGACAAACAATTTCACCATCCGATGTCATTAATTCCTTCACCGGTCCTAAGACTTTTGTCAGGGAAATAAAGGAAACATCAATAGAAACAAATGCAGGAGGTTCCTCAATCTGATCCGGTGTAACATAACGAATATTTGTTTTTTCCATACATACTACCCGTTCATCATTACGTAGCTTCCAATCGAGCTGACCATGTCCAACATCCACGGCATAGACTTTCACAGCACCATTTTGTAGCATACAATCAGTAAATCCACCTGTAGATGAACCTACATCCATACATACTTTATCCTGCAAAATCACATCAAAGTGACTCATAGCCTTTTCTAACTTTAATCCACCACGACTTACATACTTTAAAGTCGCACCCTTAACCTCTATATTCACTTTTTCATCAAACATGGAACCGGCTTTATCTTCTCTTTGTCCGTCAACAAAAACAATACCTGACATAATGATTGCCTTGGCCTTTTCTCTGGAAGATGCTAATCCCCGGTTTACTACCATGACATCTAAACGTTCTTTCATGATTTCTCCAATTCTTTAACAGTCTGATAAATCATCTCATGATCAATTCCCAACATTTTTCTAAGCTGTTTGACAGTACCATGTTCAACAAACCGGTCCTGTATTGCAATATGCTTCACTTTCGTATGATATCCTGACTCCATTAGGTAAGCAGCTACCATTTGACCATAACCACCCTGATATACATGCTCCTCAACTGTAATAATTCCATCATGACTTCCGGCAAGTTCATCTATCAGCTCTTTGTCAAAAGGTTTTACGAATCTGGCATTGACAAACGTAATATTGTAATTTTCTGATAATAATCTCTCATAAGCAATATTCGCCTCTTCAACCATATTACCAACAGCAATTAAGGCAATCTTTTCACCCTTTGCAATAATTTCACTCTTACCCGGAACAATTGGTTCCTGCACTTCCTTTAAACCGTAAAATGCATCTCCACGACTATATAATAAAGCGATCGGACCTTCAAAATTTACAGCAAATTCTAATGCTTTTGTAAGTTCATATCGATTTTTAGGAGCTAATATGGTCATATTCGGTATATGAGACAAATAGGAAATATCAAATATACCTTGATGTGTTTCTCCATCCTGTCCAACTAAGCCCGAACGGTCAATAGCAAAAACCACATGTAAATTTTGAATACAAACATCATGAAGGACCTGATCATAGGCTCTTTGTAAAAAGGAGGAATAAACAGCAACCACCGGTATCATTCCTTCACAAGCAAGTCCGGCTGCAAAAGTAACTGCATGCTGCTCCGCAATTCCTACATCAAAAAAACGATTGGGATATGCATTTGCAAATTTTTCAAGTCCTGTTCCTGATGCCATAGCTGCAGTAATGGCAATAATTTTATCATTTTCCTGACCGAGAGCTAACATTTTTCTTCCAAATACATCTGTATTCGTCATTTTTTCTTTTTTCTTTAATGCTTTTCCGGTTTCCAAATCAAAAGGATTGACACCGTGAAAATATTTGGGATAACGCTCCGCATATCGGTAGCCTTTCCCTTTTTTCGTCTTAACATGAACAACCACCGGTTTTTTTAAGCGGATAGCCGAATCAAACGTATCCATCATTTCAGAAATATTATGTCCGTCTATAGGACCCACATAAGTAATTCCTAAATCCTCAAAAAACATACCGGGAACCAACAATTCCTTAATGGAATCTTTTCCTCGTTTCACAACCTTTGCCAGTCCCTCACCAATTCCGGGAATATTTAACAAACCCTTTTCCACACCGGATTTCACTTCATTATAGGCTTGGCCAACACGAAATTTATTTAAATACCCGGACATTCCACCAACATTTTCATCAATAGACATGTCATTGTCATTTAAAATAATCAGACAGCTGCTTTTTAACCGTGCAAGATTGTTTAATGCCTCATATGCAAGACCACCTGTAAAAGAACCATCTCCAATTACAGCCACAATGGTACTGTCTTTACCGGTCAGCTCATTTGCTTTTGCCATTCCTATTGCCGCAGAAATTGATGTAGAGCTATGTCCCGTATCAAAAACATCAGTATCACTTTCTTTTCTTTTCGGAAAACCACTCATACCACCTAGCTGACGTAGATTTTGAAATCCCTCTTTTCTTCCGGTCAAAATCTTATGGGTATAGCTTTGATGGCCCACATCCCAAATTATCTTATCCTTTGGCAAATCAAGAACCAAATGAAGTGCCATTGTTAACTCCACACATCCAAGATTAGATGCCAGATGTCCACCTGTTTTAGAAACATTATTTAGTAAAAATGCTCTGATTTCTTCTGCTAAGGGTTCCCAATCTTCTACATCAAACTGCTTAATATCATTCGGTTGTTTAATTCTATTGATACGTTTCATGTTTCTTTTATCCTCATTTTTAGTTATTTCTATGAATCAGATAACGGACTAACTCCTTCAAAAATGCATCATCACCATCTAATTCATCCAAAATATCAATTGCTTCTTCAGACAAACGTGCTACTTCTTCTTTCGCTTTCTCTAAACCGTGAATCGTAACATAAGTTACCTTTTCATTTTTTTCATCACTATGAATGGGTTTTCCTAATTCTTCAAATGTTGCAGTTTCATCTAATATGTCGTCCTGAATTTGAAAAGCCATCCCAATATTATACGCTACTTTTTTTAGTTTATCAATGATTCCATCATCAACTCCGGCTAACAAAGCTCCAATCAAAACAGAGGCTTCAATTAATGCACCGGTTTTGTTATCATAAATAAAGGCCAGCTGTTCCTTTGAAAGACGGGTACCGGTTAATTCTACATCTGCAACCTGTCCTCCAATCATACCATAAATTCCCGGATTTTTCGCAAGTACCCCTAATGCTCTCTCTATTTGAATTCGGGTAGATAGTTCTTTTTGTAATGCAGTAACTGTCATATTATCATCATGTACAATAAAAGAAAACGCCTTAAGTGCTGTTTCAAAGGCATAATTTAACATACTGTCCCCTGCCAAAATGGCCATAGCCTCTCCATATACAACATGAGCCGTCTTTTGACCTCTACGATAATCATCATTATCCAAGGCAGGTAAATCATCATGAATCAAAGAATAGGTGTGTATCATTTCTATCGCTGCCATAAATGGTTCTACATATTCCTCACATCCTCCGAAAAATTCATATGTTTTTTTCATCAACAAAGGACGTATTCTTTTTCCTCCTGCTGACATGGTGTAATTCATGGCGTCAACAACTGTTTTCTGATAGGTACTTTCCTTTGGCATATATTTTTGAATTATTGTTTCAACGACATTTATTTCTGCCTGCAAATCATCTTTAAACATAATTACCTCGCTATTCATCTTCATTCGTGATTGTTTCACCAATGATAATCATCTCTTTTTCAATTCCTGCTAATTCCTCTTTACAATTAGCAACAAGTTTCACACCTTTTCCATACAAATCAATGGACTCTTTAAGAGATAACTGATCTGATTCTAACTGTCCAATGATTTGTTCAATTTCCTGAAATGCATGTTCTAATTGAAATGTTTCTTTCTTATCTTCCATATCTATTCCTTTCTAATTTGTGTTACCAACGCATTGATACTTCCATCCTTTACCGTAATTGTAATTTCATCCTCTAAAGATATTTCATCTAATCCTTGTAAAGGATTACCATTTTTGGTTTCAATATAACCATATCCGCCAACTAATTTTGCAGTTGGACTTAATCCATTTAATCTGGCTAACAATACTTCATATCGGTGATGATTCTTTTGATATTTCTGATGCATGGATTGCATTAATCTGTCACTTAATGAATCTAAATATATTTTTTGATTTTCATATTTTCTAATTGGGGAAAGACCATTTAATTTTGCCATCATCGTTGCAAGCTGCTGCTTACAAATTACAACCTTACGAGATACCAGCTGTTTCATTGATGTTTCATACTGCTCACATTGATGAATAACAGACATTACATCAGGAATGGCTAATTCACAAGCTGCACTTGGAGTAGGTGCCCGTAAATCTGCCACATAATCAGCGATTGTATTATCTATCTCATGACCGGTTCCGGAAATAATGGGTGTGTTTGCAGCAAAAATAGCTCTTGCCACAATTTCTTCATTAAAAGGCCATAAATCTTCAATGGAGCCTCCACCACGGCCAATAATAATGACGTCCATATCCATTTGATCCAAAGTTTCAATACCTTTTACAATGGTAGCTGCCGCCCCATCTCCTTGCACCTTTGCCGGATACAAATATAATTGCACGTAGGGATTTCTCCGTTTTGCAATATTACGAATATCCTGAATCGCAGCACCGGTTTTTGCAGTTACAATACCAACCTTTTTCGGATAGGCCGGTATGGATTTTTTTACGTCAAATTCAAAAAGGCCTTCTTCATAAAGCTTTTGTTTTAGTCGTTCATACGCTTCATAAAGATTGCCTCTTCCATCTAATTCGATTTGTTTTGCATATACTTGATAACGACCATCTCTTTCATACACGGAAACACTACCGGTTACAATTACACTTTGTCCATTTTCCAGGGTAAAATGAAGACCGGTGTTTCTTGCAGAACGAAACATTACTCCATTCATAGCACTTCCCTCTTCCTTTAAGGAAAAGTAAATATGTCCGGAAGAGTGATATTTCACATTTGAAATCTCTCCTTTTATCTGTACATTACGGAGTAAGTAATCATTTTCAAACATATTCTTTATATAATTATTTAACTGTAAAACTGTATAAATATTTGCCATAATTAATCCTGTACCAATGATTTTGAAACCTTGCCTAATACGGCATTAATAAATCTTTTTGTATCTTCATTGCAGTAAGTTTTACTAAGTTCCACTGCTTCATTAATTGCAACATTACAAGGAATGTCTTCCTCAAATAACATTTCATAAACAGCAATACGCAAAATAGCTATTTCCGCTTTTCCAATTCTTGTAATATTCCAACCCTCACAATTATCTTCGATTATGGAATCAATATTTTGAATATGACTTAAAATTGATGATACTTTATTGCGAATATAATTCTGATTCTCTTCACTTTTATTCTCTAATTCTTCCATAGAGTAATCTAACTGTTCTTTCATTTCTTCCATATTATTAAAGGGTATACGGAAAACAATCTTAAATACCTCTTCTCTTACCTGTGTTCGTAACATGTTAATCTCCTTTTTCCATCCTATGAAATATATTACCCATATAAATCCTTTATATAACAACAATCATACATTCCATCGACATGATATGTTTATCAATTAAGAAAAGGCTGTCGCAAATGAAAACTTACGACAGCCCTATATGGGACTAAGCTTTTGTCTGCTTCTCCTCTTTCTCAATCGCAATACCTGCAATACGAACACGTACTTCCGAAACAATCAGTCCGGTCATTGTTTCAATCGCCTGTTTTACTTTTTCCTGAACAACCTTTGAAACCTCCATTACACTGTATCCATATTTCAATTCTAATGATAAATCAACCTGAATACTATCAGGATCCATTATCACTTTAACACCTTTTGACAAATTCTTCATTCCAAGTTTGCTAACTAATTCATTCGTAATATTACCACACATTTTTGCAACACCTTCTACTTCAGTTGCAGCCAAACCTGCAATAATTGCAATGACATCATCAGCAATTTGAATATCTCCTAATGCTCCTGTTTCTTTTACATTATATGTTCCATTATTTTGTTCTTCGACTACCATATCTTTCCTCCTTCGTCACATGTGTGACAGAAACTCAAATCATATTATGTATAGTATACCAAATCTACACCATCTTTTGCAATGTTTTTAAAAAATGTTTCATAAAATTACTTTCCCGTTGTTGTGATTACAATTTTATTTAATTCATAACCGGTTTTTCTGGTAATAATATCTTCTATTTGCGTTCTTTGAACATCATTTAAATTTGTAATATTTAATGTAACATCCACACAATCATCGGATATCGTAACAATGGAATCAGCAAATCCTTTTGCTGCAAGCTGTGTTTCTGCAGCAGTTTCCTGTTCCATTCGTTTGGTCATTGCAATCATCTCATTAATAGCGTCCTGTTTAGATGCCTCATCTAAAGTATCATTATTAATAATTTCCAGCAATATATCTTTTGCTTTTGATCTTGTCTGTTCACGATTTAACTTTGCCTGGGATAATGTTACAGATGCATTTGTAAGCACTGTTTCCCCCACTTTTTCTCCATCAATGGGCTCCCCATTTTCATCCAAGCTTGCATTTTCATCATAATCTTCCTCCGATAAAACAGCCTCACCATCCTCGGCAGCCGTAGCATCAACAGTCGTAACATCTGTATCGGAAACAGTATCATCTAAAGCTACACTAATTTCTCCATCATCATCATTACCACTTGCACCTTCACTTTCTAAATTCTCCACTCCTGTTTCCAATACAGGCCTGTCACTAGTAAAATTCAAATAACCTGCAACAGCAATCATTATGGCCAATGCAGTAATAATAACCTGATTTCGTTTCAATAAATTTTTCATACAAAACCTCACTTTCTATTATTGCTTTTTGCACACTACTATTTTATGGGCATCAACGCAAAATAATGCCTCCACTGCTTCTTTAATATGTATTTCAACGTCTGCATCATTTCCTCCTTGACAAACAATTAATACCCCTTCAATTTCCGGGTAATTTTCACTTACAACAATGGGAGACGTATCTCCTGAAGTTTCAACAATGACCGTTTCCGGATTATTTTTGATCACATTTTTTTCTTCTTTTTTGCCATCCTCTTGTAGATTTTCAATATTACTTTCATAATTTAAATTTTTTTCGTATATTTTCTTTCCATTATTTTTTAATGTGATCATTACCTCAACTTCACCAACACCCTCCATCGTCTGAATTGTCTTTTCTAATTTATTCTCTAACTGGCTAATATATGCATCTGTATTTAAATTTTCAGTCTGGTTTGTTAATTCTTCATTAAAAATCCCATCCCCAGTTTGTGTATTATTCTTTTTCTTTGATATGGAAGACACAGGGGTTGCAATTAACATCAAAAAAATACCTACTAAAAAAACAATCAATATTTTATCTTTTTTTTCTGTTGATATTTTCAATTTATCGAATATATCATTTAGTTTCATAACTGACTACTACCTCCTCTCCAAACAAACTTCGAAGATAATTTTCTATTTGGGAAAGAGCTATCATTTTTCCACAAACAATAATATCCACTTCATATACAGTTCCTGTTTCATCCATTTTGACCACAACATCCTGTATTTCGCAGCCACTGTCAATCAATACCGCTTTTATTTGCATCCCTAATGCATCCTCATACAAACACCGGTCATTTTGGGAAAGTCCTCCTGAACAATCCTGAAAAATCAAGTAATTTTCTACAGACCTTAAAAAGGTTTCACTATCTACAGAAAACAGTATCATCAAAGGATGTATCATAACAAAAACAAAAAGCAGACCTACAACAAAACTGATATACTTTTCATAGGTTTTATTGGGACTTAGCATAATGATAACAGAACCAATTACACCAAATAATAATCCGCTTTTAACCCATTCATTGATTACTTCCATTTAAAATTCCCCATTTTCCTTTTAAGGATTGCTTTTATAAATAATTTGTTGTTAAAATCAAAATAGCAATGGACAACACCGACAATACAACAGATGTGTATGTGGCTCTTAACAAAATACCAATACTGTCACAAATTCCCTGAATACCCAGTAAAACACGATTATCACTAATGGGTTGTACCATTGCAATCATAACTTTATATAAGGCATAAATAACAAATATTTTTAAGAGAGGAATCCCGGACAACACCAGTAAAACAATAACAACAGCAATTCCAACACTATTTTTTATTAGTACACCTGCACCTAACAAAATAGAACTCAAGCCGGTTAATGCTGCTCCTCCGGGAATGACAGATAAGCCTTTTCGTAACATATTGTATTTTGTATTCTCATATATAGGTACCAGCATCCCCTTTACAACATTTAATCCTATTACAATCGTGACAATGGATTTTAATATAAATTCGATTCCCTGTTTTAACAAAGATGCAATTTTTGAAAATCGATCTTCTCTGTTAATTGGATTCAATATAACAATCAAAAAATATATTTGGATTCCCGGAAGAATAACATTTAACAAAACAGATTCCCAAAAAGTCAACATAGTCAAAAACATGGAATTCATTACCTGTGAAGTAGTGATTCCCCCGCATAATGCCAATGTGAGAAATAATGCAGGTAACATACATTGCATCAATTCTTTGATACAATTTATGGTATCCTCCGAAATACTGTATATCGTCAAAAATGACTGCAATAAAATCACTACCATTAACAGGTATGTAATATAAAAACCCTGTTCTCCAACATAACTGGTTTTCAGTATCGAAGAATAATTCCGAAATACAGCCGCAATGATAATAAGTAGTAACAGTCTTAACAAAAGATTCTTATTAAGCATGATTTCATCAAATATTCCCATATATAATTTTTCAAAAACCATTCCCATGGCTTCATCGATGTTTCCCTCCATAAGAAGCTTTGTAACTTCTTCAAAGGAAATGACGGAAGAATAATTATATTTTTGCTGAATCTGTGACAATGTATCATCCACATTCTGAAAAGAGTCCTGATTGAAATATATATCATAATACTCATCTACATAATCGGAAGTATGCACAGATTGATTTTCTTCCTGTTCTGTAGCATAGCAGTCTGTTTTCATAAAAAAAAGAAGCACTATGATTACAAAAAAGAAAGCCTTTCGTTGTAATTTCATAATAACCTCCCGGTATCATAAAATAATAGTCAATTAAGACTACCAGGTTAATAAGTTTCGATCTGTCAAATAATAGAAAAAATGAATTTCATATATAAATGAGAGAATTTATTAATTACAAAACAGAAGTAATGGTTTCAATAATCGCCATTAAAATCGGCATACTCATAAACATCATTGTAAGCTTTCCACCTATTTCTATCTGACCGGCAACTGCCAAAAAACCTGACTCTTTACATATATTTGAACTAAATTCACACAAATAGGAAATTCCAATTATTTTAATTAAAATTAAAAAGTATCCATCTTCTATTCCAACCTCATCCATTACATCAGACAAATAATCTAATATAATTCCCATTCTCTTTACAATGTAAAACAAAACAAACATGCTTAATCCTATGGATAAATAAATCCAAAAAGGACTATTCATCTGTTTTAGCTTTAATGCAAACAATACACCAATCAATATTAGGGATGCTAATCGCAAAAATTCCATATAAACTCCTTATTCTGCCTATAACTGAAATAATTTCTCCATTGAGCTAAATAATTCTGTAAAATATGGTAACAACCATGTAAGAACTACTATGATACCGGCTATTGTTACAAAAAAAGCCTGGTCGTCTCTCCCGGCATGTTTCAATATTTGATTTAATAATGCAGTCACAATTCCTAATGCCGCAATTTTTATAATGATTTCAATTGACACAACGAAACTCCTTGCATTATAACAAAACAATTAATGTAACAAATCCTAAAAACATTGCAATGGTAGTAATCACCTTCTTTTTTTCTTTCATCTCTTTCTCCAAATTTGTTCTGTTTCTTTCTAACTGTAATAATGTATATTCAATGGCCTTAGACTGTGATTGTCCATCCTGTATGCCTAACTTGTCCCCTAACTCCTTAATAAAACAAATATCTTCCTTTCGTAATGCAGAATTATCATATAACATATCTATATTTTTTAACCATATATCAGAAAAACCTTCTCCTTCTTTTTTTTCTAAATCTTCTCCAATTTGTAACAGCCAGGATTTAACAGGTTCCTTTGCCCCTTCCCCCAAACTGATAAAACACTCCGGCAATGTGGTATTCAAATATTCCAATTCACTTTTTAATTGAAGCAATATGCTATAGATATGGCGTAGCTGCCAATATCTTTCATCAAAAGTCTGACTAATACATAGTCCACCATAGATTGCGGCACCTAATATGCATACACCACCTATCAATTTACATCCAAATACCATAGTTTCACCCCTGCTTTAAGCACAATTGATATCATATAAAACACTGCCACGTTCATCAAAAATTCTTTCTATTGTTCCCGGTTTTTTTCCTCCTGAAAGGACTATAAATCGTTTAAATAGTTTCTCTTCTACCAATTTTCTAAGAATCGGTTTGCTTTTTATATCATCAATACTAGTCCCATGAACAGTTGCCAGTATATGGCATCCACAATTCATAATATAAGAAAGTGCGTCAATATCTTCTCTTTTGCCAATCTCATCCACAGCAATTACTGCAGGAGACATACTGCGAATCATCATAAGCATGCCTTCTGCTTTTGGACAACAATCCATTACATCGGTCCGCATTCCTACATCATTTTGAGGAATCCCATGATAACAGGCACCAATTTCTGAACGTTCATCAACAATTCCAACACTAATACCAGGATGTCCTTCATTGCCATCAGAAATCATACGAACCAAATCTCTTAACAATGTTGTTTTTCCACCACCCGGTGGAGATATAATCAAGGTATGACACACCTGGTCTCCATCATATATGTAAGGTAATATATTTTCTCCGCATCCTTTTTTTTCATGAGCCATTCGAATATTAATAAAAGAAATATGTTTTACAGATTTTACATGGCCTTTATCCATTATTACCTTTCCTGCAAGTCCTATCCGATGACCACCTTGAACAGTAATAAAACCTTGTCTTATTTCATCTTCATAAGCATATAATGAAAAATTACTAATATATTCTAAGGTTTCCTTTATATCTCCAGCGGTAATAACATATGCATCCTTTGGTGTTTTACAAACATTTCCTTGATTAGAAATAAACATTTCTACCCCTTGATATATAATAATAAAGGGTTCATTCATTCGAAGCCGGAGCTCCTGTAATTTTTCATAGTCAAGATCAGCTTTTTCCAGTAATTTTTTTAACTTTACAGATACGATTTTTAAAATTTGTTGTTCTTTCTCCATATCAAACCACCTAATATGTATTTAGAAATTTCTTCCTCTAAATTTAATATATGTGATTCACGGAAATATATTACATAAATAAATATGTATTTATGATAAGCAGACGATTCTGTTTCCTATGAAAGTAAAAAAAATACCTATGACAGAAATTCCATCATAGGTATTAAAAATCAATATCGTATTATCAATAAAACTTAGTTCTTGTACACAATATTATGCACGCTTAGAGTAATCACCTGTTTCAGTATCAACAACAATGAAATCACCCTGATTAACAAACAATGGAACCATAACCTTAGCTCCTGTACTTACAACACATGGCTTTGTTGCATTTGTAGCTGTATTACCTGCAACACCCGGCTCACACTCAACAACCTCTAATGTAACTGTCTTTTCCGGTGTTACATCAAAAATATTACCCTGATATAATGAAACCGATACGTATGTTCCATCCATAACGAACTTCATACTATCCTCAATATCTTTCATAGGAGCTGCAGGCTGGTCACCTGTCTCCTCATCCATGAAGTAATATAAATCACCATCATTGTATAAATACATCATCTTCTTACGCTCAATATATGCTTTTTCGAACTTATCATCTGGCTTGTATGCATCTTCTACAACACCACCTGTCATAATATTCTTAAGTGTTGTACGAACGAATGGGCTACCCTTTCCCGGTTTCACATGCTGGAAATCCATAACACGATATACACCATTATTAACTACTACTGTATCACCCTTCTTGATGTCACCAACTCTTACTACATCTGCCATCTTTAGCTCCTCCTTCAACTTGAAATCAATCTATGCACTACTACATATTATACTCATAGGCACTCATATAGCCAAAATTATACAATAACTACATGTTTTTTTCAACTACTTTTTAATTAGGAAATAATCGTTATTTTATCAGGTAATAATTGTTATTACATATTTCCAACAACAAAATCCTTTACCATTGCAAGAAATTCTCTTACATAATTTGTTGGTATCAAATACCACTTTTGTTTACTAGCCAAACCTTCAACATTGGTAAATCCACATTTTCGTGCAATTCCAAGGGCTCTTAACACATGAAAATCTGTTGTTACTACAACAATTGATGCTTCTTCCACATTAATTCCTTTTGAAATCAAAAGTTCCTTCGAATAATCAAGATTCTCCTTTGTGTTAGTGGAACGGTTTTCTTCCAGTATACGTTCTTCCTCAATCCCTAAGCTTCTCAATAACTTATGCATGGCTTCCGCCTCAGAACACCCTTCATCGGGACCTTGTCCACCACTAACAACTACCTTACAGTCCGGATTAGCAGCTAAATACTCATAGGCCTTTTCCACCCTTTTTTGTAATATGTGAGATGGTGTTGTCCCATTAATTTTTGCTCCAAGAACAATAATATAATCTGCGTTAGCGGACGGTTTCTTAACTGATTGTTTTATTATGAGGGACTCTACTGCAACAAACAAAAATAACCCAAGAAAAACAATAACCTCTACACCAATAATCATAGGCTTTGGCATCCAGTAAAAACCTTTTTTCGCATAGGAAAATGTAAAAGCAAGTCCAAGAAAAAACAAACCACAAACAAGCCAGACATAATTAAAAGTAAAGGTTGGACCTAATGCCACCATAAGCATTACAAAATAGCCTGTACAAAATATTCCAAGTATCCATAATAAAGCACATAATATCTTTTGTTTTATGCTCATATCCTATATAACATTTCATCCTATCATACGGATAAGACATTATCCTTTCATTAGATTTCTCTACATAGGCGTTTGCGAAACGCATTTGAAATTTATAAAAATTCACAACGCAAAAGTTTATCTTTATGCGTTTCACAAACGCCTAATTTACTCTACAACATATTCTTCAAGTCGTTTTAAGGTTTCTTCCATATCCTTCTTTTCTTCATATAAAGACGCCACAACAATTAATGTCACGCCCATCTCTAACGCAGCCTCCATTTTCTCTAAAAAGCCACTGGAAATTCCTGCATCCTTTGTTACCAAATAACGGATTTGAAACTCATTTAACATGGCTTTGTTCATGTTTTTTGAAAATGGTCCTGTCATGCCAATTAAATGTCTTCCTTCAATTCCAATTTTTTCTCCTGCCTGCATAACCCCACTGTGGGATAAGACACGGCTGTACACACGATTTCTATAATCAGGTATTTTTGTGTATTCATATAATTCCATAGATCCTGTTGCAGTCAAAATATTTCCTTCTGTATCTTTCAAATAATCAACTGCATCTTTTATACTTTCCACAATGATAATTCGGTCACTATCACCATTTTCAGCAATTTCACCTTTTACACTTAATTCCCCTCTTGTTGCCAGCTCATTAATAGCTGCTAATTCTCCCTTTACAGCTAATTCTCCCTTTACTGTTAATTCACCCTTAATGGTAAAACCGGTTCTAGGAATTGCCAACTCCTTCTTTTCTTCTTTATCTGCCATAATATCATTCCCCTTTTCTAATAAAATAATAATAAGACCGATTCATAATTTCCTTAGTAAAAACCATACATCAAAAATATGTATGCCTTCCCTCACTTTTAAATTAATAATTATTATATCACTTAACAAGTAAAAAATCGAGTATATAAAAACAAGGGCAAATTGCCCTTGTTTCATAAAATATCACCATATATTATTTCTTTGTAATATATCCCTTTGCCTTTAATAATTCTGCGCAAAGAACTGCTCCACCTGCAGCACCACGAACTGTATTATGTGAAAGACCAACAAACTTCCAATCAAAAATGCTGTCCTCACGAATACGACCAACAGAAATGCCCATACCATTTTCAAAATCAACATCTAATGTTACCTGTGGACGGTTATCATCTGTCATATACTGAATAAACTGCTTAGGTGCACTTGGAAGCTCTAGTTCCTGTGGAACACCCTTATAAGATTCAAGCTTTTCAATTAACTGTTCTTTTGTTGGATTACCCTTGAAGTTTACAAATACAGTTGCTGTATGACCATTTAATACCGGTACACGGATACACTGTGATGTAATTTTCACATCATCTGCAGGAACAATCACACCCTGCTCTTTATCAACATGTCCCCAGATACGAAGAGGCTCTTTTTCAGACTTTTCTTCTTCACCACCAATAAATGGAATGACATTACCAACCATCTCCGGCCAATCCTTAAAGGTCTTACCTGCACCGGAAATTGCCTGATAGGTTGAAACAACAACCTCTGTTGGTTCAAATTCTTTCCATGCATTTAATACAGGGGCATAGCTCTGAATAGAACAGTTAGGCTTTACTGCCACGAATCCTCTTGTTGTACCAAGACGTTTCTTCTGGAACTCAATAACCTCTGCATGCTCAGGATTGATTTCAGGAACCATCATAGGAACATCCGGTGTCCATCTATGTGCTGAGTTATTTGAAACAACAGGTGTCTCTGTTTTAGCATAAGCCTCCTCAATTGCCTTAATCTCATCCTTAGACATATCAACTGCACTAAATACAAAATCTACAGTAGAAGCAACTGCTTCCACCTCATTTACGTTATGGACAATTATATTTTTAACAGCCTCCGGCATCGGTGTATCCATTTTCCATCTGTCACCAACAGCCTCTGCATATGTCTTACCTGCACTTCTTGGAGATGCTGCAATGGTAACAACCTCAAACCAAGGATGGTTCTCCAAAAGTGAAATAAATCTCTGACCTACCATACCGGTACCACCAAGGATACCTACTTTTAACTTATCGCTCATATATCATTCTCCTATCTCATGTATTCTTCATAATATACTATCCATATATACCACATATTTATTTGCTTCGCAATATAAAAAAAGAAAAGGGAACCAAAAAGTTCCCTCAATCATCAATATCTTCAGCTTTTTTTAGACAGGTACATCTGACGAACCCCTCACAATTTCTTCAGTTTTTTTTGCCGGGTACATCTGACAAACACCCCATAGGAGTATCACTCCTATAATCATATTATACATATTTTCATCAAATGTCAACCAATATATTTTTAATTTCTTCACACACAGCAGAAACACTTTTTCCATCCACATCAATACGGATATCGGCTGCCGATTCATACAATGCACGACGCTTTTCCATTAACTCACTAATATATTCCACATTCATATGACCATTTAAAATTGGTCTGTCTTTACTATCCTTTACTCTATCATATATGGTTTCCGGAGTAGCTGCAAGGAAAATGATTTTTCCATTTTTCTTCATATTGGTTACATTTTCAGGACGCACAACCACACCCCCACCACAAGAAACAATGGAATTTCCCTCTTTACCGATATCTAACACCAATTGACTTTCCACATCACGAAAATGATCCTCACCATACTTTGCAAAGATATCGTTAATGCTCATTCCCTGTTCTTCTACAATACGGGCATCCATTTCCACCACATTCATATGTAGCATTGTCTGTAACTCTTTTGCAATGGTGCTTTTTCCGGCACCCATAAAGCCTATTAAAAAAATATTATCTGTCATTTTTTTCTCCTAACCAGTCATTAATACAATCAGACTTATTTTTATGCATGTTTTAACAATCTGCTATTAGAAACGAAGTCACAGCATGCTTTTTTAGTTTTAAAACAGCACAATTTTTCAATATTTTTACGAAAAGAATTTCTCCTTCACTTCATCAACCGGCATATCCATTCCTGTAAAAAGCTTAAATGCTGATACACCTTGCCATAAAAGCATACCTTTACCACCAACAGTTGTACATCCTGCCTCTTTTGCCTCACGAAGAAGCTTGGTTTCTTCCGGATTATAAACTGCATCTGCAACAACTAACTCTTTATGAAATGCTGACAAATCCTTTACTACACTCAAATCCTCCATTGGTTTCATACCAACAATAGTTGCATTTGCAAAAATGTCACTATCTTTTATTTCTTCTGTCATTTTTGCTGTATCATCAATATCATATACATTGACAATAATCCCTGGAACAGCCATTCGAATTTTTTCAACTGTTTGTAAGGTTCTTTCGAAAAATGAATCCTTTTTATTAAAAATGGTTATTTCTTTTGCACCATCCAATGCACACTGTACCTGGATGGCTGTAGCGGCACCACCGCCACCTGCAACCGTAATCTTTTTCCCTTTTATATCAATTCCATGATCCTTCAGATTATTCACAAATCCTTCACCATCTGTAATATGTCCGATAAGCTTTCCATTATCATTTACAATTGTATTGATCGCACCGATTATCTTTGCTGCTTCTGACAACTCATCCATATACTTTGCTGCTTCTGTTTTATCCGGCATCGTTACATTTCCGCCTTTCATATTGAAAAGCTTCATGGCAGCAATGGCATCTTTCACCTCATGCTCTTTAATATCCAATGCCACATATACATAATCAAGTCCAAGCTTTGCAAAGCTATAGTTATACATTGCCGGCGAACCGGAATGTCCTACCGGAGAACCGATTAACGCTAATAATCCTGTATGTCCTGTAATTCTTGCTTCCATTGTTTCCTCCTATGCTTTTTTCTTCATTCTTATTTAGACGATCACAGATTTATCTGTTTCATCTAACATTTTAATTATTCCATCAATATCTGGTGTCATATAGTGTTTTTCCCCAGTTCATAATAGTAAACTACACACAAAGCTAATGGCACTATATTTTAAATGATTGCATTTTACAATTATTCATTCGATATGATAACTAATTCTATCTTATACTCCTAAAAAGAAAGAGCCAATCGGCTCTTTCTTACATACAATTGGATAATATTCTACATTTACATCCCGTTATCCACGGAGATTAACATACATTTGAATGATATTCTAAATTAACGTCCCGTCATCCACGGAGACAAACTATTACTGAATTACTCTAACCTTTACAACACCTTCAACAGCCTCTAATGCTGCCTTACTAGCATCATCAACCTTGCTTTCAACATCAAGGATTGTATAAGCCCAATCTCCACGTGACTTACTTACCATGTTAGCAATATTGATTTTTTCCTTTGAGAATACACCGGTAAATCTTGTTAACATATCAGGAATATTCTTATGACAAATACAAATACGTGCTGCTGTATCGCAGGTACCGGCATCACATGCAGGATAATTTACAGAATTCTTGATATTACCATTTTCAATGAAATCTGCAATCTGC
The DNA here is from genome assembly GCA_051880435.1 of Lachnospiraceae bacterium. Classification (GTDB taxonomy): domain Bacteria; phylum Bacillota; class Clostridia; order Lachnospirales; family Lachnospiraceae; genus CAG-590. Next base: position 15,532 of record JBJENY010000110.1, on the reverse strand, counting down.
TTAACAGCCATAATTGCACAGTTATCTTCTGACTCAGCAGTAGAAGCACCAAGGTGTGGCAAAGTAATAACATTATCACAACCGGCAATATTAGCATTTGGAAAGTCTGTTACATATTTAGCAACCTTTCCTGAAGCTAAAGCTTCCTTCATATCATCATCATTAACCAATACATCTCTTGCAAAGTTAAGAATCTTAACTCCATCCTTCATCATTGCAAATGCATCCTTGTTAATCATACCCTTTGTAGAATCAAGAGCAGGAACGTGAACAGTAATATAATCACACTCTTTGTAAATATCTTCTACATTGTTAATATGTTTAATATGACGGGATAATGACCATGCTGCGTCTACAGATACATAAGGATCATATCCATATACTTCCATACCAAGGCGGAATGCAATGTTAGCAACCTTAGCACCAATTGCACCAAGACCGATAACACCTAACTTTTTACCCTGGATTTCATTACCGGCATACTGAGATTTCTGCTTTTCAACCTTTTTGCCTAATTCTGCATCAGAAGCATTCTCCTTACACCAATTATAACCACCCATCAAATCACGGGATGCAAGTAAAAGACCTGCAACAACTAATTCCTTTACACCATTAGCATTAGCACCCGGCGTATTAAATACAACAATACCCTTTTCGGCACATTTGTCTAAAGGAATGTTATTAACACCGGCTCCGGCTCTGGCAATTGCTACAACACTTTCAGGAATATCCAAATCATGCATAGCTGCAGAACGAACTAAAACTGCATCTGCATTGTCCATAGAATCTACAATTTCATAATTATCAGAAAACAAATCCAAACCACAAGCAGCAATTGGATTTAAACAATTTACTTTTGTCATTTTCTTATTCCTTTCTATATTCGAAACAAATCTCTTATTATGATATGCAGTGTTTAACCTAACGAAATCACCTCATATCCTTTATTTTATAACAAATAATACTTATACCAAATATGATAAAAATTACTTGCTGTTATTTGCCTCAAATTCCTTCATAAACTCAACTAATTTCTCAACACCCTCGATTGGCATAGCATTGTAAATAGATGCGCGCATACCACCTACTGATCTGTGTCCCTTTAAGTTAACAAATCCGGCAGCAGTTGCTTCCTTAACAAACTTAGCATCTAATTCTTCGTCACCTGTTACAAACGGAACATTCATTAATGAACGGTCTTCTTTTACAACAGTACCCTTGAATAACTTAGAAGAATCTAAGAAATCATAAAGGATTTTTGCCTTCTTCTCATTGTGAGCCTTCATAGCCTCAAGGCCACCCATTTCTTTCACCCATTTAAATACCTTGCCACAGATATAAATTCCGTAACATGGAGGTGTATTGTATAAAGAATCAGCATCTGCCTGAGTCTTGTATTTTAACATAGTTGGTGTACCTTCTAATACATCATCTGTAATTAAATCTTCACGAATAATGGCTACTACCACACCGGCAGGACCAACATTCTTCTGTACGCCAAAGTAAATCAAGCCATAATCTTCTACATTTACAGGCTGAGATAAAATATCAGATGACATATCTGCAACTAATAACTTACCCTTTGTATTTGGAAGTGTATGATATGTAGTACCATAAATTGTGTTATTATGACAAATATATACATAGTCAGCATCCTCACTAATTGGAAGATCAGAACAATCCGGAATATAAGAAAAAGTCTTATCAGCAGAAGACGCAATTGCATTTGCCTTTCCATACTTCTTAGCTTCCTCATAAGCTTTTTTTGCCCACTGACCGGTAATAATATAATCAGCTACCTTATTTTTCATTAAGTTCATAGGTACTGCAGCAAACTGCTGTGAAGCACCACCCTGCAAAAACAATACCTTGTAATTATCAGGAATATTTAACAAATCTCTTAAATCTTTCTCTGCTTCTTTAATAATGTCATCAAAGGCTTTTGAACGGTGACTCATTTCCATTACACTCATTCCGGTTCCTTTGTAATTAAGCATTTCCTCTGCTGCTTCTTTTAACACTGTTTCAGGCAACATAGATGGGCCTGCTGAAAAGTTATACACTCTTTCCATTTCTTAATCCTCCTAGATTCATCTTTTAAGATATATATTTTTAACGACTTTTATATGTATCTACATCTACTCTACATTATTTTTTATCCAAATCTTCCTGTGAGAAGCAGGTCGAAATCGGCTGTCCTGCAGCAACCATTGGCCATACCTTATCATCCTCACCAATGACAGCCTCAATAACACATGGTCTGTTAGATTCAACAGCTTTCTTAAATACATCTTCAAACTCTTCTACTGTAGTTGCTCTAAACGCTAAAGCACCCATACCTTCAGAAATCTTAACAAAATCAGCATCGTCATTTAAGATAGTATTGGAATAACGCTTATCGTAGAACAATGTCTGCCACTGACGTACCATACCAAGAACGTGGTTATTAATAACAACCTGAATAATAGGAATGTTATATCGGGTTGCTGTCATAATTTCATTCATGTTCATACGGAAACATCCATCACCGGCAATGTTAACAACAATTTTGTCACGCTGTCCAACCTTAGCACCAATAGCAGCACCAACACCATAACCCATCGTACCAAGACCACCGGATGTTAACAACTGTCTAGGCTCTTTGTACTTATACATCTGTGCAGCCCACATCTGATGCTGACCTACATCAGTTGTAATAATAGCCTCACCCTTTGTAATTTCATAAATCTTATTAATGGCCGTTGGACCTGTTAATGTATCCTCACTGTATAGATTTTCGTCCTTTACTCTTAATGCATTAACTTCATCCAACCATTCTTTATTATCCTTTTGGGTAAGAACAGCATTCAAACGCTTTAATACTTCTTTTGCATCACCAACAATACTTGCATCTACAACAATATTCTTATTAATCTCAGCCGCATCTACATCTATCTGGATAATTTTTGCATCACTGGCAAACTTCTTGGCATTACCAATTACACGGTCAGAAAAACGTCCACCAACAACAATCAGCAAATCAGATGCGGTAACACCAAAGTTTGATGTCTTTGTACCATGCATACCAACCATACCGGTGTAAAGTGGGTCATTACCATCAAAAGCACCTTTACCCATTAAAGTATCGCAAACAGGAGCATCTACAAGCTTTACAAACTGACGGAATTCTTCAGAAGCATTGGATGCAATAACACCGCCACCAACCATAATAAATGGTTTCTTTGCTTTATCAATCATTTTTGCTACTTTATCAATATCTGCATCCTTAATCGTACTGGTTACAGGAAGCACCTGCTCCGGTTCTTTGTATTCATAATCAGCAAGATTAGCAGTTACATCCTTTGTAATATCTACAAGTACAGGACCCGGACGACCACTTTTTGCAATTTTAAATGCACGACGAATGGTATCTGCAAGTTCATGTACATTTTTAACAATAAAACTATGCTTTGTAATTGGCATTACAACACCTGCAATGTCAACCTCCTGGAAGGAATCCTTTCCAAGCAAAGACACACCTACATTAGCAGTAATTGCAACTAATGGAATAGAATCCATATATGCTGTAGCAATACCTGTAACAAGGTTTGTAGCACCGGGACCGGAAGTAGCCATACATACACCAACCTTGCCGGTTGCTCTTGCATAACCATCAGCTGCATGTGCTGCACCCTGTTCATGAGAAGTTAACACATGTGTAATCTCATTTTGATGCTTGTATAATGCATCATAAACATTCAAAATGGTACCACCTGGGTAACCGAATACTGTATCAACGCCTTGTTCTTTCAGACATTCAATAACAATTTCAGAACCTGTTAATTGTTTCATCGTTTCTCTCCTTAAAATTTATTCTTTAGAATTTTTGTGTCGTAAGCCTTTGAATGATTCACGCTGTTGTAAGCCTTCGCTGTGAAATCATAATGATTCACCGCAAGGCACGCTCTCGCTCCGCTCCTCAAGTAGCGGTACTAAACTCATGAGCAAATGCTCATTCGTTAAGTACCGACTTTCGGAGAGGTCCTTGCTATGTGAATCCATTATGATTTCGCAGCTTACGTTTTTCCATAACATACAGGAAATATAACCCCATTCTGTTCTTGTGGCTTATGTTTCATTTTTGTAAAGCTTATGTTTTAATAACACAAAAATTCCATTTATGTATAACGTATAACGATTTTGTATGAAATGATATAAGCTGCAAATGCCTATATATACAAATACAGGCGTTTGTTCTCATACAAAACGTACCTTACAAGTTTATCGGTTTTACGACAATTTGTAAAGGTTTTCCATAGAAATTCTTCAACGAATACCCATAAATTCTAAAATTAGTTAATCTCAAGCACTGCACCACGGTTACCCGATGTTACCATCTTAGCATATCTTGCAAGGTAGCCTGTTGTAACCTTTGGCTCTCTTGGTGACCAGTTTGCTTTACGTTTTGCCATCTCTTCATCAGAAATACATAACTCTATGGTGCATGCATCAATATCAATCTTAATCATATCTCCTTCTTCAACGAAAGCAATCGGTCCACCGACTGCTGCTTCCGGAGATACGTGACCGATAGAAGCACCACGACTGGCACCTGAAAAACGTCCATCTGTAATTAAGGCAACAGAGGAACCAAGTCCCATACCGGCAATTGCTGATGTTGGGTTTAACATTTCTCTCATACCCGGACCACCCTTAGGACCTTCGTAACGAATAACAACAACATCACCTGCAACAATCTTGCCACCCTTGATAGCTGCAATTGCATCTTCTTCACAGTCAAATACACGGGCAGGTCCTTCATGCTGTAACATCTCAGGAACGACTGCAGAACGTTTTACAACAGAACCATCCGGAGCAAGGTTACCCTTAAGCACTGCAAGACCACCGGTTACACTATATGGATTATCTAATGGACGAATCACTTCCGGATTCTTATTTACGTATCCTTCTACTGCCTCACCAATTGTCTTTCCTGTAACTGTCATACAATCTTCATTAATCAAGCCCTTACTCTTTAACTGATTAATAACTGCATATACACCACCGGCTTCATTTAAGTCTTCCATATAGGTAGGACCTGCCGGAGCCAAATGACAAAGATTTGGAGTTCTTGCACTTACTTCATTTGCTAATGCAATATCGAAATCAAATCCAATTTCATGAGCAATAGCAGGAATGTGAAGCATAGAGTTTGTAGAACAGCCCAGTGCCATATCTACTGTTAAAGCATTCATAATCGCATCCTTTGTAATAATATCTCTTGGACGGATATTTTTGCGATACATTTCCATAACAGCCATACCAGCATGCTTTGCTAACTTAATACGCTCTGAATATACTGCAGGAATGGTACCATTTCCAGGAAGACCCATACCAAGTGCCTCTGTTAAACAGTTCATGGAATTTGCTGTATACATACCGGAACAGGAACCACAGGTTGGACAAGCCTTACACTCAAATTCATTAATATCATCTTCATTCATTGTACCTGCTGCATAAGAACCAACTGCCTCGAACATAGAAGAAAGAGAAGTCTTATGTCCTTTTACATGACCTGCAAGCATTGGACCGCCTGATACAAATACAGTTGGAACATTGACTCTGGCTGCTGCCATTAAAAGTCCCGGTACATTCTTGTCACAGTTTGGAATCATAACAAGAGCATCAAACTGATGGGCAATTGCCATACATTCTGTGGAATCTGCAATCAAGTCTCTAGTTACTAAGGAATATTTCATACCAATATGACCCATGGCAATACCATCACATACAGCAATTGCAGGGAACATAACCGGTGTACCACCTGCAGCAGCTACACCAAGCTTAACAGCCTGAGCAATTTTATCAAGATTCATATGTCCCGGAACAATCTCGTTATAAGAACACACAATACCAACTAATGGCTTTTTTAATTCTTCCTCTGTCATTCCCAATGCATTGAATAGGGAACGATGAGGTGCCTGCTGCATACCTGTTTTTACATTATCACTCTTCATCTTTATCGTCTCCTTTTTTATTATTTGTCAATTCATTTAAAATATCTCTGGAAGCATCCTTTTCACCCTTTAAGACTTGTTCCATTAACTTATCTTCACCAAACATTTTATCAAAAATTTCATTTAGTTCTTCATTATCATGGTTAGCTTTAATCGTATAGCATATTTGAATCTCTTCAATAATAGATACTAAAATCCAAAAAATCAAAAGAGCAATTCCAATCTCTGTAATAACACTACCAAAAATCAAACCAATCAAAGTACAAATAAGGCCAATGGCACCAACCGGGAAAAATCGTATCATACAATTTATTATCCCTAACAGAAAAAATACCGGTGGAATCTTACGATTATTATTCATATAATTAAATCCTCTCGCAAATCAAATCACCCATCTGGGAAGTAGATACCAGGGTTGTACCTTCCGATACGATATCACAGGTTCTATATCCATCAACTAATACCTGTTTTACTGCTGCCTCAATTGCATCTGCCTCTTTATCAAGGTCTAATGAAAAACGAAGTAACATTGCTGCTGATAAAATAGTTGCAATTGGGTTAGCCTTATTCTGACCTGCAATATCCGGTGCAGAACCGCCACTTGGCTCATACATACCAAATTTTGTTTCATTTAATGATGCAGAAGCTAACATACCAATAGAACCGGTTACCATAGACGCCTCGTCTGATAAAATATCACCAAACATATTTTCAGTTAAGATAACATCGAACTGGGCAGGATCCTTTACAAGCTGCATAGCACAATTATCTACTAACATATGTTCTACTTCTACTTCCGGATAATCTTTGGCAACTTCATTTACAACTGCTCTCCAAAGTCTTGATGAATCCAATACATTTGCCTTATCAACAGAAGTAACTTTTTTCCGTCTCTTCATTGCAATATCAAAACCTCGAATGGCAATACGTCGAATTTCATCTTCTGTATAAGTTAATGTATCAATGGCTTTCTTCTTGCCATTCTCTTCCACTGTCTTACGCTCTCCAAAATAAAGGCCACCTGTAAGCTCTCGCATAATCATCATATCAAAGCCTTTGTCAGCAATCTCTTCCTTTAATGGACAAGCACCCTTAAGCTCGGGATATAATAATGCAGGACGTAAGTTGGCAAATAAACCTAATTCCTTACGAATTTTTAAAAGTCCTGCTTCCGGTCTTTTATCCGGTGGAAGCTGATACCAAGGGGAAGTACTGGTATTACCACCAATGGAACCAAGCAATACTGCATCTGATTTCTTTGCTGCAGCAACTGCCTCATCTGTAAGGGGTACACCGTGAACATCAATAGAACAACCACCCATTAATAACTGCTCATAATGAAAGGTATGACCATACTTTTCACCAATTTTATCCAGCACCTTCATTGCTTCTGTTACAACTTCCGGTCCAATTCCATCACCTTTTATAACTGCTAAATTAAACTCGCTCATAATATCCTCTTTTCTACATGTTATTACCTGTTACAAACAAAAATGAATTATCATTTATTTCTTCTATTGATAGATACAAACAAATTCATCTTATATATGGTAGAAATAAAATACAAAATAACAGGTTAATCAATTTAGGGTTTTATCATCTTACTTAGTTTTTAGAATTAATACGATTAATCAAACCACCACTTGTAATGATTTCCTGCATAAATGGTGGAAATGCCTGACCTTTGTATTCTGTTCCCTTTGTAAGGTCGTAAATCATACCTGTATCAAAATCAATTTCTACCTCATCTCCGGCTTCGATTTCTTTTGCAGCTGCTTCACACTCAATAATCGGAAGACCAATATTAATAGCATTACGGTAGAAAATTCTGGCAAAGGTTTCTGCAATAACACAGCTGATACCACTTGCTTTAATTGCTATTGGTGCATGCTCTCTTGAAGAACCACAACCAAAGTTTTTATTTGCTACCATAATATCCCCCGGTTTTACTCTGTTAACGAACTCAGGATCAATATCTTCCATACAGTTTTTTGCAAGCTCTGCAGGATCTGAAGAATTCAAATATCTTGCAGGGATAATTACGTCTGTATCTACATTATCTCCATATTTATGTACACTACCATGTGCTTTCATAAGTTATATCCTCCTAAATTTAATGATATGCAGTAATCAATAATTATTTTGTAAATGAATCTACTGCCAAATTTTAAAAAATATTAATTCTATATTTTATATAATAATTAAAACAGAAACTGCAATAATGATAGAAATCCAAATATCTAATTAAAATATCCAATTTCAAATATCAAAAATCAGTAATCGGAATTCCATAACAAAATTCAATATACTTCTATTTCCTTATTATTCAAGCTCACATGGACAGGAAATCTTACCTGTTACAGCTGATGCTGCGGCAACTGCAGGTGAAGCAAGATAAATTTCCGAATCTACGTGTCCCATACGACCTACGAAGTTACGATTTGTTGTAGCTACTGCCTTTTCACCGGCTGCTAAAATACCCATATGACCACCAAGACATGGACCGCAGGTTGGAGTAGATACCACCGCACCGGCTTCAATAAATGTCTTTAACAAACCTTCTTCCATAGCCTGTAAGTAGATAGCCTGGGTTGCAGGGATGACGATGACACGAACACCCTTTGCACATTTTCTTCCATTTAACACTTTGGCGGCAACACGAAGGTCATCAATACGACCATTTGTACAAGAACCAATCACCACTTGGTCAATCTTGATTTCAGGAACTTCACTAATTGGCTTTGCATTTTCAGGTAAATGCGGAAATGCAACAGTTGGCTCTAATGTACTTAAGTCAATTGTATAGGTTTCATCATATACTGCATCTTCATCTGCTTCATATACTGTATATTCTTTTACAGAATGTTCCTTCATATATGCAATTGTCAAATCATCAACCGGGAAAATACCATTCTTTGCCCCGGCTTCAATTGCCATATTGGCAATCGTAAAACGATCATCCATGGAAAGATTTGCAATACCATCACCGGTAAATTCCATAGATTTATATAAAGCACCGTCAACACCAATCATTCCAATAATATGAAGAATTACATCCTTACCACTAACCCATTTTTTAGGCTTTCCTGTAATGACAAACTGAATGGCTGAAGGTACTTTAAACCATGCTTTACCGGTTGCCATACCTGCTGCCATATCGGTAGAACCAACACCCGTTGAAAATGCACCAAGTGCACCATATGTACATGTATGGGAATCAGCACCAATACAGGTTTCACCTGCAACGATTAATCCTTTTTCCGGAAGCAATGCATGCTCAATACCCATTTCTCCAACATCAAAGAAATTTGTAATATCATGTGCATTTGCATATTCTCTTACACACTTACAATGCTCAGCACTCTTTATATCTTTATTTGGTGTAAAATGATCCATTACCATAGCAATCTTATCTTTATCAAATACTTCGTCCTTATTGAACTTCACCATTTCATGAATCGCTACTGGAGTTGTAACATCATTACCTAATACTAAATCTAAATCTGCCTCAATTAATTGTCCGGCCTCCACATACGGAAGTCCTGCATGAGCAGCTAAGATTTTCTGTGTCATTGTCATTCCCATAACAATCTCTCCTTTTCTTTCTGTAATAAAGGATACCAGGATCCTATTTTTTATATCCCCAATCATAACACATTTGTTTTTATAATCAAAATATATATTTAGAATACATATCATAACCTGTGGTTATTGATAATAGATTAATTGTATGATATAGTTTTAATGCGAAATAATTCAAAGTAATGTAATTTATTTTGACTAATTAAATAATAGAATATAAAAAAAATTTGTATGAAGAAAGGAAGCAATTATGGAGCAGAATCTAAATTACTATCATATTTTTTATGAAGTTGCAAAAGCAGGAAATATTAGTAAAGCTGCAAAAAATCTATATATCAGTCAACCGGCTGTTTCAAAATCAATTAATAAATTAGAAGAAAGTTTATCTCATGATTTGTTCATTCGCAGTAAACGTGGGGTAAAACTTACCGAAGAAGGTAAAATATTATACGAACATTTAGGAAGGGCTTTTTCATCAATAGAAACAGCAGAAAAAATGTTAAATCGAATTGACGAATTTGGACTTGGTCAAATCAGAATCGGGGTTTCCACTTCTCTTTGTAAACATATATTGCTTCCTTATTTACAAGATTTCATTTCCGAAAATCCACATATTAAGGTATCCATTGCCTGTAGTCCAACCTACGAAACCATCCAAATGCTAAAGGATGATAAAATAGATATGGGATTAATCTGTGATACGGAATTAGAAAAGGATCAAAAATTTTTACCCCTTCGTTCCATTCAGGATACATTTGTTGCATCACAAACATACATTGACAATCTGAATTTAAGAGAGCAGGAACATTTACCTGATATACACACAAATAAACAGGAAACAACAGATACGACAAAGATTGTTTACCCTCCGGTTGCCGGACTGTTATTCTTTAATGAAGTTCCTTCCTTAGAAGTAACAGAACAAAGTCTTTCAGCAAAAGAAATTATTGAAAAATCGAATTTGATGTTATTGGACAAAGGAAATATATCCCGACAATATATTGATACCTATATGCAAAATCACCAGATTGAACCGGGACAAATTTTAGAAGTTAACAATATGGATTTATTAATTGACTTTGCCTCTATCGGTATGGGAGTAGCTTGTGTTGTAAGAGAATTTATTAGTTCATATATTGAAAGTGGTCAAGTAGTTGAAATACCACTTGACCACGAAATACCAAAACGTAGTGTTGGTTTTGTGTATAATAGCAAAACTATGAATACCACAACAAAACGGTTTCTGGATTTTTGCAAATAACATTTTTGCAAATATTAATCATATTCTGTTAGGAAATACAAAAATATAAACATAAAATCATAATAATCTAAATTCAAACAAATATAAAATCAAAACACGAAATCAAAATATATAATCAAAAGATTATATTTTATCAAATTCATCTTTTTTTAACTTGTTTTTGCGACGGTATATCCACTTAATTAACTTTTCAGGTATTCTTTTTAGAATAATCTGAATTTCTTCTTTCGGATTAATGGGATCTAATAATATACTATAGATTCCGGTCCGTCGTGCTCCCCAAATATCAGTAAATATTTGGTCACCTACAAATAATGTATTAGAAACATCTGTACCTAAGATTTCCATTCCTTTTTGGTATCCTTTTTTTCCCGGTTTCCATGCTTTGTAAACATACTGTACACCAAGAGGGTCCGCAAATGATTTCACTCGTTCCTCATCATTATTAGAAATTAATGCAATATGAAATCCTAATTCTTTTAATCTCTTAATAAAGACTCTCGCCCCTTCGTCAACAGGTTCATCATGAGGGACTAATGTATTATCGATATCAAATAAGATTCCACGATATCCAATTTCATATAATTTTTCAATTGGAATATCTTCTTTTTTATCCAAATAACAGCTTGGGAAAAAATTCTTCATTCAATGAAACTCCTTATCTATTAGATTATTGTAATGAACACAGGAAGTTAATGCTATGGTGCATCAAACATAAATATCACAGACGAGTATATCATAGAATGGAATTTATGTACAACATAACAAATAGAGACAAAAATGGTGTGGGCAAATTACCCACACCATCCTAAATCAATTACATATTAAATTCTCTCTTATCGATAAAATCTAATCCTGTATAGTTTGTTTGTGCATCAATTGTTGCATCTGTTAAATCAAACAGATATGGAACAATATTAACTTTAACACGTGCTGTACTTACTTTATTCTTAGCATCCTTCACTCGGATTACAATATAAGTATAATTTCCATAATTTCTTAAGAAATCATCCTGCAGCTTCAATGTTGCAATAGAATCTCTCAGTCTTTGACGAACGTCATCTAAGTTTGCAGCCGCAGTATTTTTATAATTGAAAATCATATAGTGATTTACTTCACTTGCATGGTCAATCAGTCCCAGATCCACATATGAAGCATATGTTTCCTGATATGCATCTGACTGAACCATACCAGGACCGGTACCATAATCTAAGTCATAGAATACCTGAATCTCTTTCAAATCAGCAGAACCTGCAATTGCCTTGAAATCAAAGGTTGGATAAATATCCTCTGTTGTTTCTTCAACATTATACTGATACATCTTCAATGTATTATTATAGAATACCTTATCCATCTGTTTTGACAATGCCTTGTTACCAACAGTATCCTTTGGATTAACATACTCATCTTCACAGTTTGCAGTTTCATGACCAGTCTTCGTACATACATTGTAAAGCTTAAGCTTCGGTTTCTTTGTACCCTTAGTCACACTGTTAACAATAACGTTAATAAATAACTTACGCTCATCATTGTTATCCTTCATACCACCACAAATTCTTGCATGACCGGCACCTGTATAGAATACATTACCCTTACTATACAAGAAGTAGTTATTCATACCATCATGTGGTGATGCAGCAAAGATAGCACTACTAGCTCTTGCCGCTTCACCATCGACACTAAGTTCAGGTGAAATCGGATTACCACCCAAGGTATACCAAACATTTACCTCAGAATCTTCAATATCCAATGTGTACATCTGTGCATGGGTAGCTGAAATCATTAATTCGTCAGCAATAGCAAACGGATATGTTGTTAAGCCACCCTGGTTAATCTTCGATGCTCTTCTTGTACCATAGTATGCTTTGTAGTTTGAACCATCGGTTTCCAAATCGCTCTGATCAAATCGTTCATAAGAAACTTCAACATACTTATATGGACAAGTTGGATTACTTCTCGAATCATATGTTACAAACATATCAGTAATACCAATTGGAGAATTATATTTAAAGGAATCCTGACCAATCAATCTTTCTGTAAAGAATGCATAGCTTCTACCACATTTATAACGGATATACTTTGTTGGACTGCTACTTGCTTCCTCAATAGCATCTACATAGGTTCCTCTGCTTGAGAACGCTGAAACCGGAATCGCAAAGTTCATGGCATTGTTAGTATCCAAAGAAGCTGTTCTTACTTCCTTACCAACAGTCAGACTAAATGACGCTGACGGAGGTAACTGTGCATAATTTGATACATTTAACTTAATATTTGCTTCTTCCTGATTCTCATCAAGTGGCTGTGTTGTAATGGAACTTGCATCTAACACAATACCACTATTTGTAATGGAAATTGTAGCTTCAATATTGCATGCAGCAAAGGTACCTAATTCAACCTCAGAAGACCTTGCATAGCCATCACCGGATAATATCTGTGGAAGTTTAAATGTAACCATACCATTAGAATCCGTTTTACCTTTTGCAATTATTTTTCTTCCAGCTCCAACTATAGCGAATCCTTTACCATCTGGTGAACTTCCATCATATTGGTTAGGAATCTTATTAACTTTAATCATTATAACAACATCATCAAAATCAACGTTTGTATGACTTCTTCCTGTCACAATCTCTTTATCATTCATATGTAAGTTACCATGACTCATTGGAATATTCAAAGTCATATCACATGAATAATCACTGGTAATACTAAAGGAATTGTCATTATATTGATCAATTACATCACCAACATTATAATTTCCAGCAACAACCTTATATGGTGTATAATTCTGCTCAATCTTATCTTCATCAAGAACGATTACCTGATTTGAAATACGTACACTAGCTTCATTTGGCGAACCTGTACTTCCCGAACCATCATCAATACCAGTTACATGGAATCTATCCATACCAAAGGCTTCTAATAATGCACTCGTCATATTATAAGAACCTAAGTTAGTATTATTGTAACGAGCCATGGAATCATGCGTATTTAATACGGAACCACCGTTATTCACATATGTCTTTAACTGTTGAGCAGATTCAACCTTAAGGTCACGTCCACCAAACTTATCGGCAAATCCAATAACAACAACATCATAATTTTCTGAAATCCAGTCATTGGCAGTACCACCCTGTCTTGCATATTTCTTATACTCAGCTTTTAATGCAAGTGCAGCATCATATTCTTTAATATATCTGGTATAAGCAGCACGTAAATCAGTTAAATAAGGATTCAATTGATTAAACTCACTTGCCGCTATGCTCCTACTATTAAAGTATTCAAAGAACTTATAATACTGTTTCTTAATCATCCAGATACCTGGTACTTCTTCAGAACCAACGCACTTCAAAATGGTTTCAACACGCTGATAATTATCAAAAACTCCTTTGTTTGCAAAAGTTTCAGCTGCTTTAAACATTTCAGTTCTTAAAGTATCCTCAGCTGCTAACAATGTAGCACTCTTAAGCTGTTCTTCGTAATCATCATATAAATCAGAAGCAGTTGCAGCATTACCTTCCGCATCAGAAGCAGATCTCTTAGATGCCTCTAAACAAAGTGCATCAAATTCATCGACACTTAGAATGTCTAAGTCGAATTTGAAATCGCCTGTTTCTAATGTATTATCAGGACCAATTGTTAATTCATCAGCTAAATTAATTTCCCAATCGTCAATCTGCGTATTGGTATCATATTTGGAAATACCAAAGGTATGCTCATGATGACCAAGATACATGCCATCCACTATACCACTGCTATTCTCAGAACCTCCTAATGAGTTCAATCCGGGAGAACCGAGACGCTTATCAGTTCCATTAATTGTAATATTGTAATCTAACAAACCACAAGCCTGTTCACAATCTGTACAGAAGAATAATGAATGTCCATCACTGTATTGATATCCCTTTGTAATTGGCATAATCTGAAGAATACGACATTCTTTCTGTGCATCTGCATCCGGTTTAAAGAATGCGGAACCGGTTTTTGCATCACACAACTTATTATTTACTGCATCATATGCAACAACCTTCCAACATACCAAACCAAAGAAATCATCTTCTAATGTAAATGATAATGTTGCACTGGTACCACTGGCAGAATCCTTATTTTCACTATCATTATCAACTACACCATCATTAAAGTCATATACACCGTCACCATTTTCATCAATCAGCAGATAGAAATCAAAGCTTCCACTGCCACCTGATGCAGATACAGAAACTTCAAGAGCCTCTTCTGTATGTACTGTTGTACGGTCATTTTGATCATACTCTGATGGAGCGTCTTCAATAACCAATGTCGGCCTCACTTTTGAAGCATTATAAACATCTGTTGCTCTGCTTGCAGCATTTGTACCAAACAAGGTAACACCAGGTTCACCACCTGAAGTTTGAACTAAAGTAGTGCCATATTTTTCAGGATCCGGATTTGCATACAAATAACAGTCATAATCACTTGCATATGGATTACCACTTAAGTCACCCCAGCTTATATTGGATGCACCCTTATCATCAATTGCCTGCTTCGCATATTCTAAAAACTGATACATATAACTATCAGGATCCAAATCATGAAGCTTTAACTGTTCCAGACGACTCTTAGACGAAGACGTATCATATGCTTTTGCCACCTGGCTATCAATAAGTACAGGAAGTCCGGCGTCAACATAGTCTTTTAATTCCTGCATCTTATTCAT
>JBJENY010000109.1:0-7504 GCA_051880435.1 Lachnospiraceae bacterium | reverse complement strand
TCTCTTTTACAATTTCCATAATTAAAAATCTGAATAGTTTCGCCTTTGATAAGCTTGTTTGTAAATCCGAAATATGCCATATCTGGACGTCCGGCTGGTCCGTATACGGTGAAGAAACGAAGTCCTGTTGATGGAATGTTGTAAAGCTTGCTATATGCATGTGCCATTAATTCGTTTGACTTCTTGGTTGCTGCGTATAAACTAACAGGATTATCAACTTTATCATCTGTGCTGTATGGTACTTTTTTATTTGTTCCATATACGGAAGATGATGATGCATACACAAGATGTTCTACCCCTGTTTCACCATTGTCATAACTATGACGGCATGCTTCTAATATATTGTAAAATCCAATCAAATTGCTTTGAATATAGGCATCCGGATTGGTAATGCTGTAACGTACACCAGCCTGAGCTGCAAGATTGACAACTAAAGCAGGCTTATAAGTTTGAAAGATAGAATCGATTGTGGATTTATCCGAGATATCTCCTTTGATAAATGTATAGGTGCTATCTGAATGTTGTGTAACACATTGATCTATTTCTGATAATCTCCATTCTTTGATACTGACATCGTAGTAATCATTTAAATTATCAATCCCCACAATATGTATTGGTGATTGTGTTTTTAATAATTCCAATACCAGATTACTTCCGATAAATCCGGCAGAACCGGTTATTAATATGGTTTTGTTATGAAGTTCAATCTTTTGCATTTCTATATTCTCCCTCTTAGTCTCTTTTGAAAATATCACGTGTATATACTTTATCAATTACATCATTCAGACAATCATCATATCTGTTTGCAATAATGGACTGGGACATGGACTTAAACTTGTCGAGGTCATTTACAATTTCTGAACCAAAGAATGTATCACCATCATTTAGAGTTGGTTCATAGATAATAACCTTTGCACCCTTTGCTTTGATTCTCTTCATAACACCCTGGATAGAAGACTGACGGAAGTTATCAGAATTTGACTTCATGGTAAGACGGTATACACCTACCACAACTTCCTTTTCTTTAGCTGCATCCCACTGGCTGTTTGCTTCATATGCACCTGCAAGTTCAAGAACCCGGTCTGCAATAAAATCCTTTCTAGTCTTATTGCTTTCTACAATGGCACTCATCATATTCTGAGGAACATTATCGTAATTAGCCAACAACTGCTTTGTATCCTTTGGCAGACAGTATCCACCGTAACCAAAGCTTGGGTTGTTATAATGTGTTCCGATACGAGGATCTAAACAGGCACCATTAATAATATCCTGAGTGTTTAATCCTTTCATTTCTGCATAGGTGTCTAATTCATTAAAATATGATACACGAAGAGCGAGATATGTGTTGGCAAATAGCTTAACAGCTTCTGCTTCTGTGAATCCCATGAATAATGTATTAATATCCTCCTTTAACGCGCCTTCCTGTAAAAGAGCTGCAAAGTCATGAGATGCTTTTACAAGCTTTGCATCATTTTCATCTGTCGATACAATAATACGGCTTGGGTATAGATTATCATATAATGCCTTAGACTCTCTTAAGAACTCCGGGCTAAAAATAATATTGCTTGTGTTATATTTTTTGCGAACCGATTCTGTATATCCTACAGGAATCGTTGATTTGATAACCATAATTGCATCCGGATTTACCTTTAACACAAGCTCAATAACGGCTTCAACAGCAGAAGTATCAAAGTAGTTTTTCTTGCTATCGTAATTTGTAGGAGCAGCAATAACAACGTAATCAGCATTTTTATATGCAGCTTCTCCATCAAGTGTAGCAGTGAGGTCTAATTCTTTTTCTGCTAAGTACATTTCAATATAATCATCTTGAATAGGCGATTTTCTGTTATTAATCAGCTCTACCTTTTCCGGAATAATATCAACGGCGGTTACATGATTGTGCTGTGCAAGTAAAGTGGCAATTGATAAGCCTACATAACCGGTACCGGCAACGGCAATATTAAGTGGTGAAGGTGATTCTAGTTTTTTGTTTGATTTATTAATGAAAACATCTTCTAATTCAAAGTTTAGTACGTCTCCTAATGCTTCTAACTGAGGAATGGATGGATAGTAATCTTCCTGCTCCAGACGGGAGAGCTGTGCCCTGTTGATTCCTGTGGCATCTGCCAACTGTGCTTGTGTCATACCGAGGGATTTTCTTCTTGATTCAACGATGTCCGCAAGTAGTGCGGTAGATAATTTCTTCATGATTTCCTCCTTTGGGTGTCTGTTTTTGTTTGGTGTCAGACACTGTAATATATTATAGATTAATTGTGTTTTGATATTTGGTTTGTGTATTGTTTGCAGGAAAACTATCCTGTGACAAGAATGATATTGTGTTACGAGATGAGTATTGTGACACGGGAATGTTATTATTTGTAACAAAATGTAGTGCTGCAATTTGAACAATTAATGTTAAATTCTTTTAAAGATTACCATTTATCATGGGAAAAAGCAAGGGCTATTTTGATCTTGCAGCTTTGCCAAGTGTTATTTATAATAACATGAATTGCGAATGTGAAATTGGATTTGATTTTTAACTATTGTGTCACAGGAAAACTATTGAGAAACAAGAGTCAAATATCAATTTAATAAAAAATATAAAATTTTATAATAAATATTAAAGAAAAATACACTTTATATCCATAATCATGATATAATTTCTGTGAATGTAATGAACTGATAAAAGATGATATTTTATACAGGAGGATAAAATATGTCGATGTTTGAATTTCAAAGTCTGACATCTTGTGATAACGCTGAATTAAAAGGCTATAAAGAAGCGTTTGAGTATGCTTTTAATGATAATAAAATAAGAAATATAGCATTGACAGGTTCTTATGGTGCCGGTAAAAGTAGTGTATTAGAGACATATGAGAAGGAACTTTTACAGTGTGGGGATACCCGAGGATTTATGCATATTTCCTTAGCTAAATTTGAACAGGTTAATGATACAGAATCAGGGGAAGAAATTAAGGATAAAGCAAATGTGGAAGGGAAAATATTAAATCAGTTGATTTATCAGCTATCAGACGATGCCATACGAAAGTCGTTAGTAAATGTAAATATTAATCCAGAGAAAAACGATTTGCGTTGTTGGACAGAGGCAATATTTCTTTTTTTGATTTCTATTTTTTATTTCATAACATTATCTTGGGAGCGGACTTTTTCATTTCCGTTGGATTTTATAAATTATATTATTGATGAGAGACGAAATATAGTTTTATTCACTTTATGTCTGGGTACGTTGTTAGTTGGGATTTATCTATTAATATATTATCTCACACATAAGCAGATGAAATATCATATTTTTAGAAAAATATGTATTAAAGAAAATGAGATTGATTTGTTTCCAAATGATGAAGATAGAAGTGGGTTTTACTTTGATAAATATATGAATGAAGTCTGTGAATTATTTTTAGATGCAAAGAAAGAAGTTTTTGTGTTTGAAGATTTGGATCGATACGACAGTACATATATTTTTGAGAAACTTAGAGAATTAAACAGTATATTAAATATCAAATCATCTCAAAATTATGAAAAAAAGCAACGTAATAATTTTACAAATTGGATTTGCCAGAAATTCATGGACCAGAAACCGGAGGAATATCGGCCAATTCGTTTTATGTATCTTGTGAGAGATGACATTTTTACACAAACTGATCGAACAAAGTTTTTTGATTTTATTATTCCGGTTGTTCCTATCATAAGTGGGCATAACTCTTATGCGATGGTTGAGCAGTATTTGTCTTCAAAGAATATGGAAGAAGAACTTCCGTTTATTAAGCAAATTACATTATATGTTAATGATATGCGTTTATTAAAAAATATAGTGAATGAATATCAGATTTATTATGAAAATATTGGCGAAATATTTGTAGGAAGAACATTCCGAAAAATGTTTTCCCTTCTTGTTTTTAAGAACTTGTTTCCGCAAGATTATATTGAATTGCAGACAGATCGTGGCGTGATTGTTGAGATGATACGACAAAAAAGTAAAATGTGTAAAATAAAACGAGAAGAGTTGGAGTTGGAGATAGTAAAATTACAGGAAGAAATTGTAGAAAAGAAAAGACTGGTTGAACAGACATTTATTCAACATGAAAAAGAACTGAATGCTATGTTGTTTCCAACTATAGATCAATATCGTGTTAATGGTAAGACAGAAGAACAGTATGAAAATAGAATTGAATTTGTGACAGATTTGATGAATCATGTTGATCAAGTATATAAATACAACGCATATCGACGAGAATATATTAAAGATAATTATATAGTTGATACGATTCAGAAAATGAAAACTTCAAAACAATATCAGGAAATGCTTCGTGATATTGAGAAAATTACCGAGGCAAAAGATCACGATATTGATGAAATGTCAACATTGATTGTTAAAAAACAGCAATTAATTGAGAAATTAAAACGAAACACGTTGAAGGATTATATTGATGTGTATGGTTTTGAATCCTTGTGGACGGATATGCCAGAAAGTATTACAAAAGATGATGTATGGAAAGATAAAAATAATATAGAGTTGCTTCGGATGTTGGTGACCAATGGATATATAGATGAATCATATGGTGATTTCATTTCGGTATTTCACGAAAGTGATATTAGGAGTTCAGATATGAAATATATTCGCTCTGTTTTAGACGGAGATCCTCTTGATATGGCGTATTCTGTTTGTAATCCTAAGGAGGTAAGTACGTATCTAGATGATAATAATTTAAGTTCTCCTTTCGCTAGGAATATTGATATGTTTTGTTTTTATTTTTCAAACGGGACTACAAAGCAAAAACATGCAATAATAGATGCAATTAATAAATTTGAACAAATTGATTTTATAAATGCTCTTTTGTTATTGCCCTATTTATATAGCAATTGGATTCCGGATATGATGGTGTATAGTCCGGACTTATTATGGCAAGTCTCTGAATATTATCCAAAAGAAGCTACTAAGATGCTTCTTACTACATTGCTTTCGCCATCTCGTGACATGGTTTCTGAACATTATGATGATGTTGATGTTTCTTCATTATTAGATACGATGGATTTTGTGTCCATATTTCAAGAAGTCTTTCATCATGAAACTATGCAAATTGATCACTCGGAAGATGCTGAAGATTCGTCAGATGAACTTGTGTTAGATATGGAAGAATGTGTAGAATTAGCTATACAAGAGATGTGCCGATTAGGTTTTAAACTTTCTGCCTTTCTTCCTGATTTAGTAAATGCACCAGAGATTTCATGGCAGATTTATGAAAATGACATGTATGAAATAACACTTGATAATATGTATAATATTTTGAACACATTTTATTTTGATGGAGAAAATAAAGTAGATATAAATGTATTATATGATCAGATATGTAAACCATCAGAAAAAAGCCTACAACCAATTTGTAGATATATAAACGATAATATACCTGATTTTATTATGTGTAAATTGGATAGTGAGGCAATGTGGAATGAAGATTCCACAAATATGACAGAAATTATTAATGGTGCAAATAGTAATCAGGTGGATGACATCATAAAGAGAATGAAATGCCCGATTAAAGATGCAAAAGAAATTTATCCAATAGAACGTCTGAATAAGGTGATTAAAGGGAATAAACTTGCTTATAATGTTGAAAATATATTTGATTATTTTGAGATGTGGAATGATGCACAGACATATCATGAACAAAATGAAACGGGACAGGAAGTTGATAATTGTCTACTGATATATTTAGATCAATATCCAGAATCGGAATTAACAAATAAAAAAACATATTTTAAAAGAGTATATGATAAATTTCAATCGGAGCATGAGAACGATGATATCAGCAAATTATTTAATTTCGTTGCTTATGATAGTTTAATGCAAGAAACGAAATATACTTGGTTAGTAAAGAGTTTAAATCGTGTGTGGTATAATTCGATACCTCATAAAGTTCCTGTAGAACGTTTGCCAATATTATTTGAAAACCAGATTGTAAAGATGAGTAAAAGTGGATTGGAGGATGCCCGAGCGCTAAATACAGATTTGTTGTACAAATATATATTAAGTGATGTTTACAAGTATGTATGTATTATGGAAGAGGTTGACGAGGTTAATATAGAAGAATTGGCATTTTTGTTAAAAAACGATTTTAGTGATGTCAAAGCCAATACATATATACAAGATACAACACTGGAAAATATGGATGCATTGCTGGCCTATGATGCAAGGATGACAAAAAAATGGGCTGTAGAATTTATATTAAACCATAATGAATTGCTTTCTCAAGAACAAAGAGTAAAGTTGTTTATATCTAATATAAAGCAGTTTAACAAAATTGATATGATAGATATTTTTAATTCTGAGGATTGGCCAGTTCCTGCGACTATTTTTGAAGGGAAGAATCCTATAATAAAAAAATCAAACATCGTTGAGGGATTAATAGCGGAATTAGAAAAACATAAATTAATAGGGAAAGTGAAAAAGGATAAGAAGAATCCGGGTTATATTAGAATTTATTCTTTGAGGGGGAAATAGAAAACTTAAGTTGGCGACATTGGTGTCGAACACCATCTCTCATTTGTGTTTGACACCAATGTGAGAAAATTACCTAAGTGGATTAGAAGAGCAGGTGATAAAATGGAATTGCTATATTTATATATTAGAAAATACGAAAACCTTTTTAAAGAGCAGGAATTTAATTTTTCTTCAAATTATTCAGTTACATTTAATGAGGGGCAATTGACAGTTGTGGAAAATAAGAATGCAATAAAACATTATTATGGAGAGAATATAAATAACGTAGTAATGTTTTTTGGACAGAATGGGATGGGAAAATCTACTCTGTTGGATATACTAGGAATGCGAAGAAATGACAGAATTGATGACACTTATACAAGAAATAATCGGGAAAGAAAAATCAAACATTCGTATTTCATTTTATATCATTTATATGATGACTTTTATGCCTTTGAATTTATAGATGATAGTTTTTTAATAGGAGAATCTAAAATTAGCAATATAGACATGCAGAACCAGAATGTGGAGGGTGCTTTATATAAATTGCCGATGGGAACTATTTTTAAATTGGAAAAGGGGATTTTCTTATATTGTAGTAATATAATTCTTCAATGGAGAGAACGAAATAATATTACGAAGAAAGTGGAATATGCATATATTACTTCAGATAGGTACAATTATAGAATAAATGATAATTATAGAAAACATTATGAAGATTATATGTTTGAAAGAAAATATTATATAGAAGAAAAAAGTTATGAATTTCTGTATAAATATTTTATCTATTTAAAAGAAATTGATGAGGACCTATTGCTAGAGAAGAAAATTTGTATCCAAAATAGTATTGAAGTCGATTTTCAAAAGTATTCTAGAGAAAAAGAAATTGAAGATTATTTATATGACAGAAAAAAAGAACTGGATAAAATATTCGATTTGAAAAGTAAATTTCAGATTCAAATGGAAGAGCAACTTTCAGGGGTGAAAGAAACAAGAGATACTAGA
>JBJENY010000108.1:0-35894 GCA_051880435.1 Lachnospiraceae bacterium | reverse complement strand
CACCATTCCGTGTACCAATTGCTCGTTTGGCTGCTGCTCAGGCTGCAATTTCAAACAAGTAATACATTTTTTGTGAATGATTATAACTTGAGTAGTTTTATTTTGTAAGGGATGCCCCTGCTACTGTGATTATGCAGTGGCAAGGGCTTCTTTTTTAATTATTCAGATAAAAGTTGAATATATATGTAATGACAATAATGGATGAGTGAAGAGGTGTAAAATGGATAAAATATATTATGAGGATCAGGATGGTTGGACCAGTGAAGATTTTTATTATCTGCATAGACAATTACACCGCTTGTTTTTTTATTATAAAAAATATTCTGAGGAAATAGTAAAAATGGATATATTAAAAATGTCAGATGAAACTCGGACGTTAATTTATTGTATCATTAAGTATTATAATTATGACTTTTTGTTCTCGGAATATGAGAATCTGAGGGAATTAGTTAATACAGAACCTTTGAAAGAAACTTTGGTATTGGATGATGATCCTTTGCCGGAAGATAATATATATAAAAGGATGAACGTTAGATATTAGGGAGGAAATATGCATATTAGTTCAATAGATGATTTTGAACGTGCGTTGTTACGCCTTGATCAGGTGTTGGAAAATCAAAATATTGAAACAATACAGGTTCGTGCAATTGGTGGATTTGCTATGATGTATTATCGTGTAAATGAACACAGATATACGATAGATATCGACTCGTTGACTGAAGAGTTTGATGATTGCGTTTTGTCTGCTATTAGGAGTGTTGGTTTGGAATTAGGTTTAGAGGATGATTGGTTAAATACAGATTGTGCTTTGCTGGATGGTTTTTTAGATGGTCTTGCATCGGAAATAAATTGGAAAAAATCAAGATATATATTTAAGCATATTAACTTGTATGTAGCTGATGAGATAGGATTGCTGCGTTCGAAAGCAAAAGCAATTCATGATGGCGGATTGGTGCCACGTTCCACTGATAAAAAAGATTTGATTTCTTTGTTGAAGATGCTTGATATACATAATATATATGAATTGGATAAGTGCAATGAACTATATTTTATTAAAGGTCAGTATTGTCGATGTTATGATTATTTGTCAGTTATTCATAGTTGGTAGCATATAAAGTAAATGTTTAAATTTTATTATAATGATATATTTCAAGGTATGTCCAAACTCAATCATGTAATTGGTTCTGACAGTCATTTAGATGGCTGTCTTTTTTCTTAGTTTTATTCCATGCAAATAATTGAAAGTTGAAATAGCTTTTATTGTTTGTTAATATGTTGTTAGTTGATATTGAACAAGAAAAACGTGATAACCAAAGATAGAAAGAGGGGGCGAAGGTATGTCCGGCAAAAAATATGTAATGGCATTTGATCAGGGAACAACAAGTTCCCGTTGCATTTTGTTTGACAGACAGGGGAATATCTGTAGCGTTGCCCAGAAGGAATTTCAGCAGATTTATCCTCAGCCGGGATGGGTGGAACATAATCCTATGGAAATCTGGTCGTCCCAGTTATCGGTAGCAACAGAGGCTGTCAGTAAAATTGGTGCCACAGGAGAAGATATTGCGGCAATTGGTATTACAAATCAGCGTGAAACAACCATTGTTTGGAACCGGCATACCGGAGAGCCTGTTTATAATGCGATTGTATGGCAGTGCAGGAGAACTGCAGACAGAGTGAAGCGAATGCAGGAGGACGGAATATGGGATTATGTGAAGGAGACTACCGGACTTGTGCCGGATGCCTATTTTTCTGCATCGAAGCTTGCCTGGATTTTAGATAACGTAGAGGGTGCCAGGAAAGAGGCAGAAGAAGGGAATCTGTTATTTGGAACCATTGACACATGGTTAATCTGGAATTTAACAAAGGGTGCCGTCCATGTGACGGATTATACCAATGCTTCCCGGACCATGATGTTTGATATTCACAGGTTATGTTGGGATGAAAGAATTCTTGCATATTTTAATATTCCTAAATGTATGCTGCCAACAGTAAAGGCTTCCAGTTGTATTTACGGTTATTCGGAAACCAGCGTGCTTGGAGCCTGTATACCAATTTCCGGTGTAGCGGGAGACCAGCAGGCTGCACTATTTGGTCAATGCTGTTTTGAGGCAGGGGATGTGAAGAATACATATGGAACCGGATGTTTTTTGTTGATGAATACAGGTGAGAAGGCTGTGACATCACAAAATGGATTACTGACAACCATAGCTGCAAGCTTAGAGGGCAGGATCCAATATGCCCTAGAAGGAAGTATATTTGTGGCAGGAGCGGGAATTCAATGGTTAAGAGATGAGATGAAGTTGCTGCAGGATGCGGGGCAGTCGGAGGCATATGCCCTTTCTGTTGCAGATACCAATGGTGTTTATGTTGTGCCGGCATTTACGGGACTGGGTGCACCGTATTGGAATCCTTATGCCAGAGGTACCGTAGTGGGGCTTACAAGGGGCTGCAAAAAGGAACATTTTGTCCGGGCTGTATTAGAGGCTATGGCCTATCAGACGAATGATATTCTTGGTATTATGGAGCAAGAATCCGGTGTAGATATTGCAGGATTAAAAGTAGATGGTGGAGCATCAAATAACAATTTTCTGATGCAGTTTCAGTCTGATATATTAAATGTTGATGTTTTAAGGCCGAAATGTGTGGAAACAACAGCCTTAGGTGCTGCCTATCTTGCAGGGCTTGCTGTAGGATATTGGGAAGATTTAGAAGATATTCGAAAAAACTGGGCACTTTCAGAAACTTTTCATCCCGATATGTTGAAGGAAAAAAGAGAAAAATTGTTGTCTGGTTGGAAAAGAGCCGTGAAATGTGCTCTTGTTTGGACAGAAGATGAAACATAATGCAATATGAAAACATCTGCAAGGTCAATAATCTGGCAGAAGACAGAAGTATTGCAAAACAATGTTAGGGAGAGGGTAAAAATTAATGTTTGTGGATTTTATACTATTCGCAGTGATCGCACTGGCTACCGGTATTATTATTTTAATACGGATATTAAGTTCTAATATGAGATATCAGGAAAAAGGATTTCTGCAGTTAATCATATTGTCAATATGTCACAATGTTATTGATATTTTCTGGGGACTTACTTATTTTGATAAAATTGGAATGGGACCGTTGGGTTTAAAGATTTCCACGTCTTTATATTTTTGTTCTAATGCAATTTTGGCTTTTACGTGGTTTACTTTCCTGTATAGATTACTTCAAAGGGACAAGCCTCAAAAATGGGTATCTGTTCTTTCAGGGATTCCCCTTGCATTAGTTATTTTTATGGTAATTGCCAATATAAAAACAGGTGCACTTTTTACAATTGGTGATACTGTTGAATCCTATGCAAGAGGACAGTGGTATATCATTGAACGAATAGGAACAACCGGATATCTGATTGTTATTTTTATATGGTCTGTAATAAAGTTCTTTCAGGCGGAAGAAAAAAGTGAACGTAAAAAGTATATTATTATTACATCCTTTGCAATTGTACCAATGGTGTTTGATTTGATACAGGTGTTATTTGTTGCTGTACCATGTACATCTGTTGCATTTCAAATTGCAATTATCATTGTTTATGTGTTTATTTCCGTGGAACGGAGCGAGAATGTACTGATTAGTGCTTCAGAAAGACAGAAAAATAACATGAAAACTGCTTTAGCACAAACGTCTATGTCATGGTATGAATTTAATGTTGACAGGGATTGTATTTATGACAGTAAAATTTATATAGAGAAAGATCGTTATGTGAAACGGTTAGATGAGGAATCGGAAAGCTATTCGGAATATTATGAATTTTTGGGAGGAAGAGTTTTTTCTGAGTATAAAGAATTATACAAGAATACATTTTCACTTGAAAATTTAAAAAAATGTTTTGAACAGGGAGAGTCAGAACTTTCTCTTAGATATTGGATTAAGGATTCATTGGGTGAAGAAATTTATATTTTACAAAATATGATTTTGACTCAGGATAATGTTACAAAGGAAATTATTGGATTTGCTTATACCAGAGATATTACAGCAGAAGAAATTCAAAAACGGGAAATTGAGAAGCAGTTAGAAGAAATAAAGTCGCTAAATTCCATACTTGAAGATAAGCAGTTTAAGCTTGAGGAATTAGGGGCGGAACAGGAAGCACAGATTGAAGAAATACAGTCAATGAATGAAGAATTGTGCAACAGAATTGCACAGATTCAATCTATGAGTAAGGTGTATTTTGCGTCCTTTTACGTGGACGTTGTTAATGATTCCTTTGAGGAAATCAGTAATATTCCGTCTGTAAGAAGTGTGATTGGTGTTGTAGGAAAAGCGCAGGAAGCATTATATACATTTTGTAATAAAATGGTAGTCCCGGAAACTACAGAGAATATGCAGGAGTTTGTTAACCTTTCTACAATAAATGAGCGTATGAAGGATACAGATGTTGTTACTTGTGAGTATGTTGGAATAACCTCAGGCTGGAGTCAGCTTTATATGATTGCCGGTGACCGGGATTTGGATGGAAATATTAAAACTCTTTTTGTTGCATCACGTACGATACATGAGGAAAAGCAAAGAGAGGAAAAACAGAATAAAATCATTAAAGAAGCCAGAATTGCAGCTGAAAATGCCAATAATGCAAAAACTGCATTTCTATTTAATATGTCCCATGATATTCGTACGCCAATGAATGCAATTGTTGGATATGCAGAACTGATGAAAAAGGAAATTCATAATCCGGAAAAACTGATGGATTATCAGAAGAAGATACAAATGTCTAGTGAGTTTTTGCTTTCTTTGTTAAATGCTGTGTTAGATATGGCACGTATTGAAAGTGGAAATGAGCAGTTAGATGAAACATTTTATAATACCCCTGAGACAATTATTTCGGAAGTTATTCGTGTTTTTGAAACCCAGGCGAAAGAGAAGAATATTACCTTAAAGGGTGATGTAGATGTGGAGCATGCGAATATATTATGTGACATTGTTAAAGAGAGGGAGATTTTGACCAACCTGATAAGCAATGCCATAAAATACACCCCTGCAGGAGGCCAGGTTCAAGTAAATGTTAGAGAGATTCCTTCTAATCGGGAGGGATATGTAGTATACCGAACAGTGGTTGAAGATAATGGTATTGGTATCAGCAAAGATTTTCTTCCTTATATTTTTGATTCATTTTCAAGAGAGCGCAATACGACACAGGGAAAAGTGGCCGGAACCGGATTGGGAATGGCTATTGTAAAGGCATTGGTAGAGCTGATGAATGGTACCATTGAAGTAGAAAGTGAATTAGGAGTAGGTACAAAATTCATTCTTACAATACCACATAAAATTGCACAATCTGTATATTATGATGCACCTGAAAAAAAGGCAGTGCCAAATCAAATTATTTTTTCCGGTAGAAGGATTTTGCTGGCGGAAGATAA
Organism: Lachnospiraceae bacterium; assembly: GCA_051880435.1. Taxonomy (GTDB): domain Bacteria; phylum Bacillota; class Clostridia; order Lachnospirales; family Lachnospiraceae; genus CAG-590. Next base: position 30,498 of record JBJENY010000108.1, on the reverse strand, counting down.
TGATTTGAATGCAGAAATTGCCATTGAGTTTTTACGGGATAAAGGATTTTTGGTGGAGCGTGCAACAGATGGAATTGTTTGTATTGATATGCTTCAAAAATCAGAAACCGATTATTATGATTTGATACTAATGGATATCCAGATGCCAAATATGGATGGATATAAAGCCACACGTATTATTCGCCGTATGGAGGATGCTTATAGGAAAAATATACCGATTGTTGCCATGACAGCCAATGCATTTGAGGAGGATAAAAAAATGGCTCTTGATGCAGGTATGAATGGTCATTTGTCAAAACCAATTAAGATTGATGAATTGATGGGGACTTTGACTGAAATTCTGAGAGTGTAGGTAAATGAGAGATAAACAATAACGGGTAGATGGTCTTTGGGTTATTTTGTTGAAACAGGATTCATCTACCGGAGGTGTCCTGCCCATTATAAAAATGATAGTTTTTGTTGCTGTGTATTTTGCCATATATATGTCTTGTTTCAATTTGCTTTGAGAGGAAAATAACAGAATTAAGAGAGTTTTTATTTATTTTTGTGGAATAAACAATATAACGAAAAAGAAAATGTCATTACAAAGAAGTAATGGCTTTTTTTATTGAAAAAAATTAAAAAAAATTGGTATTCTAAAGCGTATTTTTCCCTATAGATTAAATCAGATTATTTTATAAATGTTGATCATCCTCTGAAGAAACATACTCTGCGATTTCTTCGATTCGACAATCAAAAATTCGACAAAGATCATTGATTGTAGTAGTGTTCATAGGCTTATTTTTTCTAAGTTTATCTATGATAGCACTGGACACCTTATGTTTCGTAATAAGGGTATAGGTTGATTCGTTAGAGTTCTCTAAAGTTTTCCAAAATGGTCTATAGGAAATCATGTAGACACCTCCTTTTTTATCAAGATTAATTTATAATCATTCACTTGACTATAGTCAGAAAGATGACTATAATATATGCAATATATATGAAATTATTAAAACAAAGGAATTGTAGAAAGGAGAATGTCAACTAGATATAAATAAAATTAACAAGCTTATTTAATGATTTTAATGATAGGAGGAGTGCTTATGAGAAAAGCGAAAATAATTTTGGCATTATTTTTAGTATTTACATTAGTTATCCAAGAATTGCCGGGAACGTCAATTTCATGGGTTTGTAATGTTAATGCTGCGGATTATTCTGACGGAGGATGCGTTGCGTGGGTAAAAGATAGAGCACGCCAAAGTGGCATTACCTTGCCACCGACTGGGGAAAATGAGTATGGTTTGTGTGGTGCTTCTGCATATTGGACGACGTTGTCTTCATATCCACATGGTAGTGAACCTGCAGCAAATTCATTGGCGGTATGGAAATTTAACAATGCAGGTGATACGGATTATGGTCATTATGGTCATGTGGCTTATGTAGAAAGTGTGAGTGGTGATAATGTTACGGTTACGGAAGGAGGATGTCCTGGTTCTACTTACAATGGAAATACTGGTGTAATAATTAGAACACAATCAAAATCTGCAATGGCTACGTTAGGTGGTTGTTCTGGTTTTTATGGATATATTTATTTAACTGGTTCACCAACTACCCCATCTAATCCGGTAACATTTGCCGATCAAAATGTAAATGGAACTTGGGATACAAATGCAGAAGTCTATGTAAAAATTATGAATCCAAACAGACAATCTGTTGCAAGAGTAGGGTGTTATTTGTATGATGAAGGTGGAAATCTTCTTAAGAGTTATTATGAAGATTGTGGTTTGACAACCAGTTATGTGAATTATAACTGTAATATCAATAATGATATGGGTTATACATTAAAACCTGGAACTACATATAAATATGTCTTATATGCAATTGTTAATGGTACAGAATATAAAGATAGTGCGAGAACATTTAAAACGACAGGTTCCAGTGATACTGAAAAACCAGTAATTTCAGATGTTACGATTGGAACAGGCGATGGTTATTGGACAATAAAATGTAAAGCTACAGATAATGTTGGTGTTACTCGTGTACAATTCCCAACATGGACAGAAGCGAACGGGCAGGATGATATTCAATCAAATTGGATAACAAATAGTAATGCGTCAGGCACTAAAAATGGTGATTATTATACTTATACCGTAAGGATAAGTGACCATAATAATGAAGATGGCATCTATAATACACATATATATGCATATGATGCTGTGGGAAATAGTAAGATGCTTGTATTACCTCAAATAACATATAGTAGTGAGAATGCCTTTACAAAATCGAATATGTCAGTACATCCAATTTTTCGTCATAAAATTGTAATTGGTGATACAGAACAGTTGAATTGTGGATTTTCAGCAACATGGACCAGTTCAAATCCAGAGATTGCAACAGTTGATAGCAAAACGGGACTTGTGACAGGGGTTGCTGAGGGAGAAACAACAATTACAGCTACAGCTAATAATGTTACTTGGTCTACCAAAATCCAAATTGTTCCAGATTGTGAGATAGAATTTTGGGACTCTGAACTTCGATTTTTGTCTGCAGAAGGAAAAGATGCACGTACTATGCAAATAGTTGTTACCGCTCATAATCATTCACTGTATTTCTCTCGCGTCAGGGTAGTTACTGAAACCCTATATGATGGGAAAGTTTTAAGTAAAGAACAAGAATTCGGACCAATGATTATTGAAAAAGGATGTAGAAGCAGTGTAGGGTATGTAGCTATTGACCGTTCAGAATTTGAAAATGCTAACGGAATATATAAAACAACATGTGAAATGACTGACATATATGGAAATGTAATAAGTAATACTACAGAGTATTCGTTTGGTGAATACAAGGACAATATTTATCTAAAAATGCAACTTGGAGAGGAAAAAGAATTAACTGACTCAGATATTCCTGAATTTAATACTGGAATAATTAGATCCTATGGTGATAATCTTGAAACAGAGGGAAAGGTTGAGTATGACGGTAATAATAAAATCACAGCAATAGAGGCTGGAAGAACATATTTGTGTATGTGTGGTTTATCGTTTGGCACCCGTACATTGATTATCGTTGATATTGAAGATCCGAATAAGCCAATACTTAACGGAATCAAGACTGACAAAAAGACTACAACCTATGAGGTTGGCGATAAAATTAATATTGATGACCTTGTAGTAACTGCAACATATAATGATGGTTCAGAAAAGACAATTACAAATTACGTAACAAATGTTGATGAACTGTCTACTGAAAAGGCAGGTGAACAGGAGTTAATTATTACCTATACAGAAGGTGAGATAACAAAACAAACTACAATTAACCTTACAATAAAAGATAAAAATCAAAATTGTACTCATACAACTATAACTCCTTCTTTTACATGGAGTGAAGATCATGCAACATGTGATTATGAAATTATTTGTAGTGATTGTTCAAACGTTGTTGATTCAGGTACAATCACAGCTATTAAGAAAACAACAGTAGCTACATGTACAAGTAAAGGAAGTGTTGAATACACAGCAAGCGTTACATATGATGGTAAAACTTATGAAGCAGAACCATATACAGAAGAGCTTCCGATGCTTGATCATGATTATGTAGATTGCGAAGCAGTGGAACCTACATACCGTACAGAAGGTCACACCACTGGCAGAGTATGTTTAAATTGTAATCATGTGGAAGATGAAACCATTGTAATTCCTGCGTTGTCGTTTACTGTTGTATTCGATGGTAATGGTAGTACCTCTGGTAAAATGGAATCACAAACAGATTTAAAATACACTGTTGGAGGTAATTTACCAAAAGCTACTTTTGAAAAAGATGACTATACATTTATAGGATGGAATAGTAAAGCTGATGGCACAGGAACATCCTTTGTGGATGAAGCAGATATTTGTGATTTGGTTGAATTAGTCGAGGAAAATGATGGCGTTGTTACTTTATATGCACAATGGAAATATGGTGCGGCAGCTAGAAGTTATACGATAAGTTTTGACGGTAATGGAGCTACAATTGGATTTATGTCTGACATGAATGATTGCGAAGAAGATAAATACTATGTATTGCCTGAAAATGAATTTACTCGTAAAGGATATTACTTTGTTGGTTGGGATACGGAATATGATGGAACCGGATTTTATTATGAGGATGCGGAAAAAGTAATTAATATTGCTGAACCTGGTGAAACAATAACATTATATGCACAATGGGAGCCAATTTCATATAATGTTAAGTTTAATGCTAATGGCGGAACAGGAACAATGTCTTCGATGGAAGATTTATCTTATGGTATACCATATTACTTAACTAGAAATACATTCAAGCGTGCAGGTTATACATTCCTTGCATGGAATACCAAGAGGGATGGTTCCGGTGTATACATAAAGAATAAGTCCGCAATAAAGAATCTAACATCTGTAGATAACAAGACTGTTACTCTTTATGCTATCTGGAAAAAAGTTACGGTTGGACAAGTTTCAACACCAACAGTTTCTAATCCGGCAGTTGGTAAGATGTTTATTACGTATTCAACTGTTAGTGGAGCACAAGGCTACCTAATTCAATATTCAACAAGCAGTACAATGAGAAATTCAAAGACTGTTGTTTTAACCGGTAATCGAAAAACCATTTCCGGTGTAGAAAAGGGAAAGACTTATTATGTCAGAGTTGTAGCATTTAAGATGGATTCTACAGGAAAGAAAATATATGGTAAGTTCAGTCCGATTCAGAAAAAGAGAATCTTTAGATAATTGTAATGATTTTTTGCCAGAATATAGAATGATAGGCTAGAAAACTTATAAAAACTATATAATAGCATATATGAATAGAACAGCCATTATGATATGAATTATGTATCATAATGGCTGTTGTGGTTCCTATTGTTAGATGATGCTAAAGTAAGAGCAGTTATCATTTCTTTGTGGAAGTTAAAAAAATACAGTGTTCTCAAATATTGTAATTGATTAAATGGGTTAATTATTATATAATATTTCTTATGGTGCCACTAAAGAGTGAAGAGCTGTTTAGTGGTATTTTTACAGTGTTTATATAATAAATTAATAATAATATCTTTAGGGGGCTTTTATGAACGAAAAAACAAAAAGAGGCAGTTTTTCCGGACAGTTAGGTTTTATTATGGCGGCTGCCGGTAGTGCAGTAGGTTTAGGTAATATTTGGAGATTTCCTTATCTTGCGGCAAAAGATGGCGGAGGACTTTTCATTCTTGTTTATGTGGTATTGGTAGTAACCTTTGGATTTACTTTGCTTACGACCGAGATTGCAATTGGAAGAAAGACAAAACAAAGTCCGTTAACAGCATATAAGATGATTCATCCGAATTGGGGTGGTATTGGACTTTTAGCCTGTCTTGTTCCTATTCTTATTTTGCCATATTACTGTTCCATTGGCGGATGGGTATTTAAGTATTTATCATTATACTTAACAGGACATGGCAGTGATGCTGTAAGTGATTCCTATTTTACCGGATATATTTCAAGTTCACCACAGCCTATTATCTGGATGTTAATTTACTTTGGAATTACTGCATTTGTTGTATTTTGTGGTGTGGAAAAGGGTATTGAAAAATATAGCAAAATCTTAATGCCTATTTTGGTAGTAATGGTAATTGGGATTTCCATTTTTGCATTGACGCTTCAGCATACAGATGTAGAGGGAGTAACCAGAACCGGTTTAGATGGCCTTAAAGTATATTTAATCCCTGATTTTTCAAATCTGACCTTTAAAACATTATTAATTACGATTATGGATGCTATGGGACAGTTATTCTTTTCCATTAGTGTTGCTATGGGTATTATGGTTACATATGGTTCCTATGCAAAGGATGAGACTGATTTAACAAAATCCATTAATCAGATTGAAATTTTTGATACTGCTATTGCGTTACTTGCAGGTTTAATGATTATTCCTACTGTGTTTGTATTTGCCGGTAAAGATGGAATGGCAGCAGGACCGGGACTCCTTTTTGTGTCTTTACCAAAGGTATTTGATGCCATGGGCTTTGTTGGTAAAATTGTTGCACCAATTTTCTTTATTATTGTATCCTTTGCAGCGGTTACTTCTTCTGTATCCGTTATGGAGGCTATTGTTTCCAGTCTGATGGATGCATTTCATGTTTCCAGAAAGAAAGGTTCTATTATTGTTATCATTTATACATTCATTACAGGTGTGATTGTGTGTCTTGGCTACAATGCATTATATGTGGAAGTTACGCTTCCAAATGGTTCGGTTGGACAGATTCTTGATATTTTGGATTACATTAGTAACTTTATCCTGATGCCGGTTGTTGCTATTCTTACAAGTATTTTAATCGGTTGGATTGTAAAGCCTAAGGTAGTTATTGATGAAGTAACAAAAAGTGGCTGTAAGTTTAACAGAAAATTGATTTATATTGCCATGATAAAGGTTGTTGTACCGGCTTTGTTGATTGTATTATTATTACAGGCAGTAGGTGTGATTAAGTTTTAAGGTTACAGATTTTATAAAGTGATACGTACGAAATGTTTTCACAATGTAATTTGTGCAAAAGGTTTTTATGAAAGAAACGATTCATGATTATCATATACAACAAGTAGTTTGCTTAGTGATACACAATGATGTTTGAAGATGTTGGAGGTTTGAATTATGCTTTTTAATTCAATTGATTTCTTGATTTTTTTCCCAATTGTAATATTGGTATACTTTATCATTCCGGATAAAATTAAATATCTATGGTTATTAGCTGCAAGCTACTATTTTTATATGTGTTGGAATGCTAAGTATGCGTTGTTAATCTTAGCATCTACCATTATTACCTATCTTAGCGGCTTGTTAATTGAGAAAATCAAGAATCAAAGCATAGAAGAGCATGTGAAAACAAGACGAAAAAAGCTTGTTGTTGCCATTAGTTTTTTATCAAACCTTGGTATCCTGTTTTATTTTAAATATATTGGATTCACTTTGGATTTATTGCAAAAAATGTTAGCAGTAGTGCATGTGCAAATGAATGTGCCGGTGTTTGATATTATTCTGCCGGTTGGTATTTCATTTTACACATTCCAGGCGTTAAGTTATACCATGGATGTATATCGGGATGAGATATATGCGGAGAAAAATTTCTTTCGCTATGCATTATTTGTATCCTTCTTCCCGCAGCTGGTTGCAGGACCTATTGAGCGTTCTAAGAATTTGTTAAAGCAGTTAGCGGTTCCACAGAAATTTTCTTTTGAACATTTTCGGGAAGGAATCTTGCTTATGCTTTGGGGATTTTTCTTGAAAATTGTATTGGCAGACCGGATTGCTACCTTTGTTGATGTAGTATATGGTGATTATCAGACCTATACGGGCTATTATTTGATTGTTGCAACGATACTATTTGCCATTCAGATTTACTGTGATTTTGCAGGGTATTCTACCATTGCCATGGGGGCTGCGAAAATACTTGGTATTCAGTTGATGGAAAATTTTGATGCTCCGTATTTGTCAACTTCAGTGGCTGAATTTTGGAGAAAATGGCATATTTCTTTAACCTCCTGGTTTAAGGATTATCTATATATTCCTCTTGGAGGAAGCAGAAAAGGTAAGCTTAGAAAGTATATGAACAAATTAATTGTATTTTTAGTAAGTGGTATCTGGCACGGTGCATCCTTATCCTTTGTTGTTTGGGGAGGCCTTAATGGTATTTACCAGATTATTGGGGAAATCCTGCAGCCGGTACGGGATAAATTGGTTAGTGTGTTTGGATTACACAGAGAATCCATGGCACATAAATTAGCAAAAATGCTTGTTACATTTGTTTTGGTTGATTTTGCCTGGATTTTCTTTAGGGCCGGTAGTTTAACAGAAAGTATTGAAATCATAAAACAAATGTTTACAGTAAATAATCCTTGGATTCTTTTTGATGGCTCTATTTATCAATGTGGTTTAGATATAAAAAATTTCTGGCTGATGATTGTATCCATGATGATTTTACTTGGTGCAGATGTTTGTAAGCACAAAGGAATTAAAATCAGAGAGGTTATTATGAAGCAGGATTATTGGTTTAGATGGATTATCATTTCAGTGTCCATTGTTGCAATTTTAACCTTTGGAATTTGGGGACCACAGTTTAACGAAGCTAATTTTATTTATTTTCAGTTTTAACATAGGAGACTTAAGATGATTGATAAATTGAAAAAAATATTAAGTTGTATCATGGTAATATGTTTAACTGTATGTTTATTGGTGCCATTAACGAATGTAATGGAACGGAAGTCCAGTGACGTCAAGTATGCTGATTTTTTTAAACAGGAAGAGGATTTTGATGTTCTTTTTATGGGAACAAGTCATGTGATAAATGGTATTTTTCCCATGGAATTATGGAATTCCAATGGTATTGTTTCTTATAATTTGGGCGGACATAGTAATATGTTAGCTACCACCTATTGGACCATGGAGAATGCTTTTGATTATACAACACCAAAGGTTGTTGTAATAGACTGTTTTACCCTTAGCAATAATTGGAAATGTTCAGATGAATTTGCATATATGCATTTATCCCTTGATGCATTTCCAATATCAAAAACGAAATTAAAAGCAATATGGGATCTTTCAGATGATCCGATTTTGGAAGAAGCTTTAAGTAAAAAAGATGCCAGCGAATTGGGAGAACCTAGAACAAAAATCGGTTTGTTATGGGATTACTCTGTCTATCATTCCAGATGGAATGCTTTGGAAGAAAATGATTTTAATGTAAGTCCAAACCTGGAAAAGGGTGCAGAATCCAGAATCAGGGTTTCTAATGAAAAATTAAACAGGATTGATCCCGGTTTAAAAATGGAAGCCGGAACTGTAGGCGAAGAATATCTGAGAAAAATGATTGAGGATTGCCAGAGCAGAGGAATTGAAGTTTTGTTAACTTATTTGCCTTTTCCCGGAAACAAAGGAAGACAAATGGAATCCAATTACGCATATGATATCGCAAAAGAATATGGAGTAAACTATATTAATTTTCTTGATATGGATTTGGTTGATTATCAGACAGATTTTTATGATGAGAATCACTTGAATCCTTCCGGTGCACGTAAAATAACAAAGTATATAGGAGATTATCTTGTAGAGCATTACCAGATTCCTGACAGAAGAACGAATACAGATTATCAGTATTGGTATGAAGATTATGAGGAATATGAGGCATTTAAAAATGACAATTTGCGGGCACAGGAAAATGTCATTAAATATTTAATGCTGTTATCAGATGACAATGTTGATGTAGTATTGGATATGAAGGATAAAAATATTGTGAACAACGATACAATGATAAAAATGCTTTGTAATCTTGGGATTGATGCGAATCAATTAAGTGAAAAAACAGATTTTATTATTGTAAAAAATAAAGGGAAGGACATTGTAGTCTTAGATGATTTCCGGCAGGAGGGACTGGAAAAAGAAACAGAAATTGGTAATATCACATACCAAATTAAGGATAAGCAATATGAATTATTCATTGATGGTGTCAGTGCGTATGTAGGAAACTTTAATGATAAAACCAATCTGGGTGTAAAAGTTCTCCGGAGCGGACAGGTGGTTGATGAGGCGCGATTTAAGTTTCGTATGGACGGAACTGAAGTGGAAATGATTAAAGTTAACAGACCATAATAGAATAGTTGTTTGAAAAGGGATAGTTTCATTATTATGCTATCTCTTTTTTCGAATACGAACTTCTAATTTATGGTACAATATATAAAAAATAATAGGAAAGAGATGATTTTTGATGGAAGCAAAAAAAATAATGGAAGAAGCAGGTGCATTAAAGGATAGAATCATAGCTGACAGAAGATATCTTCATGCTCATCCTGGAACCGGTTTTGATATTGAAGATACTGTGTTTTATGTGAAGAAGCAACTAGAGGAGATGGGATATGAGCCTGTGGAATGTGGTCGGGCAGGACTTGTTGCAATGGCTGGCGGGAAAAAGCCCGGAAAGGTTTTTATGATTCGGGGAGATATGGATGCGTTACCAATCAAAGAAGAATCCGGCGTAGAATTTGCATCCCAAAATGGTTGTATGCATGCCTGTGGCCATGATATGCACACCGCTATGATGTTAGGTGCAGCAAGAATATTAAAACAGCATGAGGATGAAATTGAAGGTACTGTGAAACTAATGTTTCAGCCTGCAGAAGAAATATTTGAGGGCTCCAATGACATGATTGAGGCAGGATTATTAACAAATCCTAATGTAGATGCAGCATTAATGATTCATGTTATGGCAGGTATGCCTTTTGAACCGGGTACAGTCGTTGTTTCAGCACCGGGAGTTAGTGCTCCGGCTGCAGATTATTTTGAAATAAAAGTAAACGGTAAGGGCTGTCACGGTTCCATGCCCAATACCGGTATTGATCCATTAACAGCTGCTGCCCATATTTTAATTGCACTGCAGGAATTACATGCCAGAGAACTTGCTATGAGTGAACAGGCAGTTTTAACCATTGGAACCATGAATGCCGGTACCGCAGCCAATGTAATTCCGGATGAAGTGGTTATGGGTGGAAGTATTCGTACCTTTGATGAGAATACAAGAGAAATGTTAAAAACAAGAATGACAGAGATTGCCCAAGGTGTTGCGAAGGCTTTCCGTGCCAGTGCGGAAGTTTCCTTTGGCAGTGGATGTCCGACGTTAGTGAATGATAAGGAATTATCCCAGTGTGCAGACAAATATGTGAAGGAGTTGTTAGGGGATGGGAAAGCTTTTTCTGTTGCCCAGCTTAATGCATTAAGTGGTGGTGGAAGCTCTTCTAAGTCGGCGGGCTCTGAGGATTTTGCCTATGTAAGTCATAAGGTTCCTTCTATTATGCTTGCCTTAGCAGCGGGACAACCGGAAAAAGGTTATCAATATCCACAGCATCATCCAATGGTAAAATTTGATGAGGATGCATTAGATTGTGGTAGCGCAGTTTATGTATATACCGCACTTCGGTGGTTAGAGGAACACAAATAACAGGAGTAGAAGAATGATATTTTTAGAGATACTTGGGACAATTGCATTTTCCGTTTCCGGAGCCATTGAAGCAATGAAAAAAGAAATGGATTTGTTGGGTGTATTAGTGCTTGGTCTGGTAACAGCAGTAGGTGGTGGTGTATTACGAGATGTGTTAATGGGACAGTTTCCACCGGCTGCATTTCAAAATTCCCGCAATGCGTTTATTGCTTTATTTGTGGCTTTTGCCTCATTTATGGTTGGTGTTGCTTTATCCAAACAGAAAAAAGAAATTCACAGTCGGATATGGAATGGTGCATTATTAGTATCAGATGCGGTTGGACTTGGTGCATTTACTGTTCTTGGTATTCGATATGTGCAGGAACAATTAGGCTATCATAATGTTGTACTTCTTATGTTTGTGGGAGTTGTAACCGGTGTTGGTGGTGGCGTCATGCGGGATATATTTGCCGGAAATGTGCCTTATATTTTTAGAAAGCATGTATATGCAACCGCTTCTATTTTAGGTGCTTTATTATATTTGTGGCTGGCTCGTGCCGGATATGCCACGTTTGCAACAGGATTTACAGTGGTTTTCGTGTTGGTACTTCGCCTATTGGCAGCCAGATTTCAGTGGAATCTTCCAAAGGTTTCCATAAAATCGGAATAAAGGAAAAATGTATGGCAATACTCATGTATGAGGTGATGAGTATGAGTAAACATAAACCAAAGCATATTGGTATTATTCCTGATGGCAACAGACGTTGGGCAGCAGGTAACGGAATGGAAAAAAAGGATGGATACCAATATGGATTGGAACCGGGACTTAAGCTGTTACAGCTGGCAAAAGCGAATGGAATAGAGGAAATCACATATTATGGTTTTACTGTGGATAATTGCAAACGTCCGACAGAACAATTTAGGGCATTTCAAAGAGCCTGCGTGGAGGCCGTATCCATGCTTACAAAGGAAGGGGCAGATTTACTTGTAATTGGTGATAGTAATTCCAAATGCTTTCCAAAAGAGTTGTTGCCATATACAACCAGGACCCCTGTTAACGGAGGTGGAATCCGGGTGAATTTTTTGGTAAATTATGGCTGGCAATGGGATTTATCTCATATAGAAGAGGATGGCAAACCTTATTCCGATGATATTTCAAGAATTGATTTGATTATCCGCTGGGGTGGTATGCGACGGCTTTCCGGATTTTTACCGATTCAGTCGGTGTATGCTGATTTTTATGTAGAGGACCATTTATGGCCGGATTATACCGATGAAGATTTCATGAATGCGTTGGATTGGTATGATAAGCAGGATGTTACCCTTGGGGGATGACAAACAACATAAAAGAATTTAACAGGGTAAAGGGACTGAAACTGGAAAATTGGGCGGAATCATACTGTGTTTATGAATCCGGCAATAATGGCAGTTCATATTGATACAATTCATTGTTGATTGCGGTTAAATCATAGATGAGGTTATTAAGATAAGTTGCGATAATTAAATCCCGTGGATCTTTTAAGTAAAGCTCACGGTGATGAAATGCTTCTAATGTCCTTCTTGTTATTCTTCTGTCCATATGAGCGCTGATGCAAAGAATTAATATGATATCCCGGTTAGGGTGCTTTGCGGTGTTACCGCTTAATATATCATATGCATAGGAGCGGGATATATAGCCGGAACAGTTTTGTATAATTTTGGCAGCTGTAATACCTTCCTCATTATTGGCAATATATTCGGAAAAAATTTGCGTATTGGGATAGGTATTACCGGTGGCTGTTATATATGCATTCATATTATCCGGAGTAATTTGATTATGGTCAAAAATATGTAACAGATTTATATATAATATTTAAAATAAGGAGTATTTCCTATTCAAGTATGAATGCTTGGATGGGGAATACTCCTTTTGCATTTTTGAATAATGATGGATGATATATTGGCAATAGGAGGTGAGACAATGCTAACCAAATTGGAATTACATGCAAAATCATATGTAACACCGTATAAGAAAAAAACAAAAAAAGTGATGGAAGGAGAAAGGATCATTGCTCAGATAAAACGGGGGATAAAAGCAAAGTTATACCGGTTTATTTATGCAATCGATATATTTGAATTTGTACCGGTAAGGGAACACATTCCGGGCTGTCTGTGTACGGACGGAGAGCATATCTATTATAATCCTGACCAATTAATGCTTGTATTAAAAAATAGTGGTAAAGAAGTTTTGGAATATAAGCTTGCACATATGACAATGCATGGAATGCTTCGACATTTTGAGGAGCGAGAGCAGTTTCGTAATGAAAAGCTTGTAAGTGTAATTATGGATGCTCAGGTTAAGGTAATGCTGGAGAAAATGGGTGTGGAACAGAAGGAGGACATCAATCCACATAATAAGTTTAAGTGTGAAACAGATGCAATTCTTCAAGGCTATTCGGAATATTACAGGGCGTTAAGAAGTAAAAAGTCCCGTAATATGTGGATGGAAAAAACAGAGGATTATTATGTGGATGACCATGATTATTGGTCTAAAGATTTTCATGACTATGATAATTGTTCTGAAAATGATGGGAAACAGGAATTCCAACAACATATGGAAGGTAAACAATCAGATAACATGATGAAAAAAGCCGGGGAACTTAACGGAATAAAAGATAAATGGGAAAAAGCCAGAAGTATCATTATGGGGAAAGATACTTCTGCTCTGTCTGATGAGGAGTGTATACAAAAAATATTGGAACAAAAGCATTCCCATATAGTTGGTAGTGGTTCCGGTACATTCAATAAACAAGTCGTTGCGGCAACAGGAAACGGAATGAATTACAAGGAAGTGATGAAACAGTTTATAAAAGAAAAGGAGAAGTGTAGGGATACAACAGATAATTTTGATGTGATGTTATATTGTTACGGTTTGGAACTGTATGACGACGTACCTTTGGTGGAACCAAATGAGGAAAATGAAGTGAAGCAGATAAACAGTATTGTGATAGCGATTGATACAAGTGGTTCTTGTGATGGAAGAATTGCAAAACTGTTTGTAAGGGAAATTGGAAATATCTTTCGTGACATAAAACAAACTGTTACATTTACATCCATTTATTTGATGGAATGTGATGCAAGCATACAAAGGGAACAATGCATTACTGCTATAGATGATTTGACAATAGGGAATGGCTTAGAATTACATGGTTTTGGAGGTACCGATTTTGTTCCGGTTTTTTCCCGGGTGGAAGAGCTAAAAAGAGAGGATGATTTAAAGGTAGATGCCTTGATTTATCTGACGGATACATTGGGAACGTTTCCCAAAAAACAGCCGGATTATCCTGTATTTCTTGTGATACCAAAAGGAGGATTAGACAAGACAGGACACCCATTTAACAGGAATATTCCCCAATGGGCTACCTGGCTTGTGATGGATTAAGGTGTTTTATTTTGAAAGGAGAAAATGAATGTATACAATTGAAGCAGCAAAAAAAACAATAAAAGATGGCATAGAAGTATATTTGCAAAAAAATGAGAATGGACAGTATTGTATGGAAGAGGTGAACCGGTTGCCTTTTTATCTTGAGGGACCTCCCGGTATTGGTAAAACTGAAATTGTTAAGCAGATTGCGGAAGAACTGGATATTGGTTATGTAAGTTTTAGTCTGACGCATCATACAAGAAATAGTCTGCTGGGACTTCCGGTTATCAAAAATTTAGAACATGGAAAATATACGGAATACACCATGTCAGAAATTATTGCAAAGGTGTTAGAGCAAAAAGAAAAGGGAAGAGATGAAGGAATTTTACTGTTGGATGAATTTTCCTGTATATCCGACAGTATATTCCCTGCCATGCTGGCATTTTTACAGACTAAAAATATTGGCATGCATACATTACCGGAAGGATGGATTATTGTGTTATGTGGAAATCCACCACAGTATAATCAGAGTGCAAAAAAACTGGATGCGGCAATCTTAGACAGAATACGAAAAATATCCATAGAATTCGATTCCGGCGTATTTCTTGCATATGCAAAAGAAAAAAAGATGCATCCGGTTGTGTGTGCATATCTGGAAATCAATCCTTCAAATGTGTATATGTGTGAAAATAATAACCGAAATCAGCAGCTGGTAACCTGTAGAGGATGGGAGAATTTAAGCCATACATTATATGGTTTGGAGCAGCTGGAGAAGACTCTGGATGAAGAGCTTGTGGGACAGTTTATTAAATCAGGAGAAATTGCCCATAATTTTTATACATTTTACGGTATGTATAAAATGGGCATAACGGAAAAAGACATTAAGGCAATCCTTGATGGAAAAAATATAAACCGGTATGTGGAAAAATATAAAGTGCGGGATGTTTCTGTATGGTGGAATGCACTGGATGTAATAGAAGATTATCTGTTGGAAACCCATAAAGAGGTAAGGAATATTTTTGAAAAGCTTCAAATCGCAAACCGGTTGATACCTGATTTATCCTGCTGTGAAGAGATTTCTACCCGGATATGGGAAAGGCTGCAAAATCGACGTTCTTATAAACTGTCTGATGCGGTATCCATGTGGTGTGAAAATTCTCCGTCCTATGAACCTTTATGTGAGCAGGAAAAGGAAATGTTGGAAGAATGGAAGCTAAGGGTGGAGGAGTCTTCAGAATTTACTATGTCAACCCAAGAGGAAGATGAGGAATATATGAGACAAATCAATCATTGGAGAGATGAGAATAACGCACTGTTAACGGAAGAATGTCAGGTAATATCAAAGGAAATTAGCAATGTATTCCGATTTGTCAAAGATAATGATGAAATGTTAACTGAGAAGGTATACCAGATGATTAATCATCGGGATGTGTTTTTAATGGCAGTAACAAAAACAAAAAACAAGGACTATATCCGGGTTTGCAAAAGGAATTATGCGTTAGAGATGCAGCCATAAGCATTTTTTAATAAGCAGTTGATTGGGAAAAGGAGAACAACATGGCCATATCAAAAAGTGACTTTGGTTTTAATGAAAAAAAACAATATGTGATAGAAGAGATACTGATAAAACCGGAATGCTATAACAGAGAAGTACTTTGTTATCAATTAGAACACCCTGAAGAAATTGTTGTGAATGACAAAGGGGAAATGGCATGGATTACTGATGGAGAATTTAACAAGGGATGGTTTGTGCAGCACAAGTATGAAAATGAACAGATAACAGAAGAGAATTTCATTGTTATTTTGGCACCACCGGTTTTAATGGCAATCTGTA
The DNA here is from genome assembly GCA_051880435.1 of Lachnospiraceae bacterium. Taxonomy (GTDB): domain Bacteria; phylum Bacillota; class Clostridia; order Lachnospirales; family Lachnospiraceae; genus CAG-590. Next base: position 14,334 of record JBJENY010000108.1, on the reverse strand, counting down.
TGGGGCGTTATGATTTGGTAAATAGCCTGATAGAATCGGGATATGCTACAACAAAACAGTATCCGGGATTACATATAGATGAGATATCCGGATTATGTATCAATATGGGAAGGACAGTTCCATTAAGATTTCTTTTGGGACAGTTTGTAATGGGAGATCCTCATATGCCCAATGCTTTGCGGCTTGATTTATGGCATCAGCTGGCACAGGAAAAAAGAAAATTTTCCAAGGAAAACAAAGTTAGAAGGCAGCAGGCAGTTAATTTTTCGCATATCCGGTTTGAAGGAGATATTTGTATGGATATGTTTGGTTCTGCATCCGTATACCGAAAAACATTTTTGAAAACTCTTACATTGATCGGGAAAAAAAGACCAAGGTATTTGAAAAACATTGTAAACAATAATTTGGATAATTTTTTTTCAGGAAATGGTTTAGGTGTATGCTGTCAGGTAATGCAAATCCTACTTAAACTTGTTCCCTTATCGGATTGTAATAAAATAAAGCTTTTACGTATGATGGAATTTAAGGATGGATTCATTGTGGAAAATATGGATTCTCTTTCTTTCCTTTATGAAAGGATTGGACAGTACTATAAGAAAAACGAAGCACTTCGAAATGCTTTTTTTGAATTTGTTTTGGAGAATTATATGTCCTACTACAGTCATTATGATAACAGATTTGGAAAAAGACAAGATGAATCATTAGAAAAAAAGTTGCTGGCTTTATTGAGAAAATATCTGCCGAAAGATTTTTACTTTCATCAGCTTTTGATTCAGGTGGTGAAATGGTGTTCATTTAATAGGGAGCAATACCGAATCGTGCTGGATGGTAACGAACTGTGTTTTGCGTTCCGGATTTATAAAATACTTACTAATAAAAAAATTGTTTTGGATAACACCATTGTATTTAGAGATTCGAGTATTGATTTGCCCCAGGATTTACAGAAACAACCGGATGTCTCAAATGAGAATATGGTTTTTGAAAATATAGTTTATTTGAAAGAAATCAATCATAATGAATGGATTCAATTGGTGGAACAGTTTTCCTATGATGACAGTCTTCCGCTTAACTGGTTGCAAATCCATGTACTAAAGTCATGTGGAGAAGACATGCTAATATTTACCATGAAAAGAGGTCTGTTCAGAGGAAAACATATAGATGCTGCATTGGAATATTGTATGAGTCATAAGGAGCTTTATCATATGATTCCCTGTATCACGGCATTTAGAAAATTACGTTAAGGATGAAGTGAATAAATGGTTTATACAAAAATGCAAAATAGATTTTGTTAACCTATATCCGGAACATACAATCGTTTATGAAAAGGAGGAAATGAAGATGGATTATTTTAAAAATAAGTTTGAACAAAAGTATGAGGTTTTACTAAAATCCGGTAAACTGGTACAGCCGGAGATTCCTTTTGAAATCATTTCCTGTAAAAACAAATGTAATGGGAATGAAGAAAGCAACCCTTATGTAAAATGGTTGAACGCATTTACACAGGAGGATTACCAAAGAGAAGAAAGAAAGCTTTTACTTGTTGGGGATGATAAAAATGTGGCATATAAAGTGGCGGCGTTATTGGCTAACCAAAGGGAAGAAGATGACACTGAGGATGAGGAGGAATGGTGTACGTTTGATGAATATGACGAGTATGATGAGTATGACGAATATGAATCCGGAAATAGTTTGGTGCATATAGATTTTCGTTCCTATCGTAATTGTGATAAAAAAGAGGCTGTCTACCGTTCAGTGGTTGTGGCAAGCAACGGAAGACCGGAACAGCATGTTTTATTTACCGGATTAAATAGCGAGTACGGAATGGAGCAAGTCATTCAGGCAATTACATTTAGTACAAATCCAAATCAATATGTTGCCATACAACCTGAACAATTAAAGCTACCGGCCGTTTTGCGGTTAATTTATGAATATGGATTTGAACCGGTGACAATGCCAAAGCCGGATAACAGATATTATTTAGGAATATTGGACTATTTACTGGAAGATGCAGCATATACACTTTCCGAGAGGGTGCAAAAGAAAGATTTGCTATGTCGGGTGCAAATGCAAAGAGGGGATTTGTTTTGCGAAGAGGATCTGGCTGTTTTATTAGATGAAGCTGCTCGTGTTGCACAAAAAGATGATGGAAGAAGAAGCTTACAGCCGGAGGATTTTAACCGTCTGATTACTATAAATCAAATCAGTGCATGGGACAGTCTGATGGAAATGCAGGGATTAGAGGAAGTAAAAGAAGCTACGGAGGAGCTGGTCGCTTATGTAAAGGAAGGACAGTATAATGATAACCTACAGCCGGGACATCAGCATATGGTATTTTATGGAAAACCGGGAACAGGGAAAACAACAGTGGCTCAAATGCTGGCAAACATTTTAGCAGAAGAAGGCTGTGGAAATGGAACCTGTGTTGTGGCTACAAGAAAAGATCTGGTAGGTTCTTATGTAGGTCATACTGCCCCTATGGTTGCAAAGAAATTTGAAGAGGCAAAGGGTGGAATCCTTTTTGTGGACGAGGCAGGATTTTTTCTGCAAAGAGATACAGGAGGCTTTGTGGATGAGGCACTGAAGGAGTTTGTCAGATATATGGAAAAGGAACAGGATGTCATGGTGGTTTTTGCAATGTATCCGCAAGAGGCAAAAGAGCTTATGAATATGGATGTGGGTCTTAAATCCCGAATAAAAAGATTTGTAAAATTTAAGGATTATAGTAATGAACAGTTATTGGACATCGGAATGAAAATGTTTGAGAAAAATGGCTACCAGGTTGATAAAAAATGTCATGCTGTGATAGAAGCATATATTTCCCAGGTGAAAGAACTAGATAGGGAGAAGTTTGGAAATGCACGTGTCATCCGGAACCTGGTAGAAATGACCATAAGTCAGGTGAGTCTCAGACATTTCCGAAAAAGAAAAAAGACACCGGATCTGGTTGTAACAGTAGAAGATGTAAACAATGCAGTTACGAAATTACAAGGGATTGTTATGGGTAAAAAAAATCCATTCGGTTTCTATTATGGAAATGAAGAAAAGGCAGTCAAAATAATGTAATAAAGGAGACACTGGAATATGGTGTTGTAAACTTAATTTTGGTGTGTAAGTATTATTTTTGCAGCGTTTGTAAAATGCAGTGTTCTTAGTTTCTTTGATTTTGTTAGTGTGATACCTAGGTTATTCTTGCACCGGGGGAGATTGTTCAATATAATATTCATGTAAAAAGATACAGGAGGCAAAACATCTGATTTGTATGTATAATGTGAGATGAAATATGTAAATAGTCATTGGGTAATTGTTTCATTGGATGTTTTGAATAATGTTAAAAAGGAGCAAAATGCATAGTGAAAGAGTTATGGAGTAAAATATGGTATCAAAATTCGCAGGAAAGAGAAAGTAGTCAGCGGGTAATAATTAGATCCGCAGTAAGTATAATTATTGATGGGATAGCTTCGGCAGATAATAATGGTTATATCCAACGAATTGGATTTGTTAATTCAAATGATGCGAATGCAAAAATTGATAATAATAATTTTCAAAATGATAATTCGAAGCAACAAACATTTGAAAATTCACTAGGTAACAAAAAATGTTATATTGTACGAATTGTTGTAAACTGTAATCAGAGTGAGAATTGGGAGATTTTTAATCTGTTTAAGAATGAGGTTCAAAACAAAAAGTGGACTCCAAAAAATTATGAAAGTAATTTGAATGATATTTTGAAAAAGTATAAAGCAATCATTAATTTTGAGATTTATTCCATCATGGCGGATGGTTTTCGGCACTTATGGATAGATAATGAACAAATAAATATGTTTGATAAATTGGGAGAATCAATAGTTAGACATCCCTCTTTCCCAATTCAAAAAGTAATAGATGGAATTAATGGAGGAATTGATAGAGAATTTTCAAGTAATAGTACTAACAGATACGAAAGGCTATATTCTTATCTGGAAAAGAAGAAAGGTTAATAAATCATGGATGAACAAAAGAAAAAGGAAAACCAAAGAATACAATTGCATTTTGCAAAAGATATTTTTTCGGATATCAAGGGATTAGAAGTAACCAATATTCGGATAGGAACTTATGGATTAGATGCTGGACAAGCTCATAATTTTATTAGTCAATTTAAGGATTCACCGGATTGTAACATTCAGATAAGTTATGATAAGAATAATCTTCACAGTGATGGGGAATCAGCGTGGCCCATCATTTATAAAAAAGAAGGCTATTTGATGGGACAGATAGTAGATACGGGGGTTTATCATCCTAAATATATCATTGTTGAATATAAGAATAATGATTGTAATATATGCAGAATATATATATCCAGTATGAATATGACAAAGAGCAGTTACTGTGAAGTAGGAATTGAGTTAGAAGGTATCTTTAATAAAAATGAAAACAATAATCAAATATCTACAAATGAAGTTTGTAATGGATGTAATTTGGCAGATGTTCTAAATCAAATAAATGATGGAGAAAACTTTGATTTTTTAAAAAAATATAAATTTCAAGTTAAAAATGATAATAGAGTTTCGGTTTCTTTTTATGATGGGGCGATATTTGGAACAGCACTATTTAGGGATTTGAAATCGGACAATTTGACTTTGAATCAAGATTGGGAGTGTTGTGATGAGATTATTATCTTTTCTCCATTTTTTTCTGGAAGCTATGTAAAAAAAATGTGCGAATTACGTAATTTTTATTTCGTATCGAATCGGTTTTCTGCTGATTGGAATGATTTTTTAACAAATATAAAGGAGCCAAATGACAAAATCTTGGAGCATCTGTTTTACTGGAAAGAAACACAGGAACAGTCTCCACTTCATGGGAAATTATACATTTTTAGAAAAAGAAAAAAATTAACCATATATATTGGTTCGGCTAATTTTTCAGAAAGAGCATTAACAGGTTCAAATAAGGAATTAATGGTTAAATTGGAGTTGAATTCTGATGAATCATCGGTTTGGGATAAGATTAAAGACACCTTTGAGAAGGAAAGAGTTGAGTTCTTGGAAGGTGATATTGCATCGGATAATGAACTTGAGAAATCAACAGTGTCAAAAAGGGATGATTATAATTTGGCAAAGGTTGATGTAGAAGTTGTGGCTGTGACCTTTAAGGATATGAAATGGGAATATCATGTGAAGTTAAAATCCAAACCGGATTTGCCGGAAGATGCATCATTGGCAATTCAGTTGTATGGAGAACACTCCAACAGGCGTGAATTGAGCTCTAAGGGAAAAATAGAAGAAACAACGGATATAACCATTTCTTCTGAAAAGGCGATAAATGCTTTGGAACTAATATATTCTGATGACGACAATTATTGTAATCAGAAACGAATTATTTTTATAGAAGAAAATATTGCAGAAAAGGATCAGGAAAAATGGAATAAGGAGCTTGCACTTTACATAGAAGAAAAGGAGAAAGAAGAGATTGCCAAATATCTGCTATCTCAATACAGAAATCCAATTAGTCGAGGAAGCTACAAAACGAAAAAAGAATCAGGAGGATCTACATACAAAATTCTGTTGGAAGATTCTTATTTTGAAGTGATATCCCGGGTTTTAGAGGATGAACAGGATGAAGATAAACGCGAGAAATATAGGGATGACATATTGACCAGAATCCGAAATGTTTCCAATAGAAAAGATGAATTACATAGGACAAAGGAGAGAAAACATTGAAAATGGAGCCTAAAGCCTTTCAAAGGAATAGTATTAAACATATTATAAAAGAATATAATGGGGGTAAAAAATGTATTTTATTAGCAGATGAGGTTGGACTGGGTAAAACTATTGTAGCACGAGGGGTAATAGAAAAGCTTCAATTTCTAAAGGAGAAACGAGGGGATAACCAATCTTTAAAAGTATGTTATGTTTGTGGTAATCAGTCATTGGCACTGGCAAATGCAGAAAAATTGGTTCATGGTTATGAGAAAAAGGAAGAAAAAGTAAAGTTATTGTATACAGATAATAATGGTCATCGGCATTCAGAACGAATTACTATTGACCGATTGAGTCTCCAATTTTTAAAACAACAGGTATCGGATAAAGTATTACATTCAAAAAGCAATCATACTGTGCAATTGGAATGTATGACACCACGAACCTCTTTAGCATATGATCATCCAGGAACAATAAAGGAAAGGTTGATTTTATGTGCAATATGGAAGCAATTAGATTTGTTTTCGGTGATAAGAAATTGTGGGAAACAGTATAATCAGGTGGTAGCAAAATTAAATGAAGACAATCTGCTGTCAGTATATGTTGGTAATAAAAAAGAACCGAATACTCTGGAAGAACTTAATTCATATATACAAGATATAAATCTATATGTGGAATATATAAAACCCTATCTTTTTAAAGAAAATTCGAGAAAAACGGAATTTGCAGAAAGCATAATAGAGAATTTTGAGAATAGAGTAGAACAATTCTATTTTATTGACCATGTGAGAGTGGTACAGCTGAAACAGTTTTTGAACCAGCAGGGAGTGAATAAAACACAAATTGCCCATGAAGTATATTTATGCTTTCAAAAACTAAATGACGAGTATAATTTCTATCAATTATTTAAAAAGAATCTGGCTGATAATACGATAAGAGGGCAAATAAGTGAAAAAGTGACGAAGCCTAAAGAATCTTATAATAACATTGATACTAATATTAAACAAGAAATTGAAAAATTTTTTGAAAAACAAGGATATAATTTATATACTTCTGCTATTTCATATATTCAGAAAAATGAAAGTAACATAGATTGGTCAAATCAATCATTTCCTACCGGGAAAATAGTCGAAGCAGTTGCATATGAATATATTCGGTTGAAATATGGAGTTAATTGGGAAAAACAGAAGACTCAGATTTTACAACCGAATTTCTATTTTGAAAAGGGCGCATTAAAAAGAGCTATGGCATTTTTAAAACAGGCCATATTCCTTGCAGATATAGATACGATGTCACCGGATTTGGTAATTGTGGATGAAATCCAGAATTATTCCAATCTGTTCAGAGAAGAAACCGCAGATAATGAAATGTGTTTGATTATCAGTAATTTATTACATAATAAAAACCCGAAACAGAAGATATTGCTTATGAGTGCAACGCCATTTAAATATACGACAAGAATTGGTGATATTGAGTATTATCAAAATAAATGGAATGAAGGAGATACAAAAATATCTACAGGTGATGATTCTTTGGATGTGGAGTTATATAACATGTTTCGTTATATGGCTGAGATAAATGGGAAGAAGTGGTTTTTAAAACTGTGGGATAAAAATAATAAATGTATTCAAGTGGCAATGAAAAATAAAGCTGATTTTGGTAAAGTGAAATCTTTAATACAAAAACAAAATGAGTATATACGTAATGTTGGAATTATCAGGACAGAACGGTATTATGATTTACCTGACGATACGAAATCGGAGAATTTCGATAATGCTGAACTAAAGGATTATATGGATAATATTACATATGCAGAGGTCATAGACAATGACTGGAGTCAGCCGGTGTACAGTTTGATTTCAGATGATGAGATAGAGAATAATTTTTCAGATATTCTAGAACAATGTAAAGCAAATCCGGGTGAAGTATATCTGGATATTGTGCTATCTATATCAGCAGATTATAAGTTTGTATTCTTTACTAAAGGGATAAAAGGCTATGGAGTGTCTGATAATAAAGGCAGTTATGAAACGTTACCAAAAGAACATTATGATATTAATAATGGGATAGATGTATGTTTAAAAGCCCCCGGTGATAGTAATATTATAATAAAGCTTCCGTTGGATGATTCTCAAAATGTATTTCGTTTGTCATGGGAAAATAATCAATGGGTAGTTATTTCTACAAAAAAAATAGATATGGCTAAAAAAATGATAATCCCTTACATGCCTATAGATTTAAGAAAGGCAAATCCCTATTTCTATTCGTTTGTATTTGGAATGAATGAAAGACAGTATTCAAGAACAGAAAGGATTTTGTCAGATTCAGTTTATGTGGGAAATCTGAATAATCGAAAGTACAATCCCTATTATATGATAAATGAGAAGGAAAGGCAGGATGGTCAGGTTTTAAATTCTCATCATGCAAAATATGAAAAATTACAGGAATTGTTAGAGAAACATTGTGGAAATCTGCTCTTCTTACCACCAACAATGCCTCATTATGATTTGGAAGGCGATTTTAAAAAATATAATGACATATACCCGCGTCCGTCTAAAACATTGATTTTTTCACAATATGCATCTACGCCACAGGCAATTGGATTTCTGTTGTGCCATAATATGAATGCAAAACGGAATAAGGAATGTGAAGAATATATTAACGAGCATATATCCGGTATCCCCGATGTTGCAGTGATGATTTCAAATATTATGAACAAAATCGGTAACGAAATGCCGGCACATTGGTGGGATGATTTAAAGAATGATAATCCGAATTCGACCAAATCGGGAAATTTAAGATATTATTTTTATAATATGAAAAATTTACTTTTGAATAATAATGAATGGTCTGAAGCGGATATTGAAAATATGGATGATAATATTAAAAATATCTGTAAAAGTATTTATAAACTTTTTTATACTGACTATGCAAAATATGTGATTATACGTAATTTATTTCAGCAGAAAAAATCATATGATGAAGTGAAAGACTGGGAAGAGAAGGATTGGAAAAGGGAGTATTGGCAGACACTGTTACAGTATTTAAAACAGGGTAATATTTTTGCTGTATTAGACGAATATATTTTTATGTATCTGACGGACAAACAGTTAATGCCTGATTACGAAAAAGGAGTGCAGGATTTAGGGGATATAACAGAGATTTTTGACAAACTGAAAGAAATTTTTTCCAGAATTCAGGATATGCAGTCTACCCTGCAAATTAAATTATTTACATATGATGAGAAAAAAAAGAAAAAGAAAGAGATAACGCTTACGTGTGATGAGAAAAAAAAGAAAGATGTAAAGTTTACGCTGGAGTCGAATCATAAAGAAGAGAAGTACATAGAATACATGGAAAGTGTATATGCTGGTGCTTATTGGGGTGAAAAGCCTAAAAAAGATAAGGAAGAAGCATCAACCTATTTTAATTATTTGTTAGAGGTATTTAAATCTCCATTCTTGCCATTTGCATTTGTAACTACTTCTATTGGACAAGAAGGTTTTGATTTCCATTGGTACTGTAACAATCTGGTACATTGGAAAATGGAATATAATCCGGTTCGATATGAACAAAGAGATGGCAGAGTAAATCGATTCCGTTCCCATTACATACGTCAGAATGTTGTTCGATATGTTAGACAATATGTAAAGATGAAAGATATAAAATGGTCGCCTCAATCAATCAAAGATTGGGTTGATGTGTTTGAGAAAATGGAGGAGATATTTAAGACTTATAATATAGATACCCGAAGTGGCATTTTTCCGGATTGGGGATGTGATTGGAAAGCATTAAAAGATACTACAATGATAAAAATAAAACCGGAGAGAATATCACGTCAGGCATTATATTATCCGGATACCAAGGAAGAAAATTATCATTCCCGATTAATCCAGACATTAAATACATATCGTGCCGTATTAGGTCGAACTAATCAAGGTGAATATGAAGACATATTATTGGAGTATATACAATATATACGGGAATTAAATCAGGGAAATGTAGATATCAGTAAACTCTTTTTAGATTTGAGACCGGAACCGCCCAAAGAAGCATAATGGAATAATTGCGCTATATTGTGCAAATATGGTAAGTATGTCTGCAAAGGATAATATCAAATCATCAGTAAATAAAAGAAAAATATGAGCGGCATCATTGCCGCTCATACATATTTGCTGCTTCCTGTAATTCCCGTTTCGTTTGCTCCGCCAAATCTGTTGGAGCATAGATTACACATTCTGTGCAGTATTGTTTTGCCCAAAGTGCAGTTCCATATGGATTGATGTCCGGACAGGTGATGTCTAACCATTCTTCCGGATTGCGGTCCGGATGGGAAGGGAATACCTGTTTGATACGTTCCTTTGATGCAGGCCTGATATTTGTATTCATGCCGAAGCTGTCTAATATACGGTTTACAATACTGCTGCTTTTCTTACATAACAGAGAAATGGAACCGGTGTTTCCGCTACTCATAGCCGGATGTGCCTTTGCATAGTTTATAGAGTGGGATACAGGATTTTTCCTTCCGATGTTATCGTGTTCGGTGCCATCTTCAATTTCCTCAATATTGGTAATGCGGTCAACCCTATAGTGCGTTATGTTATCGTGATGGGGATTATAGGCAATCAGATAACAATAACCGTTTGCCCATACAATTTGGTAAGGGGTTATCCGCTGTGGATAACCTTCATGAGGAATTAAATCTTTATTTTCATCGTAATAGGAATACTCTATTATGATATCTGCTTTTTCATTAATGAGCCTGTGTAAATCATGGAGATTATATTGTAATGTGGAATTATCTGCTCTCATTTTTTTTACGTTATCCGGTTCGCTATTCCGATTGTTAAAATAAGCAGGTGCTATGCTTTTGAGCATATTGGTTATCCTGATTACTTCTTCACTTGTATAATAAGGATGACTTTCCACCATATTAATTAAGTTCACTATTTCTTCTTCCGGAATAAATGGTTCATAGTAATAATAGGCTGTTGGTGCTTTTTTTCGTTTCCCATTCTTATTGAATGAAAGGTCATCAAAGGATTCATTTTCGTCTGTTACATCAATGTACATATCGGAATCGGATGTTGGATTTGGGTTTTTATATAAGGAATGAATTTTATAATTAGCAGGTCTTACATCATAATCTGACATATCATTTAAGTCTGACATATCATTTAAAAAGGGAGTTTCCTGTAGATATGTGTTTAAATCCCGATAAGTTGTGGTTTCACTTAAAAAATTGTTGTTTGCAGGATCGTAGTATTTGTTTAGGTATTCCGTGATTTCTTTTCTGGTTAATGGTTTCGTTTTACTGCTAAAATTACGTAAGACATTGATAATATAAAGAATATTGTTCATATAGATGCTCCTTTTATAAATAGTAGCTTTTTATGCGTTTCACAAACGTCTGATAATAGCTTCATTTTATCATAATATTGCAAAAATGCAAAATATATATTTCTATAATAAGATACAAAATTTGTAAATAATAAGAAATTATGCAACAGATGAAGGAAATTTGATAATTAGGAGCATGTTAAATGGAGGATAAAAAATCTGCATCGGAAAAATATGATACAACAGAATACTTAATAATAGATGATGGAGAACCTGAAGAATATTGCTTGAATGCAAAACAACTGGGTGTGGTATGTAAATGCTGGAAAAAATCGAAAAGCCTATTAGCAGAATTCAAAGAGAGAGGAATTGTAACAATTGAAGACAGAACCATCCGATATGGTGATATTGTTAGAAGAAGCTGGTTTGACAATATAATCGATGTGCCTGTTGTATTGGCAAATCCCAAAAAAGTATCAGAAGATGATTTGGTAAATGATTATGAAGGGGAATTGATTTGTTTTGGTAAGGCTGTCACAGTTGAAGAGAAGGAAAAAATACGAAAGTGTAAATATATCATGTCAATATTTAATGATCTTCCAAGAGAGGGGATGTAATGGATTTTTCGATATTTATGCCTTTTCATTTGTAAAGTTATCAGTTATAGGATTCGGATAGTTATGGGAGCAGTAGAGTATTATAAATCATGAAGTCTTGCCCCCTTTAATCCAATTGATTTATGTGTTCTGTAAAGTTTTACGGTTGGTAAGCCTTCAATGGGTTTTGGTATGTATCCATGCATGGATGCCTCTGTAGGAATGCACCTGAATGAACTGCAATATGCACACTTCATGACATGAAAATAATAGATTCCATCCGGCTGGGAAAGTTCAACATTTGATTCAATGGAATAATTATGTTTATGTTTGGGTGCGGTTGTGTCTGTCCAGCAGCCTTCTGCTTTTGCTGTTTTTCGTAGATAAAGTTTTCCCAAATGAATCCCTCCTGACCAATACAATCTTATAAGTTTTGAATGTGTTTTTCTTTAACATATTTTTTATCAACGATATTCATTGCTAATTTTCTATGATATTGTTAAAAACTATGATGCTATGTAATGGTAATATCCTTGTCGTTAATTATAATACAATGGTTGAAACCATTCTCGCCATAAATATAGAATGCGTGTTGGAAGATGTCATCGTATTTTGTAAGTAAGTGAATATATCCTTCTATGAAAAGGGATTTTATCGTTGCATCACATTGGATGGATAAAATTTCTTCCTCAAATTCATAATGTTCTATTTGTTTCTTTTCCATTCGGCTATTAATTCTCATAATTCCTTTTGATTTTAGAAATCCAATTAAGGAATTTCTGAAATCAATATAATCAACAGGAATTAAATGTTTACCATCATAACGGTACATTGGAACATGAAATGCAAGGTTTGTTCTTTGATGCTTCATACATTTCCCTCCCTGGATATTATTATATATCATGATATGAAACCGCATTGTGCAAAAGTGCAAAATGGTAATTTAAAAATTTTTTATGAAATTGCAAAAATGCAATATAACTAGTTATATAATAACATTAATTGAATTTATTTTCTGTTGTAAAGGAAAGAATGGAGGTATGAAAATAGTATGTTAAACAGGAAATTCAAAAAGATATCTGATGAAGAGTTGGCGGAATGGAGAAGAATAGAAGAGCTGTTTGAAAAATACGGATTAAATGATGATGATGAGGATGTTCTGTGTGGTGGTGAGGTGGAGGAGCTTAGCGAGTTAGATATTTTAAAGGCTAAGGCCAAATTATACATTTTAAATGACAAGGATATTCCCAAGGATTTATTGGAAGAGATAGAAAAATTAAAGTCTTCCACATGAAATAATATATATAACCAAAGGAGATAGAAGAATGAAAGTATGTAAATTATTTCATTTTAAAGAAACAATATATGTATTTCCGGAAAGTGCTGCAAAAGTAAAGTTTGCCAGAGATCTATGCCATGAACCTCTGAGGAAATTTGACGACATTCTGGATAGTGAATTACAGCCTTTTTCAGATGAATTATCCTTACGGTTTATGAAAGAAACTTATGATGTTAAGTTCGTGGATAATATGCATTTTCGGGAACAGGGACGTGACGATACCTATGCCATACATAATCTTAGTAAAGCAATGAAGGAAACACTAATGCTTTTGAGAAATTCCAGGCTTGGAATATATACGGAAGTAAAACATACAGATTGCAGAATTGCAGATTGGATTCGAAGCTTTGAGGATTTTGATTTGCTTTTTGCATATATAGCTGATTTGGGCATATATGAAGATACGCCGGTAGTTGAATGGTTTTATCCGTTAAAAATTGAAAACTTTAAATTCAAAGGACAAGTCATACCTTTGATATTGGATTATAAGTCAAACTCGGAAGGTAGGGAATTGGTTAATAAGACTGGTGAGTGGTTTCAACTTTATCGGTATCCGGATGGTACGTATAATTCGGTAAATTTCTTTACTTTGTTTAAGTATGATTGGAAAATGCAATTGCCGGATATCAAGGATTATATAGATAATAAATACATGTACTATAAAAATCTTGATACATATGAAAAGGTATGTGTATTAAATGATATTTTATCGGTTGTTTCTGCAGGATTGGATGATGAAATAAGCACTATTTTGTCAATTGATTATGCAGAAGTCGATCCAAGTAGTCCCAAAGAAGTCGATCCAAGTAGTCCCAAAGTTGTTAGTCACTTGTTGTATTTACCCAGAATGCAGGCAGATAGCAGAAGAATCGTTATGATATTTGTTGATTATTTAGAGAATGGATCTATTTCACTGATAAATGATGTGTCGTCTAAGTATACAGATTTAGGGGAGCTATTGGAAGAATACCATGAGGTGGGAGAAAACATAAAAAAACGATTTTTTTTATATGTAGATGTTGATGAAGTGATAAGATCTATAGAAGATTTTGAAGAGACCTGGATTGGTGGATATATTTATAAAGATTATCTGGAACTTTACAATAAAGATGATGCCTTAAGAGAGTTTGCAAAGATAATTCCGGATATTCTGGAACAGCAGTCGATTGATAAATGGTGGTTAAAGTTTTGAGGTGAGAGTATGTGGAGAAATTATATGAATTTCGTCGGCTGATTCCTGCATTTTGTCGGGAAAAAACCAATTGAATATTTATGTGTGCTATCATAATCCCATTATAACAGGCGTTTGTGAAACGATATATATGCGTTTTGCAAACGCCTGTCCAATTACAAAATAAGGAGGATATAGCATGAGAAAAGC
>JBJENY010000107.1:0-7681 GCA_051880435.1 Lachnospiraceae bacterium | reverse complement strand
ACCGCAGTTACAAATTACTTTTGCCTGATAATAATTTGGATGAATTCCTTCTTTCATTTCTTACACCTCTCAAAATATATTGGCAGATTCCAACCCGCCTAAACAACTTCTACAGTTTACCATAACAGTATTCTTTATGCAAGCATTTTTTTACTTTCTTAATAAGGAACGTTTTATTAACTCCAAAAACTCTTTATTATCCTTTGTACGAACAAATAACTTGAGAATTTCCTCAATGGCTTCTTCACTTTTAGCCCCTGATAACTCTTTATGCATGGCATACACTGCTTCCTGTTCTAACTTACTAAGAAGTAAGTCATCTCTTCTTGTACCTGATTTTGCAATATCAATTGCCGGGAAAATACGCTTTTCTGATAATTTCCGGTCTAATACCAATTCCATATTACCTGTTCCCTTAAATTCCTCAAAAACAACATCATCCATTTTGGAACCGGTTTCAACTAATGCTGTAGCCAATACAGTTAAGGAGCCACCCTCTCTCATATTTCTTGCAGCACCAAAAAACTTTTTGGGCATATGAAGTGCCGCAGGGTCCAAACCACCTGTTAAAGTTCTACCACTTGGCGGAACGGTAAGATTATAAGCTCTTGCAAGACGTGTTATGGAATCTAATAAAATCACAACATCCTCTTTATGCTCAACTAATCTTTTTGCACGTTCGAGAACCATCTCTGAAACCCGTTTATGGTGTTCCGGTAACTCATCAAAAGTAGAATATATAACTTCTACATTAGGACCTTCTATAGACTCGCGAATATCTGTCACCTCTTCCGGGCGTTCATCAATCAATAATACAATTAAATGCATATCACGATAGGTTCTGCTAATGCTTATGGCAATCTGCTTTAACAATGTTGTTTTACCGGCCTTCGGAGGTGCAACAATCATACCACGCTGACCTTTCCCAATAGGCGCCAACAAATCCATAATTCTTAGAGAAATACCTTTTGAATTTTCATTTTCTAATTGAATTCGTTCATCCGGGAATATAGGAGTTAAATCCTCAAAATTTTTTCTATTAACAGCTTCCTCAAGAGAATATCCATTAACTGACTTCAAATATAACAATGCCGCAAACTTTTCTTTTTCAGTCTTAACCTTTTGGTTACCAACAATAATATCTCCTGTTTTTAAATTAAAACGTTTAATTTGTGCAGGTGAAACATAGATATCATTTTCACCGGGCAAATAATTTTCACATCGGATAAAACCGTAACCATCCATTACTTCAAGAATACCATTGGCTTCTTTTCCGCTGTCTAACGAAGAATCAATGACGTTTGTCTTAACGGGCTTTTTCTCTACCGTTTTTTCTATTGTTGTTTCCTCATTTTTTTCTGTTACCGGGTTTTCTTTTTCGTCGTTTTGTTTACTATCCGGTTTATTATTTTGATTTAATTTACTTTCCGGCACATTTTTTTGATTCGATTTACTATCCGGCACATTTTTTTGATTAGACTTACTATCCGACACATTTTTTTGATTAGAATTCGTTTTTTTCTTTAATTCTACTGCTGATAATAATTCAATCAGTTCATTTTTCTTCAGGCTTGTAATCCCTTTTATGCCTAATTCCTTTGCTACAGACTTTAATTCCTGCAAAGTCAGTTCTTCATAGTTCATAAATAACTCCTTCTCTATTTAATTATTACATTGATTGGGTAACATTTGAATTTAGATAAAATGAATATATTATTATATTACATATTTAATATTTCATAATTATACCATATTTTTTTAAGTTGTAAATCAGAAAATCTATTTAACATCAATTAAAATTTGACAAAAACCGATTATTTTCTTATTAATTCTTGCACTACATTTTGGTTAATGCTATCATAGAAATGATTGTTTTAAGAAAGATTTTCTTAAGATATATTATTTGACAACATTATCATAATTACAGTTATGATAAAAATATATAAAGGTGGTATAGATATGGACGTTTATGAAAAATCATTACAATTACACGAACAATGGGCAGGTAAAATGAGTACAGAACCCAAATGCCAGGTAAAATCAAGAGAGGATTTATCATTGGCATATACACCGGGTGTTGCACAACCATGTAGAAAAATTGCCGAAAATCCAGAAGATGTTTATAAATATACCCAAAAAGGTAATACGGTTGCTGTTGTATCTGACGGAAGTGCTGTATTAGGTCTTGGAAATATTGGTGCTGCCGCTGCTATGCCGGTTATGGAAGGTAAAGCTGTATTATTTAAATCCTTTGGAAATGTAAATGCCGTTCCAATTTGTTTAGATACACAGGACACAGAAGAAATTATTCAAACAGTAATCAATATTGCACCGGCATTTGGTGGTATTAACTTAGAGGATATCTCAGCTCCTCGTTGTTTTGAAATTGAGCAAAGATTAAATGAAGCATTAGATATACCGGTATTTCATGATGACCAGCATGGTACAGCAATTGTTGTATTATCAGGAATAATTAACAGTTTAAGAATTACCGGAAAGAAAAAAGTAGAATGTAAGGTTGTTGTTAATGGTGCCGGTTCTGCAGGTATTGCAATTACAAAGCTCCTCCTTACTTATGGATTTAAAGATGTAACAATGTGTGACAGAAATGGCATTTTACACAAAGATTACGAAGGACTGAATTGGATGCAGGAAGAAATGGTAAAAATAACAAACTTATCCGGTAAAACCGGTTCTCTGGCTGATGCATTGGTTGGTGCAGATATTTTTGTAGGTGTTTCTGCCCCCGGCATTGTATCAGAAGAAATGGTGGCATCTATGAATAAGGACTCCATTTTATTCGCAATGGCAAACCCAACGCCTGAAATTATGCCTGACATTGCAAAAAAAGCCGGAGCACGAATTGTTGGAACCGGTCGTTCTGATTTTCCTAACCAGGTAAATAATGTAATTGCTTTCCCAGGTATCTTCAAAGGAGCGTTAGAAGGTCGTGCTTCCATTATTACAGAAGAAATGAAACTTGCCGCTGCCGAAGCCATTGCCAGCTTAGTTTCTGATGAAGAATTATGTGATGATTTCATCATGCCGGAAGCATTTGATGAACGAGTTGCTGATATTGTTAGTGAAGCTGTAAAATCTCATATTAATAAATAAAGGTATATGTTATGTCAAGTGATACATTTATGTTATACAAATTAATGATTTTATATATGTTAGATCGTGTTGATTTTCCATTAACAGAATCACAAATTTCTCAATTTATTCTGGATAAGGGATATACAAATTATTTTAACCTTCAAATTGCAATGAATGAATTGGTCGAAATAGATTTCATCAGACCGACTCAGGAGCGTAATCATTCATTATATGAAATTACAGAGCAGGGTAAAGAAGCAATCGAATTATTCGAATTTAAAATATCAGATCCGATTAAGCTGGATATTTTAAATTATTTAAAAGAACAAAAGATAGAGCTTAGAAATGAATCCTTAATTTCTTCTGATTACTATCCTTCTAACAATGAATATATTGCACAGTGTAGTATCAAAGAAAGAAATCAGACTTTATTAGAAATTAAAATTACTGTTCCAACACAAGAACAGGCTATTCACATTTGTGATTCCTGGAAAGAAAAAAATGAAGAAATATATCAATATCTAATAACACAAATATGGCAGGAGTAATCTCCCGCCATATTTTTTATTATTTTGCAACTGATGAAAAATAATATTAATACTAAATTTGATTTATTCCATCTCTTCTTGATGAACAACCCTGTCAATATAATCAAGGATTTCGTCTCTTCCCTGTTTGGACAACGCTGAAAACGGAAAAATATAATCGCTCTTTTCCATACCAAGTTTTTCTCTTATTATTTTTAAATTCTTCTGCAACTGAGAACGTTTAATTTTATCTGCCTTTGTTGCAATAATAACAGGGGTAAATCCATTATCACAAATCCAGTCATACATCATTACATCATTCCCGGATGGTTCATGGCGAATATCAATTAAAAGAAATACCAATTGTAACTGCTTTGAAGTATGAAGATATCGTTCAATCATTTTTCCCCATTTTTCCCGTTCTGTAGCAGATACTTTTGCATATCCATATCCCGGCAAATCCACAAAATAAAATTCCTGATTAATTTTATAGAAATTAATTGTCTGGGTTTTTCCCGGTTGGGAAGAGGTACGGGCTAAAGACTTACGATTAAGAAGCCCATTAATTAAAGATGACTTACCCACATTTGATTTTCCTGCAAAAGCGATTTCAACGCCTTGATTATCCGGCAATTTACTTGTAATGCCGCATACAGTTTCTAATTCTGAACTTTTAATTACCATTTTTTCTGATATGATAATCAGGTCATTAATTATCACATATTCCTTTCTTTTTTATATTATTATTTTTACTGAGACCCAAGGCAATGATTATTGTAAGCAGATAACAAAATACAATAGCAAATACATTACCATAAATAGATATTTTACAAATAATACCTTTATGAATGAAATACCGATGGCAGCCCCTCTTTACTTGGTTTTAATGTAAAGGATCGACGTACAATTCCATTGGCAATTACTTCTTCCATTGTAGAAACATAAATTATTTCCAAACCATCAATTATCTCTGCTTCTAACTCCTCTACATTTTTACGATTCTCTACCGGAACTAACACCTTTTTCATACCGGCATTTTTAGCAGCTAAAAGCTTCTCTTTTAATCCGCCAATTGGCAAGACTTTTCCCTTTAAGGAAATCTCTCCCGTCATTGCTAATCTGCCGGAAACCTGACGATTGGTAAGAACAGAATACATTGCTAATGCCATTGTAATTCCTGCAGAAGGTCCATCCTTCGGTGTTGCACCCTCTGGCACATGGACATGAATAATATGATTTTCAAAGAAACCTTCATCCAATTCCTTAATAGCCGGCAACGTTCTAATATAAGAAAGCGCAATTTGGGCAGATTCCTTCATCACATCTCCCAAATTACCGGTTAATTTCAAGTCTCCCTTACCATCTAACAGATTCACTTCAACATTTAAGGTATCTCCACCTACTTTCGTCCATGCAAGACCTGTTACCACACCGACTTTATCCGTATAATCATAAGAATCTTCGCTATATTTTTCAACACCTAACAGCTGTGGCAGTTTTTTGGGTGTAACCCGCATACTTTTCCATTCTTCAGTAAGAATACCTCTCGCTGTTTTTTGCATCAGGTTACCTAGCAAACGTTCCAAATTACGTACCCCGGCTTCCTTCGTATAATTACGAATCAGCTTATAAATTGCTTCATCCGTAATTTGAAATTGCTTTCTTGTTAAACCATTTTTTATCAGTTGTTTTTTCAACAAATATAATTTTGCAATATGAAATTTTTCATTTTCTGTATAACTATTGACCTCAATTAATTCCATACGGTCACGTAACGGCTCAGGTATTGCAGTTGCATCATTGGCTGTTGCAACAAACAAAACATTTGACAAATCCACAGGCACCTCGAAGAAATGATCTGTAAAGAAAGCATTCTGTTCCCCATCTAAAACCTCAAGTAATGCAGATGCTGTATCTCCTTTATGATCCATTCCTGTTTTATCGATTTCATCCAATAAAATAAGCGGATTGTTTACTCCTGTTTTTGAAATTGTTGAAACAATTCTGCCGGGCATAGCACCAATATAAGTTTTTCGATGACCGCGTATTTCAGCCTCATCTCTTACACCACCTAAAGCAATTCTACCATATTTTTTATGTAAGGCAGATGCAATAGACTTTGCAATTGATGTCTTTCCTGTGCCCGGAGGACCAACCAAACAAATAATTGGCGCATCTTTTCTTCCGCTTAAATTACGAACGGCCAGATAGTCAATAATCCGTTCTTTTATTTTTGTTAAACCATAATGGTCTTTTTCTAATGTTGCAATTGCTTTTTGCAAACTAACATTATCTTTACCTGATATGTTCCATGGGTACTCTAAAACCGTTTCAATATAATTTCTTAATACACCACTTTCCGACGAAGCATAAGACAAGGTTTTAAAACGATTGATTTCCTTTTGTATCTTTTCTTTTACTTCCACCGGGGGATTTATTTGATTTAACTTATCTTCATAAAGGGAAGCTTCTGTTTCTGTATTTTCCTCACCTAATTCTTCATGAATAACTTTTAATTGTTCCCGTAACACATAATCACGTTGATTTTTGTTCACACAATCCTTTAACCTGGTAGCAATCTCTTCTCTGATTTTTGCTACTTCTATTTCATTTAATAAGGTTGCAATCAAAAAGTCACTACGTTTCTTTAAATCAAGAATTTCTAAAATTCTAAGTCTGGCTTCGTAAGGTAATGGAACAGCTTCTGCTATCATATCAATTAATAAGTCTAATTTTGTTATTTTAAATAATGATTCCAGTACACTTTTTTGAGGAATCATTTTGCACGAATAACATACTTTTAATATGGATTTTATGGAACGAATAAAAGCTTCCTGCTCATTATCATCTAATACATTTTCAGTATCACCACATGTAAATATACAACAATTATATGTATTTTTTGAAATAATATCTAAAATATTCGCCCTGCTGACACCTTCTAAAATAATACGCATCCCACCGTCTTTTGGTAATTTTAGTGTCTGTTTTACTTTTGAAATTGTACCAATATAAGAAAGCTGATTCGTTGTTATCGGTTCAACCAACTGATTGACAACGGGATAAGCCACAATTACTTCCATATTTTCTTTTATTGCAGCATTGATTCCATTAATAGAAACATCTTTTTTGATATCAAAATGTACAATCGCATCGGGCATAATAACCAAATCAGTTAATACAATCATTGGTAACATATATTCTGTATTTGGTTCCATTTTTTCACCTCTTCTTTCACAACTGTCCTTTATAACCATTTCCTGTTATGTAAAAAGAATGGGACCTGTAATACAAGTCCCAATTAAAACAAAAATATACTTAGGCAATCTCACCATTATGACTCTTTGTGTGGCGTTTAGTAAAGGATTTATTTTTTCTTGGTTTATCTGATTTCACAATCTCAGGTTCACCGGTACCTTCTACAGTTTCTTTTGTTATTTTACAACTAATAATCTCTTCATCAGAAGGAACTTCATACATTAAATCCATCACTGCTCTTTCAATAATCGAACGTAGTCCACGAGCACCGGTTTTACGTTCAGTTGCTTCTTTTGCAATAGCTAATAACGCATCATCAGTAAATTCAAGTTCCACACCATCTAACTCGAATAACTTCTTGTATTGCTTGCAAACTGCACTCTTTGGTTCTGTTAAAATTCTAACTAATGCATCCTCATCTAACAAATCCAAAGTTACGGCAACAGGTACACGTCCAATAAATTCCGGAATCAAACCATATTTAACAAAGTCTGTAGGTGTTACTTGTTTTAATAATTCGCCAACATTTTTATTTGATTTATCTGTAATCTCAGCACCAAAACCAATAGATTTCTTACCAATTCGATTCTCAATAATTTTTTCTAAACCATCAAAGGCACCACCACAAATAAACAAAATATTAGTGGTATCAATTTGAATAAATTCCTGATGTGGATGCTTTCTTCCACCCTGGGGTGGAACTGATGCAACAGTACCTTCAATAATCTTTAATAACGCCTGCTGTACACCTTCACCGGAAACATCTCTTGTAATAGATACATTTTCTGATTTTTTGGTAA
>JBJENY010000106.1:0-7701 GCA_051880435.1 Lachnospiraceae bacterium | reverse complement strand
CTCGGTTAATCGTACAAAACAATCAATATAAAGCAAATAGTTTCGCATTAATGCATCGTTAAAAAAATTATTACCTAGACTTTTCCGTTGTATCTGTGCCTCCTTATAATAATTTAATGCTTTCTTATAATTCGGAGGATTCATTTGTGTAAAACATAACCCGATATTTTCATTTGCTTTTGCACATAGCACAATTAATGAATTACGTTTTTCAATGTAATCCTTTCTTTTTTTCCATTTATCCGAAACCTCAGAATCTGAGATGATTTTAAGCATATTTTCCCTTATTTCCTGGGATGTTATATATTCTTTATATGCTTTATTAATTCCTTTAGCCCTACTGAGATATGCCGCAATATTGCCATGAATCATTGCTCTGATTATTTCACAATCATAATAATCTTCACTAATTAAATAATCCTTTTTTCTCATCAGATTTTCTCTATATTCCTCCAACTGATTCAATGCATACTCTAAATTTTTTTTGGCTAATTCCTCCTCTTCTTCTTTTATTAGTCCCTTTGAATCTGTATGAAGAAAGCTATATGCCGAACCTTGAATCCACCGATAATCCCTAAGCTGTAAAGGCATACTTAAATCAATTCTACATTTTATATACCGTATAACACATGCTGCCGTCGGAAAAGTATGTTCTCGTGGACCTAAATATGTATCTTCACATAAAGAAGTATATAGATATGCCAGCTGATTTACATCATAATCCACTTCCTCGTACTTCTCATCAATTAATGCAGTCCATTTTTTTATTTCAGAGTGAATAGTTCCATTCTTTCTAACCAAAAACTTTTTCTCGTCCTCAACCAATGCTTCGTGTTCTTTGTTATATATCTCTTTTCCGAATGGATGTAGGAAATAAACACAATTATAAATTGTATCCACGTACGGGGAACATTTGTAATTAGACTGTTCTCTTAAATTCACTATATATTTTGTAAAATTATGTACAAACTCTTTAATATGATTCCGATCAAACACTTTATTTCCATCTTTATCAACACGATGGAGCATTACACTTTTTGCCACCGGATGCAACATAATTTTGTTGTTACTGCAAGTAATCCAATGTCTAAATTGTAAATCTTCTATGATATCAATTAAATCTCTTTTCCATATTTCAGAAAAGACATTATATTCTACCCCATCAAGTGGAAATAACGCCAAGCTTTCCATGATAGATAATTCCTCATCTGTCATTACATGATTAGCTAACAGGTTATTCATGAAACCAAATAAGGTATTTTCTTCTCTAAAGTGTTCATTATCAGTTCTATTGATTGCAACATTAAAATTCTCATTGATTCGAGTTTGGCTTAAAAGATCATTAATCTCATCAAGTTTCCTTTCCCAATCATCCCCACATTTTCGGATAATACTACCAACCAAGCATGTAATATATGTATTGTCTCTTACAATAGTTCGAAATGTTTTAAACGCATCTACTAACTCCCGTTTACCATTTATTGTTTTATAGGGATTTTTTCCGGAAACATATTTATCTTCCCAAAGCTTGCAGTAGGCATCATTTTTTAAATTACTAACACGATGTATTTTATTATCTTCGCTTTCATAAATCAACTCATCAATCACTGTAGTAATTAATATTTTAATATTCTTAGTGGAGTCTAAGCGATTAATAAAATTATTTAAATCTCTTGCAAAATCGTCTTTATCATGATTACAATTATCGAATACAATCAGCCATTCTTTTAAATAATCTGTTCGATTATTTAATACTTCTAAAATATCTTCAGAAGAGTCATAATTTGTAGCCGGATACCATTTATCATTTAGACTACAAATAACATCTTCAAAACTTTTTCCATTTTCACAAGATAACCAAAACATATACCCATTGTAATTTGATGCAATGGTTCTTGCTAACATGCTTTTACCAACCCCTGATTCTCCAGTCAGGCATAAGCATCTTTTTTCTTTCAAAGTATAATTTAATAATTTAAGCTCATCCGGACGATATTTAACTACATATGTTTCTGGAGACCTTGAAGTTGAAGTATCCCATTCGATTTTTCTGGGATCATATTTAGATACCCTTGGATATCTATCATCTTCCGATATATATACTGCATTAAATGTAATACCGTGTCTTTTGTTTTCATTTAAATTGGTAGTATCAAATATTTCATTTGCCAGAATAGTGAATCTATTTTTGTCGTTAGTATCTGATTTTCTATATTCAGAAAAAAATCTTTTTTTCAAATCATAAATTTTTTTTGAAACTTTTTCACGTCGCTCTTTTCGAGATAATAGAAGCAATTCATCTTTAGATAAATCATTTTTTCTCTGTGAACGAAATGCATCCTCTTCAACTGCAAGTTCAAAAATAGATTCTTCTGATCCATCATACTGTAAAAAGGGAGAAGCTATTTTGTTTCCGTCTTCTGAAACCTCCAACTGTTTATAATATTCTTCGATTAAAAGATCAAATAATAGTTTATCAAAACCAGATTCTGAAACATGACCAATATGAATTGGTTTTCCACCTTCTTCACTATTCATATAGGTCTTTTTCGTTTCCCAATCAATATAATATTTGAGTCCTGCAAAATAGATTCTTTTTATCATCTAAAACCTCCATTTTTCTTTAAGCAAGAATAATAGTTTTTATTTACTTTTATATATATAAGATAATTTTATATATTATTATAATAAATACCTACATCATATTAGTCAAATAATAATAAACAAATCGAACTCTGCATTCCTATTGATTGTTCAATAGAATATGACAAGCGTATATAATGCCGTCTTCTTGTAAAACATAAAAAAACTCTTAGTAAATAATTAGTCTTAATAAAGTTGTTTATGTTACAATATTTATATGCGAAAATAAAAAGGTTTTCTCCATAATTATTTAGTAGACTTGAATAGTACATAAATTATGGAGAAAAGTAACATTTATTTGTTTATATCAATACGAGCAATTTATAATAAGAAAATTAATTAAATTATGGAGAAAATAATTTTTGAAACGTTCATACAAATATAATAATAATTGAAAGCATATGATAACTTCATATTTTATGAAATTGTTATACGTTCTTAGTTAGATATTAAATTCTAGAAAGAGAAAGTGGGGTGTCCCTTATGAACAAACAAACTGATAATCCAAACACCAACTTAATTGAGAACCTGAATACATCAGAAGAAATCAAAGATGTATTAAGAAAAATCAACAGTGTTGCATCATCTAATAATCCTAAGATGAAACAATCAATTAAAAATATTTTTATTGTTAGCCCTACCTGTGATGAGTTATCAAAAATAGCAATGTGCTACGAAAGGATCATTACAACTAACAGAGTCTATCCTACACGTGGTACAAAAACCTATTTGGAGTTAGCATTTCCAGCCTCAGGTAAGGATATTGATTATAGAGAATTCTTTGCTTCTCCCAAACTTGTGGCTGCGACACAGAATTACTTTACAGGAGTATTTCTAATCAGTTTTGAACAATGGAAAAGTGCGAGTGAATTAATTAGAGATATCGCTTTTGTAGATTTAACTAATTTTATAAATAGTAATAAAGAACATATTTCTTTTGTATTTCATGTAACACCGCAATTTAAGGATGCAAAACAATTGCAAAAGGAATTTGCAAAGCATCTTAATATTTGTCAAATTGAACATTCTCTTCCGGATTTAAAGAATGCGATTCAGTATGTTGAAAAACAACTTTGTGAAGGAGGAGTTGAGTTGAACGCTTCCGGCAAAAGAGAATTAAAGAAGTTACTTGAGGAAAAAATTGATGTCACTTCGAATTCATATTATGGGTATAGGACATTAGAGCAATTAGTGTCGAACCTGTTGTTTGAATTTTGTGCAGTAATTTCTGAGAAGTCGGATAGTGTTGAAGAGATGTCCTTTAGTATCGGGAAGGAAGAGGTGAAAGGAATCGCTTCCAAAATTGATATTCCTGATGAAAGCGATATTTTTCATAGTAAACTAGGATTTTATTAGGAGGAATGTTACGATGTTAGATACAAAAATATCTGCAGATATTAACCAGGGACGATTTGCAACACTTGAGGAAATATACGAGGAAACACAACCGGTTGATTATGTCAAAGGAATAGGCACTGCCGCAGGGGTGACGGTTTTTACTGATGGAAAAACGGCCAGAGTAAATGATGATGATGGATTTTATATGGTTGTTGGTGGAACAGGTAGCAAGAAAACCAGGGGTGTGGTTGCTCCATCCATTGTTAATAATGCAATTGCGGGAAACTCCATGATTATCACTGATATTAAGGGTGACTTATATAAGCTAACAAGCAGATTACTTCGTAAAAGTGGCTACAGGGTTGTAGTGCTTAATTTTAATAATCCCGATGAAGGAGATGCATATAATCCCATCATTCCCATTTATAGAGATTATAAAAAATATGGTGAAACAGATAGAGCGAACAGAGAATTAAATAATTTTTCGGAAATGATATTTGCCAGTATGAAATCCGAGAAGGACCCATTTTGGCATACCACATCCGGTATGTACTTTACCGGACTTGAATTAGCGTTGTTTGATAATTTTGAGGAAAAAGATGCAACCATTGTCAATGCTCTTAATTTACATATACAGGGTGACAAGCAAGCTGGTGGAAGCAGTTATATCAAAGAGTTTTTTTCCGATATGGAGAATACTGAGGCTTGGAAAATGATGGTTTCTACCGTTAATGCGCCTAATGAAACCCGTTCTAGTATTCATAGTGTCTTTGTTGCAGCACTCAATCGACTAGTAGGACAGAATAAGGCCTTGATTAAGATGTTATCACATTCTACATTCGAGGTGCAGGATTTGATAGGAGAAAAAGTAGCAGTATTTTTGATTGCTAATGAGGAGAGCCTTTCCGTACATGCAGGTCTTATTACTGCATTAATTCAGCAGTGGTACACTATGTTAGTTAATATTGCTGATCAGACGAATGGTTTGTTGAAACGAAAAGTTACTTTTGTATTAGATGAATTTGGGAACCTTCCCGCACTAAAGGACTTTGAGATAACCATTAGTCTTGCACGAGCAAGGGGCATTTCCTTTATGATTGCAATTCAGTCCTTTGCACAATTAGAGCTTCGATATGGAAAAGATGTTGCCCGAACTATTATTGGTAATACTTCGAACTGGATTTATCTGTTTTCACCAGATCCGGAGCTTCTTAAATATATTAGTGAATTAACAGGCGTCGTAACCGATGAGGCCGGTAGAACAAGAAATTTGGTATCAGTTAATCAATTAAGACATTTAAAGAAAAGAACAGAAGAAGGACTTACAGAATGTCTTATGATACTTGGAAGATTGAACCCTATATTTTGTTATCTCCCTGATATTTTAGATTATTATGGTATCGAACCAATTGATTGTCTTGATATTCCAGTTCGGCAGGATGTTGAAGTAGATGATATTGACTTTTGTTCTATGGTGGAAAATAAGAAAAAAGCGAAGTTACGAAAAATGATGGAAGATATAGAAGAAAATAATAAAAAGGAAAGGGAAGAAGAAAAAGCCAAAATTGAAACAATTAAGAAAAAGGATCCGCTTCAATTGTCAGGAGTAATAAATAATGTAATTGGGGAATTGATTGGAGGTAGATTATAATGGGATCATCTAATAGTCATAAAAAAATAATGTTTACCAATCTTGGAGATGCATTTCGTTATGGGTTGATAAGTGAGATACCATTAATTTATAAGAATTCTAATGTTGAATATGGAGTTCATTTTTATGCCAGTATAGCATATATGTATCTAAACGGTTTGCTTAGTCAGGAAACAACAGAAAAAACCTATAAACATTTCCTTGTTGGTTCAGTATTAGGGAAAAATCTTACTGATAGCATAAGGTTCATTACAAAAAGTGTGTTTGATGAATTATTAAATTACGATTCATTTACTAATCTGGATGAATTAGTGGAAATTCTAAATAAAATAGTAATACCTGACTGGTATTTCTATGTTGGATTAGATTTGGTATGTCATAGTTCCAACGGAATCGTTCTACAAGAGAAGTATTTATTTTATATTTCGGAAGATGAGGATGAACAACAATTTCTGGTATTGAATATAGATAAAATTGAAAATGGTGTCAGTTTGGATGAACATAATGGAAAAATTCTATTAGGAACCGGTTATTCCCAAATATATGGGTATGATAAAAAAATGAAACGAATATATCTTGGTGTTAAAAATCAAACTGAATTTTATCATTGCTTTAATATAGCTACAAACGATTTTATTATAAATTCAAACAAATTTTTAACTATTAGAGATGGAATTCCTTATATTATCACAAAGGATAATTATTTTGCATATGTATTAGGGGATAAAATTCATAAAATCAAAAAATATCATCCATATGAGAATTATGTGCAGCAAAAGGATTACTTTCTTGTGGTTCCTCAAAGTTCAGAATTCCCTTATTTTTATCCATATTGTGTTACTTATGACGGTAAAGTAATTCCGGCAAATATTGAAGATTGCAGGAAACATATTTGGCGAGAATTAGAATCAATTGTTTATGCAGAGAGCAGATTACACAGAATGATTATAAAAGCAAATAAAGATAATAATATAAGGGTAAAAATGCCAGAGGAATTATCAATTAATTCGATTATGAATGCCTTTGTTACAACGATTCCTAATATTAAATTGTGTATAAATGATAAATTTATTGTGTTTGAGAGTCTCTTTGATTTGCTTAGTACTTATATTAGCCCCGATGATGATATCACACAGTTGTTATATGTGTTGTATGATATTGATCGTAATGTACGTAATGGACATGATATTTTTCCTTCGGAAGAACTGTATTGGCGATTCAAGGAAATAAATAATTGTAAAGAAGATAAGGAAAAAATTAGAGAAGCATTTAAAACAATGGATTATAACACTATTAAAAGCATTTTTCTTGGAGATACTCCGTATAAGGAAGAAACGGAATTAGAAACCGGATTGATTGGCGAATTCTGTTTTGAGAAAAACAATATCAAGTCCTACCCGGTAGAAAAACGCTATGGAACCGTTATTGGAAATCAGATTATTCATTCTACGAATTTAGATGATTTCTTTGGATTTGTTTCATATGATTGTCTTTCTGATATGTACTATATAACTAGTGTTGGTCCTATATCAAAAGATGATCGAATGCTGATTCTTAGTGATTTTCAATTGTATGACAAGCAGTTTATGTTTGTAGTTCAGAGAAGAGAGAAGTGTGATGGTTCCGGGGTCAGCCTGGAAAAATCTAATTGTGAACAGAAATCATGTCCTGTGGAATGGGATGAACCGGGATATACACATCTTAGTTCAGAAGGGTGGGAATATTTATTTGCTTCCGCAAAGGAATTCGATGAAGACTTATTTGATGATGAAGACTTCTAACAAGAGCACATTACGGAAGCACTTAATTTTAATTCAAACTTTGTTGGAATGAAAAGAATAGATGTAGCTTGTATGTCGGTTGTATTTGAGAAGGAGGTGTGGTTACATGCTGTATTTAATATCGGATATTCATGGTAATTTACACGAATTTAAGCAGATTTTGAAAAAAATATCTTTTAATAAGGAAAAGGATACTCTAATAATCATGGGGGATATAT
This sequence comes from Lachnospiraceae bacterium, assembly GCA_051880435.1. GTDB lineage: Bacteria > Bacillota > Clostridia > Lachnospirales > Lachnospiraceae > CAG-590. The sequence continues at coordinate 70 of JBJENY010000106.1, read as the reverse complement.
TAGATCGTGGTCCTGTGTAAACGGCAAGTACTTTTCCATAATTTTCGGCAATTAATTTTCCATAAAAAAC
>JBJENY010000105.1:0-7729 GCA_051880435.1 Lachnospiraceae bacterium | reverse complement strand
CACCTGCAAGCTTTGCAATCTCTGTTACTGTCATAGTTCACCTCCAACCCATTAACGTCAGTCTATGCAGTAATTTTATCATATACCCTTTTGCCCTGCAATTACTTTTCACATTGTTTCATATAATTTTCACTTTTCCTTATAGCATTTTTATAATATCCTCAGTTATCTGAATATTCTATCCAGGACTGCCCACCATCAAAGGAATGAGTGTAAATGGAAAACTGATTCAACACATCTTCTATCTTATACTCTGATGTATCTAACTTCAAATATTCCTTATATTGTCTCAAATCAACATACTCCGGATAACTCAAAAGCACATATGTGACTTCACAGGTTTCATCATTAACTAATGCATATTCATATATATAATCATATCCATCTATTGCAACATAGGCCGGCAAACCATAGCTTTTAACATCATATTTAATCTCTTGGATTACCTCTTCATCAGAGAACGACAACGAGCATTTTTATAGTCCAATGCTCCGGTACCTATACATTTTTACAAAACATACCATGTCGGTTACAATACGCATATAATACGCCATGCCCTTTTTTCCGAAATCTTGCAGATATCTCCTGTTCAGGATACAGCTTGACAATTTCACAGGAGTCAGATGTTACATATGCAATAAATGATACATAATGATTTTTATCCATAGGATGATTCATGGTAACAAGATATTCCTGATCAACAATTTCAATTTTAATGAAGTGATTCTCATCACTTTCCTCCGCCTCCTGCTTTGGCAAAATAATGCCGCAGCAGGAAAAACTACCGGAACCAACCGAGGCAATGATATTCCCGCACACCGGACAAACATAAAATTCCATTTTTTTCATATTGCCTGAGGGGTTCTCATTTTCCCTGTACTCTCCTGTCAGCAATTCACCTACTGAAACACTTAATGCACCTGCCAAATCTTCCACGATTCCAATATCCGGAAGACCTTTTCCGGTTTCCCACTTCGAAACAGCTTTATCACTCACACCAATTTTTTCTGCCAGCTCCTTTTGGGTTAATCTTCTCTTTTCCCGCAGTTCCTTAATTGTCTTTCCTGTAACATAACTCATATCTTAAATGCTCCTTTCACCTAACTATTATAGGTTCATTCTATATGGATGGCCCATATATGACAACCTACGAAACGTAGAGTGAACGGGCATTAATTCCAGGGTGGTAAAAGAAATGATTATGACTTTTTCTTCACTTCTTTTGCAATATCCCTGATACTTGCCTCCATATCCGCATTAATACCTACTGCTCTGTTTCCAAAACTTTCCGGTACAACTGCCTGATCAAGATTCAGTCTTATCAGACTTATATTATCATGCTCTCTTACAAGTCTTTCAAAGGGAAACCGAATAATTGTCGGCGTATTAAATCCTACTCCAAGCTCTAAAAGAACCAGATTCTTATTTACCGCTTCTGACAGATATTTAGAAAATCTTCTCTCTGCCTCATACCATGTATCATCCTGAACAAAAAAATTATCCTTCCTAAGATTCATATCCATTGCTCCACCACAAACAGGACACTTAGGCACCATATCAGCGGGAATTTTACAATCGATTCTTGCCCGGTTCATCTGATAAAACAAGTCGATTGCATCATATGTTTTATTATGACATCCCCTGCCACATTGAATATGAAAATAGTCTCCCTGTGTACAGAAAATCTTTTCAGCCGGAAGTCCTGCTTTCACAAACTGCCCGTCTGCATTGGTGCTTAATACAAATAATTGCTTATCAGATAATGCATTAAGAAGCAGTTTATGCAATGGTGTTACATCAAGGGTAATCCCGGCAAGTAACGCCTGCTTTGACCAGTAGCCCCAATAGCTTTCTTCATCCGGATAGGGATAAAAGCCGGCAGAATACATATCCTGCATATACCTGCCTTTGCCATATTTCTTCTGAAACTCTCCGAAGTTCTCTTCAAAAAATTTCCCACCATACTTTGCACCGGCAGCCGTACTCATTCCGGCTCCTGCACCAACCAGCACATAATCGGCATTCCGAATCATTTTTGCTGCATTTCTTACCTGCACATCGTAAGTATCATCCTGATAAATATAATCTCTTGCAGGTGTACCACAAAGAAAAGATTCAAATGTTATCTTTTCATTTGGAAACTTCATCAATTTCACAAACATCTCCTTCTATCGTTACAATCTATCTCAACAATTCCATATAGATATTTTCATCAAAATCCTTAAACACATTAAATATTACCTTCATGGAACTTCCTGTTTTCTCTTTATAGTCTTTAACCGTTTTCACAGCAATCTCCGCTGCTCTTTTATTTGGGAACATAAATACTCCCGTTGAAATACAACAAAACGCAATGGACTCCACTCCATTTTCATCCGCAATTTCAAGACACGAGCGATAGCAGGATTCCAGCAGTTCCTCATGCTCTCGTGTCAATTTCCCCTGTACAATTGGTCCTACCGTATGAATCACATAATCACAGGGAAGATTATAAGACATCGTAATCTTTGCCTGACCGGTTGGTTCTTCATGCCCTTGCTGTTCCATAATTTCAGCACATTTTAATCTTAACTGGATTCCAGCATATGTATGAATGCAGTTATCAATACAATTATGACACGGCTGATAACATCCGGTCATCCCACTATTTGCAGCATTTACAATTGCTCCAACCTGGAGTCTTGTGATATCTCCCTTCCAGATATAAATACCCGGCTGTAACTCCATCATATCATCAAGTGTTACAATACCCTTTTCTTCATTGACTTGTAGCAAATATTCATCCTGAACACTTAAAAATTCATCATCAATAATGCCGGGCATTCTAATATTCATAAGGGACCGAAGCATATTTTTTTGTTCATCTATGCTATCCGGTATCTGTATTCTTGCATATTGGGGTTGTTCTTCTAATAATCTCTTAATTAAAAACAGGCGTTTTTCATTCTGGTTCATATCTTCATCTTCTTTCAATAGCTTTTACCGGACAGTTTTCATAACAGTTTCCGCAGTGTAAACAATTGTTTTGTCTAATTGAAAAAGGTGAGCCTGTCTCTATACACTTCTGGGGACACACTTTTTTGCAGGTTCCGCAACCAATACAGCTTTCTGTTATGTAATATCCTTTTTCTTTTATCTTAACATCTCCCAGATGGTATGTCTCTCTAAATATGGGATTCACACCAAGATTAAAATACTCTACTTCTGCTTTATCTATGCAAAAGATAATCCCAATGCTTCTGGTATCTCCCGGATACACATTTGCAAGGTAGGGTTGTTCCTCAAAAATTTTATCTCTCCATTTAACCTGTTCATCTTCTGGAACAGCATATGCTTTTCCAGACATACGAATCATTTCCTTATATTTTGTATAACAAAGAATCTGTACTCTGCCATCCTCCATCAGTTCCCTACAGAAGTTCTTTCCTCTTGCTGTAAAGAAATATAATGCATCCTTTTCATAATGAATGGCACTGATATTTCTAATTTGTGGTGCACCATCGCTGTCTACAGTTGCAAATGCAAGCACACCAACTAATTCCATTTTCTTAAGACATGTTGCTAAATCCATTAACATGGTAATTCCTCCCCTGTCACATCATTTTTTGTCTTCCAACACTGAGGATCTGCTCCATAGAAATCTCCATTTGTTCCATTTGCTACAGCCGGACATCCTCTGCACCAGGCTTTTAACTCACATTTACTGCACTTCGTGAATTTATCATACTCTCTATATTTTTCCATCTGACAAATCCACACGTCTGCCAGTCTATCTTCAAATACATTTGCCACTTTACTGTTTGTGACCCTTCTGCATGCCATCACATCACCGTTTGATGAAATAGTAATGTGGCAGTTTCCACAGTTACAGCCACCATATATCACACCTTCCTTTTCATCAGCAGGAAGCTTAAACTGTCCTGTATCATATTCGTAGAGAGTCCATAAGTGGTCTTTTTTATTAAAATAGGTTTCACATCCTGCTGCTTCGTATGCCTTGTATTTTGCATCACATATTTCCAATAGATTTCTGTATTCCTGTGGAGTCATACTGGTATCAACCTCTCCTCCAGTGGGCACATAACGAGAAAATGCAAAAACCTCAACTTTCGCTTTTACAACCGCATCAATAATATCCGGTATCTCATTCATATTTGTCTTTGATACGGTACTCATAATAATACTTTTAATCCCAGCACGATTAAGGCATCCAACTTTTTCCAATGTAAGATCAAAGCTGCCCGGTTTTCTAAACCAATCGTGGGTTTCTCTCATTCCATCTAAGGACATCTGATATTTCTCACAACCACAGACTTTGAGCATTCTGCAAATTTCATCATCTAAGTGGAACGGATTTCCCATAAGTGTAAATGGGATGTTTTTACTCTTTAGCAATACCATTAATTTCCAGAAATCCGGATGAAGGATAGGATCTCCACCAGTAATATAAAAATATGGCACCCGATTATAAACCTTACAGAAATCTTCACAATTTGCCACCACCTCCTGCATCTGCTCCCAGGTCATGCTTTTCAGTTCCTTGCATCCTTCCCCGGAAAAAATATAGCAGTGTTTGCAGCGCTGATCACATTCATCTGTGATATGCCATTGAAAAGCAAAATACTGACTCATCCTATCCAACCTCCTTCTTTCTAACATCTCTTCTTACTTGTCAGATGCTCCGCATGCACTTCCACATGCTGCTGGCTTCTCTTCCGGCTTGTCATCTGCTCCGCACGCTGTTCCGCATGCTGCTGGCTTTTCTTCCGGCTTGTCACCTGCTCCGCACGCTGTTCCGCATGCTGTTCCGCATGCTGCACTTACCTGCTTGTCCTCATTCCATCCTGCAATGTTTGATAATGCCATTTTAGTTACCTCCTATAATAAAAGATTTTACGGGCTTATGCCCTGTTGCACCTTTAGAATAACAAGACCAACCACTAATAAAAAGTACGCACTTTTTTATTACCTAGGCATAAAAAAGTAACCCCGGTTACTTTTTTGTAACTAATTGACGCTTCTATGAATGTTGCATTATAATTTGATGTAACAACAGATTTTAATCTAACATAAGGAGATGATACGAATGTTAACAAAGGAAGAATTACCGGAATGCCCTGTTGCTACAACAGTTGCTCTAATAGGAAGTAAATGGAAATTACTTATAATCAGAAATCTTTTACAAAGACCCTGGCGTTTCAATGAACTTAAGAAAGACTTAGAAGGAATCAGCCAAAAGGTACTTACTGACAGCCTTCGTTCAATGGAAGATGACGGACTTATTACACGAACTGTATATCCGGAAGTTCCCCCGAGAGTTGAATATGCATTAAGTGATTTGGGTAAAACCCTAAAACCGATTCTCGATTCTATGGTTGAATGGGGAAATGCATATAAAAAAATGTAATATAAAAGAGTGAAGATGAACTTGCAATAAGTATCTTCACTCTAATTTTTACACCATATTTAATACTAATCAAACTCATGAAGCATATCGAATTCCTTACCAACAAACTCATTAAATCCGTTTTTATCAGAACCGATATCTATACTTTTTTTCACCACTTCTAACACAATGAATGTAGCCACGTAAAAAGCTATAGCAACTGCCAGAACCCGGATAGTAACGGTTTACCCCTCATACGGAATCCTAAAATATTCCATATATTGTTTAAACCGATCCTGTGCCGTCAGACAGGTATCCCTCAAATACCCTTTTTCCGAACTCCATTCCGATAAACCTCTGTAGTAAAACATCTTAATATCATCCTCTATGATAAAGGGAACAATCCTGTTTTTCAGGCATTCCTTAAACATAATTAACCGTCCTACACGTCCATTACCGTCTTGAAAAGGATGAATTTTTTCGAATTGTACATGAAAATCTAATATATCATCTAACGTCTTATGTTCTCGGTTATTATAGTCCCTTAAAAGCCGTTTCATTTCAATAGAAACATTTTCTGGCAAAGTAGTCTCTTTTCCTCCAACTTCATTTGGGAGTTTCTTATAATCCCCCACCACAAACCAATCCTTACGACTGTCACTGGTTCCATTTTTTAGTAACCTATGCAGTTCTTTCACAAATTTTTCTGTAAGAATATAATTTGCTTCATCAATCACCATATCAATACAGCAAAAATGATTTGCCGTTTCTACAATATCATCCACATTCAGAATCTGCCCATCCATACCAACGGTGTTTGTTTCATAAATATATCTCGTTTGGTCACGGGTTAGCTTACTGCCTTCCATATGATTAGAATTATATGTTAATTCAATCTGTATTTTATGATAAATCCCACCGGAGATATGTCCTTTTTTTTCCAACCGTAGAACATCTAATAAACACGCTGGATTTTCTTTATGCTTATTTTTTCGCTCCGGACGGATTGCATTTTCCGGAACATTCCATGTTTTTCCCGTTAAAAATGCCCCGGGAATTCTCCCCTGCGCACAGTAGTTGCGGACCGTTCTCTCGGCAATTCCCCATTTTTTTGCAATTTCAGAAACAGAAAAATAATTCATCCCTATCAGCTCCTGTTTTTTCAAATCACGAAACACTTATATGATTTCATTATAAAACAGCATCGGCAAAATTACAATAATTTATGCATCTATTCTTATTGTTTATGCCGATACCGGCATTAAAAACTACTGCTCTGCTTCCAAAAAACAGTAAAAAAGACGACACCCAAAGGTATCGTCCCCATTCTCTCTATCCACTGTGGACTCCTATTACTTATTCACAATTCACTATCTTCAGATTTCATCATCATCAGAATAACGAAAATACATTATCCAGAACAATACGCCTGCCAATGTTAGCGCACATCCAAGTCCGGTATAAAACACTGCGATAAATACATCAGGTACCAATCCGGAACTACGAAGCCAGATTCCGCCTCCCATCATAAACGCCATAATGCAATATGCCTTAACATCAAAGAAATGCCAAACCGGACGAAATTCCTCCTTATATCCCTTAATCCGTTTTGTATGTTTTATGCTCATTTTATAAAACATCAATCCAAAGATAAGGAAAACAAGAATTGATAACAAAATATGTGTCACTAAAATTGGAGATATTATTCTATAAGAAATTATGCCAAGCCTTGCCACATTAAATCCGGCAAGCATCCAAACGCATCCGGCAACAGCAAGTAACATACGTTTTTTCACATGAAAAAGAGAGGGTCTTTCCATAATCACCGAGTCTTCTCTGCTGTACTTATTCATTTTAATTACTTCCTCCTTAGATGGATTTCTTCTTTTGATGTAATACCTGTATTCAACAGATGTAAACGATGTTCATTATTGCATTTCCCATTTATGATGTCAATACTCACGCCCAAAAGTTACAAATCCCGATGTATGCTCCATTACATCCTGAAGAATTTCCAGATTCTTTAATGTATTCGTCGTCTCAAGTGAATGATTCCCATTCTCATAAACATGGATCGGAATCCTTTGGCTTTCTGAAAGGCTTTTCACTTCCGAAACATCACCCCTTGGATCTGAAGTTCCGATAAATGCAATGGCATCATCATGACAAAAGCGAAATGGAATTAACGAAAACTATCCGGAAACGCGGACACCCTATCACATGACTTCCTGTGGATAGTTTCATGTCTCCTATATCTTCCAGTATTTCTAATTGTTTATTCATAAACGTTTTCCCTCCTGTTATGAAGTGACTTTTGTCAAGAAGTAAATTTAAGATACTTTT
>JBJENY010000104.1:0-7735 GCA_051880435.1 Lachnospiraceae bacterium | reverse complement strand
AAAAATATTCGAAGTGATGTACTTTTGTCATTGACTGCGAAACAAAAAAAAGATTACGAGAACTCTTACAAAGGGGAAAGGGAATGGGTTCTTGTTGAAGAACGTATTTCAAAAGAGCAGGCAGAAGAGCTTGTTGATGCCGACATAGTGAATTCCATATCAAAAAGTGATAGTGTGGATTATTACACAGGACATACCAGAAATTATATTAAGGTTGCAATTGCCAGTAGTGAGAATTTGGTGAATTCTATTGTTGAAGTTCATATATTGTAGTGTAGAGATTGTAAGGACGCTGTGAAATGACTTGCAACTTTTTTAAAAGTATATTATCATAGGCATAACAAAACGAGGACGTGATGATGATGAATGAACAAAATATTAATAACACACAATTTATTCAGGTAGTAAAGGATAACAGCCTTCCTGTCTCAGAAATTCTTGCAGAGGTTTATAATGCCTTGTCAGAAAAAGGATATAATCCTGTCAGTCAGATTGTTGGATATATTATGAGTGGAGATCCAACCTATATTACAAGCTATAAGAATGCAAGAAGCTTGATTATGAAGGCTGAACGGGATGAAATTATTGAAGTTTTGTTGGAAAACTATATTGAAACAAAACTAAAATAGGAGACGAAGGATGCGGATTATGGGACTGGATTATGGTTCTAAGACGGTTGGCGTTGCCATTAGTGATGAGTTAGGGATTACAGCGCAGCCTATTATGACCATAGAAAGAAAGTCGGAGAATAAGTTACGAAAGACCTTGGCGCAGATTGAGGAATTAATAGATGCGTATAAGGTTTCTTTTGTTGTGCTTGGATATCCAAAGAATATGAATAATACAGAAGGTGCCAGGGTAGAAGCCACAAAAGAATTTAAAGAACATATTGAAAGACGTACAGGATTAGACGTTGTGTTGTGGGATGAAAGACTTACGACTATGGAATCGGAACGAATTTTAATGGAAGCCGGCGTTAGAAGAGAGAATCGAAAGGCGTACATTGATAAAATGGCGGCAGCTATTATTTTGCAAAGTTATATGGATGCTCATCCGGATGAGGGAAAAAGTGAATAATAATTGATGATGAAGTAAGATGTATATTTGATGGAATGGTTCGGTTTTTGTGGATGTTTATATGTGATAAGAAAGGAGCTAGTGTAATATGGATGAATTAGATACAATTGAATTAACCTTTGATGATGGAGAAGTTGTTTCTTTTTTTGTTTTAGAACAAACGACACTTATGGGGAACACATATTTATTGGTTGTACCTGCTGATGATAGTGAAGATGATGAGTGCTATATTTTGAAAGAAAGTTCACAAACAGAAGACGACGGATTTGGAATATATGATTTTGTGGATGATGAAAAAGAATTAGAGAGTTTATTTCCTATCTTCAAAGAGTTGTTAGAAGATAGTGATACGGAGGTAGAATTTTGAAAATGAATAATGAAAAGTCAAGTTATTCTTATCGGAAGCCCGGTCGGAAGAATACTGTAGTGGCACCAAAGAAGACTCCCGGTGTAAAAATTATTCCTTTAGGCGGACTTGATCAGATAGGAATGAATATAACTGCAATTGAGTATGAAGATACGATTATTGTAATTGATTGTGGTTTAGCTTTCCCTGAAGAAGATATGTTAGGTATTGATTTGGTTATTCCGGATATTACTTATTTGAAGGAAAATGCTGATAAAGTAAAGGGGCTTGTTGTAACCCATGGACATGAAGATCATATTGGTGCAATTCCCTATATTGAACAAGAAATGAATATTCCAATATATGCCACAAAGCTTACTATGGGTTTGATTGAGAATAAGCTTCGTGAACACAATTTATTATCCAATATGAAGCGTAAAGTGGTAAAACATGGGCAGACAATTAATCTTGGTTGTTTTCGTATCGAATTTATTAGGTCAAACCATTCTATAGCGGATTCCTCCGGATTAGCAATTTATACACCGGAAGGAATTATTGTTCATACAGGGGATTTTAAGGTTGACTTTACTCCTGTGTTTGGAGAAACAATTGATTTACAAAGATACGCAGAATTAGGAAAAAAAGGTGTTCTTGCCTTAATGGCTGATTCTACAAATGTTGAACGTCCCGGTTTTACACCCAGTGAGAAGACAGTAGGAAGAACCTTTGATATCCTGTTTAATGAAAACAAAAACAGCAGGTTGATTATCGCAACTTTTGCCTCAAATGTGGACCGTGTGCAGCAAATTATTGATACTGCAAACAAATACGGTCGTAAGGTTGTAGTGGAAGGCAGAAGTATGGTTAATGTAATTAATACAGCAAGTGAACTGGGATTTATCCAGATTCCGGATAATACATTAATTGATATATCCCAGATTAAAAATTATCCTGATGAACAGATAGTATTGATTACAACCGGAAGCCAGGGTGAGAATATGGCGGCGTTATCAAGAATCGCAGCTAATATTCATAATAAAGTAAGCATTACACCCAATGATACTGTAATACTAAGCTCAAGTCCGATTCCCGGTAATGAGAAATCAATTAATAAAATTATTAACGAATTAGAAATGAAGGGTGCAAAGGTTATTTTCCAGGATACACATGTTTCAGGACATGCCTGTCAGGAAGAACTGAAACTAATCTATGCACTTACAAAGCCACAATATGCCATTCCTGTTCACGGAGAGTTTCGCCATTTAAAACGACATGCAGAGCTGGCAAAAGAGATGGGTGTGGAAAAAGACAATGTTATTATTTTGAGTAACGGTAAGGTTTTGGAATTGTCAAATCAAGGTGCGAAGATAACCGGTAGTGTTGTATCTCAGGGAATATTGGTTGATGGCCTTGGCGTAGGAGATGTGGGTAATATTGTTTTACGTGATCGTCAGCATTTGGCTCAAAATGGTTTGATTATTGTGGTTGTAACATTAGAAAAAGGAAGTAATCAGTTAATGGCAGGACCGGATATTGTTTCCAGAGGCTTTGTGTATGTAAGAGAATCGGAAGGCTTGATGGAAGAATGCCATGATGTAGTGGAAGATGTGTTAGAACATTGTCTATCTAACAATATAACTGATTGGGGTAAAATAAAAACAGCGATTAAGGAACAATTGGGTGAGTTCTTATGGAAGAGAACAAAAAGAAATCCTATGATTTTACCAATTATTTCAGAGGTATAGAGATGTCTATGAATGAAGCAATAATGTTAAATCAGTCAATACGACAAAGTAAAGAATACAAAAAGTATTGCGATACACTTGCAAAATTAAAAGAGAATAAAGAATTATATGATGCACTGAATTCCTTTCGAAGAAGAAATTATGAGTTGCAAAGTTATGATGATAATATTAACCGATATCATGAAATCCATAATTTGGCTTTAGAATATGAAAAGGTGCTTAAAAATCCGGATGTTAATGCATTTTTAGTGGCAGAGCAGATTTTTTCAAGAAAAATGCAGGATGTATATGAAAAGATTGCAGAAGGTATTGAGCTAGATTATGAATACATGAACTAGGAGTTTCCTTAGCAAGGGGGAATAATATGCTGAATGAAAAAAGAAGTATTGCAGGAGCAATATTAAGTATTTGTTTACGTACTGTGGCCAATTTGATGATTGTATTTTTGCTGTATGAAAGCCTGGTACAGTCTTATACATTTTCGTATAAGCTTTTTTCTGATGTTCCTTATGTATCAGGACAGCGTTCCGTGATAACGATTACAATACAAGAGGGAGAAAGTGCAAAAGAAATTGCCCAGAATTTATATGATAACAAAATTATAGAAGACCAGTATGTTTTTCTGACAAGAGCCTATATTGGAAAGTATACGAATAAAATGAAAGCAGGAGACTATTTGGTGAATTGTAATATGAGTCCTGATACCATTTGTAAAGTGTTTTGCGGAATACAAAGTGAGGATGCATCATGATTGTAGAAGAACGGATTACCTCTTTTATTAATTCCATGAATCGGGATGAAGAGGGGATTGTTGGTATAATTGAACAGGAGGCATTATCAGATGAGGTGCCTATTATTAGAAAAGAAACAAAAGAGTGGCTAAAAACCATGCTGCTTCTAAAAAAGCCAAAGAAAATATTAGAGGTTGGTACTGCGGTTGGTTTTTCAGCTATCTATATGACAGGATTTTTGGAAGAGGACGCACATATTACTACGATTGAAAAGTGGGAACCTAGAATCGCTCAGGCTAAGATTAATTTTAAAAGAGCCGGTGTGACTGATAAGGTGACACTTTTAGAGGGAGACGCTGCAGATATTCTGAAGGATTTGGTATCCCACAATGAAGGTTATGATTTTATTTTTATGGATGCGGCTAAGGGACAATATATTCATTTTTTGCCGGATGTTATTGCATTACTGGAGAAAAATGGAATGTTAATATCTGATAATGTTCTGCAGGATGGGGAAGTACTGGATTCAAGGTATGTTGTGGAACGTAGAAATCGTACGATTCATAGCCGGATGAGAGAATATTTGTATACATTAAAAAATCACCACAAGTTGGAAACGTCCATTATTCCATTAGGCGATGGAGTGGCGTTATCGGTAAAAGTAAAGGATTGAAATATGATACGTGAAACAGAATTATTAATTCCCGCAGGAAGCCTGGAAGTATTAAAGGTTGCTGTTGATTATGGTGCGGATGCAGTTTATATCGGCGGTGAGGATTTCGGGCTTCGGGCAAAGGCACATAATTTTACAATTGAAGAAATGAAAGAAGGGGTGACATATTGCCATAACGCAGGTGTTAAACTTTATGTCACAGCGAATATCTTTGCCCATAATGATGATTTAGATGGTGTCAGAGCATATTTTGAACAATTAAAGGATGTGGATATTGATGCACTTATTATATCTGATCCGGCTATTTTCATGATTGCCAAAGAGGTTTTGCCTAAGGTAGAGCTTCATGTCAGTACCCAGGCGAATAATACGAATTATGGTATCTATCGTTTTTGGTATGCACAGGGAGCAAAAAGAGTGGTATCTGCCAGAGAATTATCCTTGAAAGAAATTAAAGAAATTAGAGAGCATATTCCCGAGGATATGGAAATAGAAAGCTTTGTCCATGGTGCAATGTGTATTTCTTATTCGGGACGATGCCTGTTAAGTCATTTTTTAACAGGAAGAGATGCGAATCAGGGAGCTTGTACTCATCCTTGTCGTTGGAAGTATAGTGTAGTGGAAGAAAAACGACCGGGAGAATATTTTCCGGTAGAAGAAGATGATAGAGGAACTTATATTTTTAATTCTAAGGACCTGTGTATGGTAGAACATATTCCTGATTTGATGGAGGCAGGAATCGATAGTTTTAAAATTGAAGGAAGAATGAAAACAGCCCTGTATGTTGCTACGGTTGCAAGAACATACCGTAAGGCTATTGATGATTATAAAAAAGATCCTGCATTATATGAGAAGAATCTCTCTTATTATAAGGAGGAGATTGGTAAGTGTACTTATCGTCAATTTACAACAGGTTTTTATTATGGTAAGACTGATTCGGAATCACAGGTGTATGATAACAATGAATATGTAAAAGATTACATTTATATTGGAACAGTGGAATCGGTTGATTCTCATGGCTATGCTCATTTTATGCAAAGAAATAAGTTTTCGGTGGGAGACTGGGTAGAGGTAATGCTTTTTGATGGTGGGAATAAGCTGTTAAAAGTGAATGCTATCTATAATGAAAAAGGTGAAAGTGTAGAAAGTGCACCACATCCTAAGGAATCTCTTACTGTTGATTTTGGAGAATCCTTAGAACCCGGTATGATTATCCGTTGTAATAAAAGTAATTTGTGATGTTTATAAAAAGCATTGTCGAAGTTTGGATAATGCTTTTTTTTCAATTCTTGAAACATAAGATCTGGAAATATGCATCAAATCAGCAACCTCTCTTTGGGTATGAGGTGTTTGGTTAAATAAGCCATAACGTAAGGTAATGATTTCTAGTTCCCTTTTTGTAAGAATCAAGTAAAGGGAATTGTACAATTGCCTGATGTTATCTTTCATGATGACATGTTCTGCTACATCTTTACTATCGCTTTCTACGATATCTAATAAATTGATTTCATTGCCTTCTTTATCTGTCCCGATTGGTTCATATAAAGAAAATTCTTTTGAACACTTTCTTTCCTGACGTAGCATCATGAGTAGCTCATTTTCAATACATCGGGATGCGTAGGTTACCAGTCTGTTTCCTTTGGTCATGTCATATGTATTAATGGCTTTAATTAATCCTATGGTACCAATAGAAAGTAAATCGTCCATATCCCGTTCGAAATTGTTATATTTTTTTGCAATATGTGCAACTAAGCGAAGATTGTATTCTACTAATGTGTTTCTGGCTTCAAGGTCGCCGTTTTTGCTACGCTTTAGATAATATAATTCATCCTCTTTTGATAACGGTTGCTTGAAGGTTTGCATACCATTCACCTTAGCAGGCTTTTCATTATTTTATGTAGAAAATAGTAAAAAGTGCTTTTCCACAAATTGATTTGTGTATTATAACAAAATTATAGAAAATGTTTCCTTTTTTTTTGTTATGTGTTACAATAAATATTATTTATGACATAAGAGAGGTATGGCTATGCGTATAGGAGTTGGTAGAAAGAAAATCAGAATGGGTGACTTGCTTGTTGCAGCAGGAGCGATTTCTGAAGATCAGTTACAGGAAGCTCTGGCATTACAAAAGGAAAAAGGTCAGAAGCTTGGTGTTACATTAGTTGAGTCGGGTATTATTAGTAAGGAATTATTAATTGCGGTTCTGACACAACAATTAGGAGTTGAATATATTGATTTGAAGGGGTGTACCTTTGATGATGAAGTGCTATCCTTGATTCCGGAAGACATTGTTATGAAGTACAATGTAATTCCTCTTGGATTTGATGAAACAAACCCTAATATTTTGCGTGTTGCAATGGCAGATCCTATGGATATTATTGCAGTAGATGATATTTCTATTGTGACAAACTGTCAGGTTGAAGCATTACTTGCATGGGAAGAAGATATTACAGAAACTGTAGGTAAGTATTATGGTAATCATCAGGCTATGGAGGCTGCTGAAGCATACCGAAAAGAACAGGAGATGTCCGGTCTTTCCCAGGCGGAAGAAGATGAATATAATGCGGATATTGAAAATTCGCCCATTGTATTACTGGTTAAGCAGATATTAGAGGGTGCTGCCAGACAGAGAACCTCCGATATTCATATTGAGCCACTTGAGACCTCTGTTCGTGTTCGTTACCGTATTGATGGTGTGTTAAAACAGGTTATGTCTTATGACTATTCATTACTTTCCGGTATTGTAGCCCGTTTGAAAATTATGGGTGGTATGGATATTTCTGAAAAACGTAAACCTCAGGATGGTCGTATTACCATTATGGTTGACAGAAAGGAATATGATATCCGTGTATCTATGCTACCGACTGTATACGGTGAGAAAACCGTTATGCGTCTTGCTGCAAAGGATGGTTTAACAAGACCGAAATCAGGACTTGGTCTTTCTCCTGAAGAAGAACAGGTATTTGATGGTATATTAAGTAATCCTCATGGAATTATTCTTGTTACCGGACCAACCGGTTCCGGTAAGTCAACAACCCTATATACGGCTTTGTCGGAACTGAATACAGAAGAGGTTAATATTGTAACTGTTGAGGATCCGGTTGAGGCGAATATTGCCGGTATTAATCAGTGTCAGGTTAATGAAAAAGCAGATATGACTTTC
>JBJENY010000103.1:0-37734 GCA_051880435.1 Lachnospiraceae bacterium | reverse complement strand
GTTATTGAACATAATACAGATGTCATGAAGCTTGCAGATTATATTATTGATGTAGGACCTGATGGAGGAACCGGTGGCGGAGAAATCGTCTTTACCGGAACTCCAAAGGAAATGATAGAAAAAGGGGAAACCATTACGGCAAGATATTTAAAAAAGGAGTAAATGAATCGTGAGAGATGATATTATCATAAGACCTGAAACAACCAAGGATTATAAGGATCAAGAGGAATACCAATGGGAGAGCCAAGATGTATGATGTGTCAGGAAACCTTTGAGGGCTCGCTAGAAGGTATGAATGGATATATTGTTTACGACATGTACTATAACGCATAAAGATATTGTTATAGGGGAATTATCAATGTGGTAATTCCTCTTTTTGTTTTTTTATAATAAACGAAAGTTTGAAACAAAAAGATGTTTCCAAATCTGCAAAAATAGGGTATACTTTTACAGATATACATGAACATATTTATCATATCATAGATGAATATGTAATGAATCGATAAAATATGCTAAGGGGCATGGAAGATAGAAAGGAATGAAAAAATGAGAACATTAGAAGGAAAATTAGTAGCAAATGATATGAAGATTGGTATTGTTGCTGCAAGATTTAATGAATTTATTGTTTCAAAATTAATTGGAGGAGCAATGGATGGTTTAACCCGACATGATGTTCCTGAGGATAATATTACATTGGCATGGGTACCGGGAGCATTTGAGATTCCTGTAGCAGCAAAAAAAATGGCTGAATCAGGAAAGTATGATGCAGTTATTTGTCTTGGAACCGTAATTCGTGGCGCTACCAGCCATTATGATTATGTTTGTAATGAGGTTTCCAAGGGAATTGCACAGGTTTCTATGAATACTGGTGTTCCGGTTATGTTTGGTATTGTAACAACTGAAAATATTGAACAGGCTATTGAACGTGCCGGTACAAAGGCTGGTAATAAGGGATATGATTGTGCACTTGGTGCAATTGAGATGGTAAACTTACTTAAGCAGATGTAATAGAAAGCAGGATTTTTCATGAGTGCATTATTGTTTTTTGATATTGATGGAACGTTACTTACATTAGACGCTTCCCATGAATTTCCTGAAAGTACCAAAATGGCATTGTTAGAGGCCAAAAAAAATGGACATAAAATATTTATTAATACAGGACGTGTAAAGTCTGCTATTGATAAACAGCTTTTGGAGTTTCCTTTTGATGGATTGGTTTGCGGTTGCGGAACCTATATTGAATATCAGGGACAAACATTATTTCATGCACAGTTAGATCGGAAACTATGTCGTGCCTATGCAAAAGAAATTCATAATTGGAATCTGGGCACAGTTTATGAAGGAAAAAACCAGATGTTTATTGATGGAGAACATGGCCCGGGTTCTTTTTTAGAGTTTATTTATAATTATTTTGGGGAAAATTCGGATTTGCCAATCGAGGATTATACCCATCCGGACCTGGCTTATGACAAATTCACTACTTCTAAAGTGGAGGGTGGTGATTTGGAATCCTTTATTCATCAGTTTGGAAAGATATTTCATTTGATTCCTCATGGTGAGAATGTGATTGAGGCGGTTCCTATGGGATGTTCTAAAGCTACAGGTATTGAATTTTTGTTAAACTATTTGAAGGAAGATAAAGAGAATAGTTATGCTTTTGGAGATTCCATTAACGACATGGAAATGTTAGAATATGCAGCCCATTCTATCGGTATGGGAAATGCAGTTCCTAAAGTAAAGGAAACTGTTGAATTTGTTACTTCTGATGTAACTGCAGATGGGATTTATCAGGCTATGAAGCATTATCAATTAATTTAAAAGAAAATTACTTAAAGGAGAAGAATATGTTACGATTTCAAGATAAACAATTACATTTGATGCTATTGTTAATTCTTGTGGCAAGTGGCATTTTCTTTTTCTTTTTTTGTAGAAGTCAGTTGCCATCATTAGAAGGAGGACAATACATTTCTTCCATGGATAATTTTTCTGATGGATGGTTATTGCAGACAGAAAAGGAAAGTGAAGTTGTTTTTTTTCCTGCAGAATATGATGTCACGAAAGAGGATTCCCTTTTGTTTTACCATCGTACACCTGATATGACCAATGAAAGTTTATATTTAGTGTTTCAAACAGATTGTCAGGCTGTACAGGTAAAAATAGATGATATGATAATATATGAAAGTACAAAAGAAAATGATTTTATTTCGGCATATCATACTGTTAAAATTCTTCCAGAATACCATAATAGAAATATTATTCTAAAATATACAAATAAAACAAATAAAAAAATGAGTGCACCGGCTCTCTTGATTGGGACAAAAAAACAATTAATTGGACAGCTGGTTTTAAATAATCTGATTTATATATTGTGGAGTTTTCTATTAAGTACTTTTTGCTTGTTAATGTTAATACCTTTTGGATTCATTAAAAATACAAGGTTTGCAAAAGGAACTTTATTATATGGCTGTTTAGAAGGCATTGTTTTTAGTGTATTGCTATTTTTACAGGGAGATTTATTGCCGGTTATTACAGGATGGAATTATGGAATTTGCTTCCTACGTGTGTGTATGACTGTTTTACTTGGAATGGTGCATTTAATGGTAATGCAAAGTATTGTTTCAACTAAAACGCTCCATACTAAGTTAGGAATGGGATATATTGGATATCTGATTTATTATATTTGTATTACGGTGTTAATTTTCTTTCAGTTAGTAAAACCTGATACTATGGAAACAGTTTGTAATACACTGTTTTTTGTTATTTTGTTAATTTATGAATATGTGTTTGCAAACTATTTACACCATAATAATAAAAAAGATGTAAAGTTTATTTTGTATATGAATGGTGTTCTTTTAATTGGTATTATCACGCAAATGATAATGATGGTTGTAGGAAGAGAAATATCTTATAATCAGATGGTTTTGCCGGTTTGTTATACATTTTATGATATTGTTTTGGTATGTTTCGGGCTGAAGCGTGGATTAATAAAAGAAATAGAAATAAAAGAAAATGATATAAACGAAGAGCATGTAAAAGCAAAAGTTATCAATCAGTTAAACCCTAATCTTTTGTTTGCGTCCTTTCATTCTTTACAGACCCTGATAAAATCCGGCTCTCATAATAGTATTAAAATGATTTATTATATTTCTGTTTACTTTCATAGTAATTTGAAGGCATTGGAAAAACAGGGAGAACCTATTCCGTTTCGTGAAGAATTAGATCATATTCTGGCATATTTACAATTACAAAAAACCAGAAATTCAAAATTAAATTACGGGGTTGAATGTAAAATGAAAGATTTTCAAATTCCCAGAAATACCATAGAACCATTGGTTGAAAATGCTGTGAAGCATGGAATTGCAGGTAAAGATAATTGTGGGAATGTAGTGTTACGTACCTATATGAGGGCAGATGGTTATGCAATACAGATTATAGATGACGGTGTGGGATTTGACAAAAAAAATTTGAAAAATAACAGTAATACTTGTGTGCTACATTTGATTGCCCTGTTAGAGGAAACCTGTAAGGCACAGACGGAAATAATTAGTCAGGAAAATAAAGGTACTGTTATTACGATTGTGTTACCTATGATAGATAATGAATTATTGGGAAATACAAAGGATGAAGAAATGATTTCCTTTTAGTGGAGGTATGATATTATGGACAATCAAAAAGATGAGAAAAAAATGACAATGGCAGATCGTTTTATGATTGCTATGTTTTCTCCTAAGGAATATGAAAAAATTTTATGTGAAAAAACTGATAAATTGGTTTGTTTTTTGATTCTTCTGATTTTGCTGTTTACAATGGTTCGATATGTCATACCGGGGGCTGCAATACTAACAGGTATGGGAGGAATAAAGGGAATTGTTACCCGGGAAATTCCGGATTTTTCATTGGAAAATGGTGAGTTTGCTGTAGGAGAAAGAATTGAAAAAGATGATGAAATGACAGGTGTATATGTTCTTGTTGATACTAGTGTGGAAATATTCAGTGAAGCGGATGTTCCTGCTAATGTTATGGAGGCTGTACTGGTAAGTAAAACGAATATGTTGGTATATAATGAGTATTCCCCCTATGGGGGGAAAAGTCAGGAAATGCGATTCTCTGATTTAAAAGATATTACTTTGAATAACAACATATTAGCACAGATGGCACCTGCAATTTATTGTCTTCTTTTTACTTTTTTACTGGCTTTATATTTTTCCGAATTGATAAAATATTTGTTGTGGGGATTATTTTTTGCTATCTTTTTTACATTGGCTGCTAATGTTTGGATGCATCCGGTAGAATTTGGAAAAGCATATAAAACTTCCATGTACGCACAGGTAATTGGAACATTAGTATATTCTATTGCCTGTGGATTTGGAAATGCTATGTTTATGTTTGCAGGTAATTTCTTTCAAATATTTGTTTCTTTTTCCATAATGAGAAAGGTATTGATTCCAATTAAAAGATTTCCATTTAATGGTGAGTAATATATAATTATAGGGATGCTATTAATTTTTTGATAGCATCCTTTTTCATTTGGCTCAGTGTGGAATTATGAAATGTGTTTTCCTGTGTGACCTCTTTTCCAAACCATTCAGGTGGAATGTAGGAGATAGCATCTTCTTCGTTCTTAAATTCTACTTCGGCAAGATATAATCCCTCAAAATCACCATGAAAAACATCTAATTCTATTGTAAGATTGTTTTTATCCGGGATGTTATATCTAACTTTTGTAATAATATTTCCTTCACATTTACAACGTAATTTTTCATATGCTTCTTTCGGAAGTGAAAATTCTACTTCTTCTCGTTTCATTAAACCTTGTCCCTTATAGGTTAATATATATTGATTATTTTTTTTTCGGATTCGTAAAACAGGTTCTGTTATGATATACGCCTGTTCTAACTCATTATGAGGATATTGGTCCAAATGACCCGGTAATTGTTCTTTTGATACTAAGAATTTACGTTCGATTTCCATTCTTTGTCCTTCCTTGTAATTCATTCTTCTTCTACTTCCTATATTTTATCTTACAATGTATATGTTCGCAATTGACTTTTTCAGATTTGACAACTAATATTATAAAAAACAGTGTATAACAGGAGGATAAGAAAATGAAGAAAGCATACTTATTTTTTGCTACTGGTTTTGAAGAAGTAGAGGCATTAACTGTTGTAGATATTTTAAGAAGAGGTGGGGTGGATTGTAAAACCGTATCTGTTATGGGTGCCTATGATGTAACCAGTTCCCATAATATTACGATTCGTGCTGATCTTGTATTTGAACATCAGGATTTGAATGATGCAGATATGTTAATTATGCCGGGAGGCATTCCGGGAACTCCAAATTTAAAAGCACACAAGGGATTAGAAACGTTGATTCATCAATATTTACAGGATGGCAAGTATCTTGCGGCAGTGTGTGCAGCCCCAACTATTTATGGTGAAATGAATCTTTTGGTAGGAAAAGATGCAACCTGCTATCCCGGTATGGAGGATGGTTTGATTGGTGCCAATAAAAAGACGGATAAGGTTGTATGTGATGGTCAGTTTATTACAAGCCGTGGAATGGGTACCTGTATAGATTTTGGATTGGTATTGTTGGAGAAGTTAACTGATAAAGAAACTGCAGATGCCATAGCAAAGAAAATTGTTTATAAGTAAGTTGTAAAATAAATGATATAAGAAAAGCCTTTGAAACAGATGATGATTCAAAGGCTTTTCCAAAATTCCTGTATTTTAGATGCAATGGTATTCAATGTTACAACCTGATAGTTTTCCCATTCTGCAGGAAATGTATCTACAACCTGTTTTGTAATAAATCGGTCATCTAATAATAGAATGATTCCTTTATCATCCATTGTTCGAATAACCCGTCCGGCAGCTTGCTGTACTTTATTCATACCGGGATATAGATAGGCATATGCAAAACCATTTGTTTGTCTATGGTCAAAAAATTGCTGTTGAATTTCTCTTTCGTTGCAAACCATGGGAAGTCCGGTTCCGATAATGGCACAACCAATAAGGTAATCTCCAACCAAGTCGATTCCTTCGGAAAAGATTCCACCTAAGATACAAAAGCCTAATACCGGTGTTTCATCCATCATAAACCTGTTAAGAAATTCTTCCCGTTGTTCTTCTGTTAAATGGGCTGTTTGTTTTATGATTTCGATATCCTGTAGGAGTCCTTCTGAGCTTGCAGCTTCAAATACATCTTCTAACATTTTATATGACGGGAAAAAGGCCATATATTTTCCTTGTTTACTATGCACCATAATGTCTAGATACCGGACTATTTTTTTGTAAAGGGAAGGTCCTCTCATGCGATATCTGCTGCTTACATCAATTCCTGAAAATAATCCTCTGTGTTCTTTCGGAAAAGGGGAAGGGATGTAAATGGCGTAATCATCTTCATTATTATGAAGTAATTCCTTATAATAATTGATTGGAAGCATAGTAGCAGAGAAGAATATGGTGGCGACACTCTTTTCTATACACGCAGTCAAATTATTTGCCGGATGAATACAATAGAGTTTCAGCATAAAAGAATCTTTTGTTATCTGCTCAGCATATATTTCATAGCTATCATCCAATATCTCGTAAATATTAATAAATTGATTGATTTGAAAATAAAAATCCAATATTTCATCTTTGTATTTTTGCAATGGTGGAATTTCTTTTAATTCTTCCATAAAAGAGCTTAGCTGACCATGAAGTCTTAATACACAAAGATAAAAATCTTCAATGTCGGGAAGAATAATATATTGGTTCGTCTGGGCACACATTTTCTTATAACCTAGTAAATGAGAGTTACATTTCCCAAGAAGATTGCCAATTTTTTTATTGTAAGGCATGAGTAAACGTTTCATTAAAAGAAAATCTTCTTTGTAGATTTCTGTACTATACATAGAACTGGCACGGTCAACCAGATTGTGTGCTTCATCTACAAGAAAAATAAAATCCTGTTTTGCACCACCGTCCCCAAAGTAACGTCGAAGCTTTACCCGGGGGTCAAATGCATAGTTATAATCACAAATTATTCCATCTACAAACATACTTGCATCAAGACTAAGTTCAAAAGGACATACTGTATATTTGTTTGCATAATCAAGGATTACTTCTCTGGATAAATCAATTTCTTTTGTAATACAATCAAATAATGCATGATTAATTCTGTCGTAATGACCGGATGCATAAGGACAATGCTCAGGGTCACATATGGTTTCTTCCATGGGACATATTTTTTCTTTTGCCGTAATCAGAACACTTCTAAAATGAAGTCCCTTATTTCTTAATATTTCCAGACCGTTTTGCGCAACACTTCTTGTAATTGTTTTTGCAGTAAGATAAAATAGCTTTTCGCCAAGACCATCTCCCATGGATTTGATGGATGGATATAGTGCAGCCATAGTTTTTCCAATCCCTGTGGGAGCTTGAATAAAAAGATTATTCTTACGCTTTATTGATAAATAGACAGTTCCAGCCATATCTTTTTGACCGGGGCGATATTCATATGGAAATTTTAATGTGGATATTGATTCATCTCGGATTTGTTTTTCCTCTGCTTCAAACTGTACCCACTTACAATATTCATTTGATAGTTCCTGAAACCAATGGGCTAAATCTTCATAAGTTAGGACTTCGGAAAAGTGTTTGATTTCTTCTGTTTCAAGATGACAATAGGTCATTTGTACAGTAATGGAATCAAGATGATTTTGCGTTGCATAGATATAGGCATAACACATGGCTTGTGCTTTGTGAACAAAAATAGGTTCCTCCAGCTTTTCTAAATTTTTATATACGCCCTTAATCTCATCAATGGTAATACCCTCCGTTGTAGTTATAATTCCATCTGCCCGACCTTCTACGGTAAGTGTAAAATTAGAACGATTGATATCTATAGATAAAGGAACTTCAGCTGCATAATTGATTCCCATTTTTCCTTGTATTTTTTTGTGAATTTTGCTTCCCTTTTCCATTGCATCTTTTGAAAAACTACCATCACCACTTGTAATGTCTCCGCTTCGAAAGATGAATTCAACTAAATTACGTACAGATATTTTTTTATAATACATGGAGTTCCTTTCTTCTGTTATCAGATTGCTTTACTTATATAGAAGATATGGTATAATAAAACATTAATAACGTCAATATATTGAATAGAAGCCAAGATATAATGGTATACGGAGGATATATGAAAAGACTGTTTGTGAGTGACTTAGATGGAACATTATTGAATCAAGAGGCAGAAATAACTGCATATACTGCAAACGTAATTAACGCGGCCATAGAGAAAGGCCTTAATTTTACAATATCAACAGCAAGAACCCCGGCTACGGCACTTAAGATATTATACAAATTAAATCTGCAGCTTCCTATTATGCTGATGAATGGTGCCATTATTTATGATATGAAATCAAAACAATTTATAAAAAAAGAGGTACTTAGTGATTCGGTTGTAATGGTATTGCTTGGTCTTATCAAAGTAAAGGGCTTAGATTGCTTTTTGTATGGTTTATCAGGGGAATCCTTTTATGCATATTATGATAGTGCGAATTCTAAATCGCTTAATTATTTTAGAAATGAACGAATTATGAAGTATGATAAAAAATTTGTTGAAGTGGAAGATTTGAGTCTTGTAAAAAATAAAGATATTGTATATTGCATGCTTCGTGAACCAAAAGAAAAACTAGATGGGTTATATAGAGATTTGTCAGTGGTAAAAGGAGTACAAACAGCATATTATCCGGATATATATAATGAAGAATATTATATGCTTGAAATATATAGTGATAAAGCGTCAAAGAAACATGCATTGGACTATTTGCGTACAGAAGGCTCTTATGATAGTGTGACCGGTTTTGGAGATAATTTGAATGATATTGGGATATATGAAGCCAGTGATTATTTTTATGCAGTTGCAAATGCCCATCCGGATATGCAAAAAAAAGCAGATGCTGTTATTCCATCTAATTTGGAAAATGGTGTTGCAAAATATATTGAGCAAATGATGCTTCAGGAGGAATTCTAATGGAGAATATAACAGTAAAAGATATTGTTGAAATGACAGGTGGTGTTCTTCTTTGTGGAGATGAAAATACACCGGTACTTGATATCTGTATTAATTCCAAGGAGATAAAGGAAGGAGATTTGTTCATTCCTATTATTGGTGAACGGGTAGATGCCCATCGTTTTATTGAATCTGCATTGGAAAAGGGTGCAGCTACATTGACGTCAAGACATGATGGTATTGTTATTTCTGAAAAACCATATATTCGTGTTGATAACACAGTAGATGCATTGCAAAGAATTGGAAGTGCAATAAGAAATCGATTTGCTTCCTTGCCATTAGTGGCTGTTACAGGAAGTGTAGGGAAAACAACAACAAGAGAAATGATTACTTGTGCACTTTCTACAGCGAAAAAAACCTTTCATACAGAAAAGAATTTAAATTCTCAAATTGGTGTTCCGATTACCTTGTCTCGAATAAGCCATGAAGATGAAATAGCTGTTCTCGAATTGGGGATTAGTGAGGAAGGACAAATGGATATACTGTCTGCTATGGTAAAGCCTGATATGGCAGTTGTAACTACTATAGGTGTTGCACATATAGAGTTCATGAAGACGCAGGAAAATATACGTCATCAGAAGTTATCTGTGGTTAATTTTATGCGAGAAGATGGCATTTTATTTTTGAATGGTGACGACCCGCTGCTTAAGGATGCAGTCCAAATAGAAAAGCTGACTTGCAAGACTTTGTTTTATGGTACTGAGGACTGGTGCGATTATTATGCAAAAGATATAGAATATCATGGAAGCGAAAAAGATGGAGAAGCTTATACTACATTTGTATGTGTACATGGTCATGAGTCGGTAGCTGTGAGACTCAATACTTTGGGAAAACATAATGTTGGAAATTGTGTTGTTGCCCTTGGTGTGGCAAATGAAAATGGAATTCCTATGGAGGTTGCAGCAAGGGGATTTGAAAGATTTCAAGGACAACGACAAAGAATTATCCGCTTAGATAACAAGTTTACCATGATTGATGATACTTACAATGCAAGTCCTGATTCTATGAAAGCAAGTATTAATGTATTGTGTGATATGCCTTGTTCAGGAAGAAGAATCGCTGTTCTTGGTGATATGTTTGAACTAGGCGAACAGGAAGTTTTGTACCATAAAGAAATTGGAGAATTTTTGATAAATAAAAATTTAGATGAAGTGGTGGTGCTTGGTACACTTTCTCAAAATATAAAGGATGTATTAGAAGCATCTGAATGTAGCACGAAGGTGTATACTTTTTCTGATAATGAGGAAGCTGCTATTTATCTTGTTGCAACCTTGAAACCGGAAGACGTTGTTTTATTAAAAGCATCCAATGGCATGCATTTGAATGAAATCGTAAATATTTTATTATCCGAATAATTATTTATCTATAGTCAATATACACAATTAGGAATATAAGTTTCAATTTATTATGCTGATTTGTTTGTGCAAAATGACATGAAAGTTGAATAAAAAGAAGACGAGGTTGTTAATACTATAGAAAAAAAATGAAAGAGTTGCAAATGCGTATTATTTAGAGTAGTATATGCACTATAGAAGAGCAACATAAGTTTTTACATACATACAATTGTAATTGAAAATGGAGGAAATAGTTATGGCAACAAAAAAGACAGAAGCACAGGTTAAGGCCGCTATGGCAAAAGTTGAAGCAGCTAAAAAGGCTGAGGCAGCTAAAGTAGAAGAGAAGAAGGCACCTGCAAAGAAGGTAGCTACAAAGACAACAGCTACAAAGGCAGCTGAAGAGAAGAAGGCTCCTGCAAAGAAAGTAGCTACAAAGGCAACTGAGGAGAAGAAAGCACCTGCAAAGAAGACAGCAGCTAAGACAACAGCTACAAAGGCAGCTGAAGAGAAGAAAGCTCCTGTTAAGAAAGCACCTGCAAAGAAAGCAGCTACAGTTAAGACAGTAGAGACAGTTCATATTCAGGCTTGTGGTTATGATGTAACAACTCAGGAAGTAGTTGACAAGGTAGTAGCAGTAGTTGGTAAGAAAGTAAAAGAGCTTAATATTTATGTTAAGCCGGAGGATGCAAAGGTTTATTATACAGCTGATGGTGAAATCGGTAGTGTAGATCTTTAATCGTTATATCCAATTCATTATTTTAGGTTAACAAGGGCATCGGATTGAGGTAACTCGGTTCGGTGTCTTTTTTTTATCTTTGAAATATTATGAAAACAGAGTTGAATATTCATAAATAGTTGTTATACAATATGTAAAAGATATCATATAAGGAGGAAATTATGGTTTTAGGATTTATTGGTTGCGGTAATATGGCAACTGCAATTATGAATGGAATTTTAAAAAATGGAATTGCATCTGCATCAGATATCATTGGTTCTGATTTGTCAGAAGAAAGTAGAATAAAAGTGCACAATGATTTAGGTGTTTGTGTTACTTCAGACAATAAAGAGGTTGCGAAGAAGGTAGATGTTTTATTTTTATCAGTTAAACCGCAGTTTTACGAATCGGTTATTAATGAAATTAAGGATGTTGTGAATGAGACACAGTTAATTATTACAATTGCACCCGGAAAGACTTTGGAGTGGTTGTCAAATCAGTTTGTTAAAAATCTTAAAATTGTTCGTTGTATGCCTAATACCCCTGCGTTAGTGGGAGAAGGTATTACAGCAGCATGCCCTAACGACAATGTGACTCAGGAAAATATGGAGCTTGTTAAACGGATATTAACAAGCTTTGGTAAGTGCCAGGTTGTTTCGGAAAACTTAATGGATGTTGTTACTTCTGTGAGTGGAAGTTCACCTGCTTATGTATTTATGTTTATTGAAGCAATGGCAGACGCAGCTGTTGCTGACGGGATGCCACGTGTACAAGCCTATGAGTTTGCGGCCCAGGCAGTTTATGGAAGTGCAAAAATGGTATTAGAAACAGGTAAACATCCGGCTGAGTTAAAGGATATGGTTTGTTCTCCGGGTGGAACTACCATTGAAGCCGTTAGAGTGTTAGAAGAAAAAGGAATGCGTAGTGCTGTGTTTGAAGCAATGAAAGCATGTACAAAAAAGTCTAGGGGAATGTAAACTTATTATAATATGTTTTGTTTAGTTTGAAAAATGGAGGACTCATATGTCAGAACAAAATGATAATCATGAAGATGAATATGAAAAGTATTGTTATTTGTGTAGAAGACCGGAATCCCAAACCGGTAAATTGATTTATATGCCTAATGATATTAATATTTGCCAGGATTGTATGCAGAAGACTTTTGATAGTTTTTCCGGTGGTGGTATGCAGTTTATGGATTTTTCCAATATGCCTAATATGAGTATGAATCAGTTTATGCCATTTGATGATATACCAAAATCTCAGAAGATAAAAAAGAAAAAACCAAAAGAAGCTGAGAAAAAAGAAAAGAATGAGGAACCGGAATTGACACTAAGCTCTATTCCTGCACCTCATGAAATGAAAGCAAAGCTTGATGAATATGTAATTGGTCAGGAATATGCGAAAAAAGTAATATCGGTTGCAGTATATAATCATTATAAACGTGTATTAACTGATACAATGGATGAAATTGAAATTGAAAAATCCAATATGCTAATGGTAGGACCAACAGGTGCCGGAAAAACCTACCTTGTAAAAACGATTGCCAGAATTTTGAATGTTCCATTGGCAATAACAGATGCAACAACATTAACGGAAGCAGGATATATTGGTGATGATGTAGAAAGTGTTTTGTCTAAATTATTAGCGGCAGCGGATAATGATGTTGAAAAAGCAGAACGAGGAATTGTATTTATTGACGAGATTGATAAAATTGCCAAAAAGAAAAATAATAATTCACGTGATGTAAGTGGTGAGGCTGTACAGCAAGGTCTTTTGAAAATATTAGAAGGTGCAGAGGTTGAGGTGCCTGTTGGTGCAGGTAGTAAAAATGCTATGGTACCTCTTACAACAATAAATACAAGAAACATTTTATTTATTTGCGGTGGTGCATTCCCTGATATAGAAGATATTATTAAGGCCAGACTTAACAAACAATCTTCTATCGGTTTTCAGGCAGACTTAAAAGATAAATATGATAATGACAGAAATCTTTTACAAAAGGTTACAGTGGAGGATTTGCGGGATTTTGGTATGATTCCTGAATTTTTGGGTCGATTACCGGTGCTTTATTCATTAGAAAGTTTAGATGAAGAAATGTTGGTTAAAATATTAAAAGAACCTAAAAATGCGATTTTAAAGCAATATCAAAAGCTCTTATCATTAGATGGTGTGGACTTACGTTTTGATGATAGTGCATATCATGAAATTGCGAAAAAAGCATTAGAAAAGAAAACCGGAGCAAGAGCACTTCGGGCAATTATTGAAGAATTTATGCTTGATATTATGTACCAGATTCCAAGAGATGATAATATTGGACGGGTTACAATTACCGGAGATTACATTAATGGAACCGGTGGCCCGATACTTGAAATGAGAGGTGCGTTGGCTTTAGAGGATTAGGAAGTGTTTCACATAATAAATTTGATGGGATTGGCAGAAAGGAAATAATTATGGAACGTAAAAATGCATGGAAGGAATACAACAAAAAAGAAGTTAATGAATTAGAAAAATTATGTAAAGAATACCGTAGCTTTTTGGACCATGGTAAAACAGAACGGGAGTGTGTAAAGCAGGTAATTGCCATGGCAAAAGAATATGGATATGAAGATTTTAATGATGTTATCAAAAAAGGTAAAAAATTAAAAACAGGTGATAAAGTATATGCTGTTAATATGAATAAAGCAATTGCATTATTCCAAATTGGCAAAGAAGCATTGGTGAATGGTATGAATATTTTAGGGGCACATATTGATTCCCCTAGAATGGATGTAAAACAGAATCCGTTATATGAGGACACAGATTTTGCATATTTGGACACACATTATTATGGTGGGATAAAAAAATATCAGTGGGTTACGTTACCATTAGCGATTCATGGTGTGGTAGCAAAAAAAGATGGTTCGGTTATTGATGTTGTAATAGGTGAGGATGAAAAGGATCCGGTTTTTTGTGTCACAGATTTATTAATTCATTTGGCAGGAGATCAGATGGATAAAAAAGCTGCAAAGGTTGTTGAGGGAGAACAGCTTGATATTTTAGTCGGTAGCAGACCACTTGAAAAAGAAGAAAAAGAACCGGTGAAAAAAATGGTGCTTTCTATTTTAAAGAAGAAATATGGTATGGAAGAAGAGGATTTTCTTTCTGCTGAGTTAGAAATTGTTCCTGCCGGAAAAGCAAAAGATGCGGGATTGGATGCATCTATGATTATGGGATATGGACAGGATGACAGAGTATGTGCATATACTTCAGCAAAGGCCATGTTGGATATGGATAGTGTGGAACGTACAGCATGCTGCTTGCTGGTAGACAAGGAGGAAATTGGTTCTGTAGGAGCAACGGGAATGCAGTCAAAGTTTTTTGAAAATACTGTGGCAGAGTTAATGGATGCATGTGGAGAATACACAGAATTAAAATTAAAGAAGTGTCTTGCAAATTCGTTTATGTTATCTTCAGATGTGTCGGCTGCGTATGATCCACTTTATGCAAGTGCATTTGAAAAGAAAAATTGTGCATACTTTGGTCGAGGTGTTGTATTTAACAAATTTACCGGTTCCCGAGGAAAGTCAGGTTCTAATGATGCAAATGCGGAATACCTTGGAAAACTTCGTAAGATTATGGATGACAACAATGTGGCTTTTCAGACTGCAGAGCTTGGCAAGGTTGATATTGGCGGTGGTGGAACCATTGCTTATATTCTGTCATTATATGGCATGAATGTTATTGATAGTGGTGTAGCAGTTCTTAATATGCATGCACCGTGGGAGATTACTAGCAAAGCGGATGTATATGAAGCTTATAAATCTTATAAGGCATTCTTAAAGGATGCATAATTTTGAATAAAAATAAAGGTCAAGGATTGTATTACTGTATAGGGTATACAAGCCTTGACCTTTTTTGTTTATCTGATTCTGTATGCGGATTTGATTCCTGTGAATAAAATGATAATAAAATGACAGGTTGGTTATAAATGACGTGTGAAGAAATGATATATAGTAATAACTATATCGATTTGATGGTTAATGATTTGTTTTTGTACGATAATACAAGAACGGGTTACGGTAGTGGATGTGTAAACCCGATTATAGATAAAATAGCTATTTTTCATAGCGAGCAAACCACAAATCCCTTGACGAATTTGGAATCAGTACCATATTCTTTTGTTCCAAAGTTGTATGGGATAATGGATTCATCAAACATGGATGCCGTTGGAGTGACAGCTGTTCATAATCCAAATACGTTGAATTTGGATGGAAAAAATGTGATAGTAGGAGTGGTGGATACTGGTATAGATTATACTGATTCTTTGTTTTGGAAATCTGAAAATGGAAAGAAAATAAGCCGGATTGAGGCAATTTGGGACCAGGAAATAAAAGGGTTGGGAAAAAGTGATAATGAAGAGGCTGCTTTTGGCACGGTTTATCATAATCGTCAAATTACAGAAGCTCTTAATTCTGATAATCCGGATCAGATTGTTCCTTCGAAAGATGAAAATGGGCATGGAACGTTTCTTACGGGAATTGCAGCGGGAAATGTTGATTTGGAACATGATTTTACAGGTGCTGCTCCGGAATGCAAAATTGCAGTGGTAAAATTAAAAGAAGCAAAACCGTATTTAAAGGAGTTTTTTGGCGTCGAGAATAGTATTTTGGCATATCAGGAAACGGATATCATATACGCTGTTCAGTTTTTGGTTTCTCTGGCAAAAAAAATGAATCTGCCTATTTCCATATTAATTGGGGTTGGAAGTAGTAATGGAGGACATTTTGGCAATACTTTTTTGGAGCGTTATTTAGATACCCTTTCTGAAAATGTAGGTATTATGGCCAGTGTTGCTGCGGGAAATGAAGGTAATGAAAGATTACATTATAAAGGATCTTTTGAGACGGGAGAGGAATTTCAACAGGTGGAATTAAATGTTGCCGCAGGTCAGGAGAGTGTTGTGATGGAATTATGGGGATTAAGTCCCGCGACTTTTTCCATGGGAATTATTTCTCCCCAAGGCGACAGAATTGAAAAAATACCTCCCCGGTTTGGACAGGAGGAATTGGTAACACTTCCGGTTGCTGGTTCATCTGTTTATATTGCATATCAATTGATTGAAACATATTCAGGTAATGAATTGATTTTTGTGAGGATTACGCATCCTGTTCCGGGTATATGGAAGCTTTTGGTATATGCAGATGAAGGTAGAAAAAGAGAATATGATATATGGCTGCCTTTGCGGCAGTTTCAAAAACAGGATACCTATTTTTTAAAATCAGAGCCGGAGAATACAGTGACAAATCCTGGTAATGGGACCCTTACTATGACATTATCAGCATATAATCATTTGACGGGAAGTGTCTATGTGGAATCAGGAAGAGGTTTTAACAGTTTAAATCAGGTTGTTCCGGACCTGGCATGCCCCGGGGTTTCGGTAACAGGACCGGGACTTAGAAATAATTTTGTAAAAAGAACGGGAACCTCTGTTGCGGCTGCTCATAGTGCAGGAATGATTGCCCTGTTTTTTCAATGGAATATGGAACATCCGGAGGTTGGATATTATTTTGCATCTCAAATAAAAAGCCTTTTTATCCGAAATTCCGTCAGAACACCTGAAAATATATATCCAAATCCTATTGTTGGATATGGATATATGAATATTGAAAAGGTGTTTGACAGTTTTAGAGTCATTACAAAATGATGGATTTGGTTTTGAAAATGTGTGAAAAATGAAGAAAAACTCCCAAAGGAAACCTTTATAAAAGTATATCCTTTGAGAGTTTTTTTCATTACCATATTTTTGTAATGCCATTATTTTTTAATGATATCATTTGTTTTACAATATCATGATATTTTATTTTGCCAACATATTTAATATTTCATTACTTCTGGCAATGAATTTTGTCATTGCATCGGCTTCTAATGGTTTGTGAGCAATTAATGCAAGGTCATATAGTTGTTCACAGAAGATGCTTGTATTTTCACCTTCCGGATTATCTAATACATACTGTACAAGATTATTATTGGCATTTAATACAAGGGTAAGCTGTTCGCCACCAAACATATTTGGGTCCATTCCAGGCATTGCATATGCACGCATCATATCCTGCATTCTTCTTGTTTCCTCTGGCATGGTAATCATAGATGAAATAGCAGCATTTTTCAACTTTTCAACCTTTACAGACAGGTTATCGTTTCCTAATGCTTTTTTAAATATTTCACTTAATTTGTCGGTTGTTTCTTTTAATTCTTCCTCAGAAATCTCCTCTTTAAATGTATTGGTTACATCTGAGTCGATACGGGTAAATTTAACACCCTCATTTTTCTGCTCTGTGTGCGTAATGTATGGATTGTCAATATTATGGGTTAGGACAACAGCATTAATACCTTGTTCTTTGAACATGTTTATATATTGAGATTGCAGCTGTTCGTTATCTGTATAGAATACAGTATTTTCGTATTTGTCCTTTCCTGCCTCTAAGTATTCAGAAAGTGTTAGATATTTTCCGTCAATATCCTTGTAGAGGATGTAGTCTTTCATTTTCTCGTCAAATTTATCATCCTTTAAGCCACCAAACTTAATGAATGGACTAAGATCATCCCAGTATTTTTCGTATTCCTCACGTTCTGTTTTGAACATACCTGTTAGCTTGTCTGCTACCTTTTTTGTAATATAATCAGAAATCTTTTTTACAAAACCATCATTTTGTAATGCACTACGGGATACGTTAAGTGGTAAATCAGGACAGTCGATAACACCTTTTAACAGCATCAGGAATTCAGGTATCACTTCTTTAATGTTATCAGCAATAAACACCTGGTTATTATATAACTTAATGGTTCCCTCTAATGTATCATATTCTGAGTTGAATTTAGGGAAATATAATATACCCTTTAAATTAAATGGATAATCCATATTTAAATGAATCCAGAACAATGGTTCTTTGAAGTCTAAAAAGACTTTCCGATAGAATTCCTTGTATTCCTCATCCGTACAATCATTTGGATGCTTTGTCCAAAGTGGTGTTGTATCATTGATTGGTTTTTCCTTTGGCTCCGTAGCTTCTGATTTCTCTGAAGCATCCGTTTCTGAAGTACTTCCTGTATCTTTTTCGTCATTTGTTCCTTCTTCTGCGTCGACTTCTTCGGCATCAATTTCGTCTTCGATTTCTTCTTTTGCGGCGTCAGCATTTGTGAAGTAAATTTCTTCCGGCATAAATGAACAGTACTTCTCTAATACTTCTTTTACTCTGTATTCGTTGGCAAATTCATAACTGTCTTCATTTAAATACAAAGTGATTTCTGTACCATGAATCTCTCTGTCACCTGTTGACATAGTGTATTCCGTACCACCATCACACTCCCAAAAAACCGGTTCTGAATCTTCTTTATAGGAAAGTGTATTAATCGTAACCTTGTCAGCAACCATAAATGTTGAATAAAAACCTAAACCAAAGTGACCGATAATTTGATCATCTGAAGCTTTGTCTTTATATTTTTCTAAGAAATCAGTAGCTCCTGAAAAGGCAATTTGATTAATGTATTCATTTACCTCATCTGCTGTCATACCAATACCATTATCAATGAATGTAAGGGTTTTATCTTTTGGACTAGCAATAACGTCAATACGGTAATTTAAATCCGATGCTTCTTCGTATTCTCCGATTAAGGAAAGCTTACGTAGTTTTGTTACAGCATCACATGCATTTGAAACTACTTCTCTAATAAAAATGTCATGGTCTGAATATAACCATTTTTTAATAATTGGGAATATGTTTTCGCTATTAATAGATAAACTACCCTTTTTCTTTCTTGCCATAAAATAACATCTCCTTTATATGTAATATGTTTTTGCATTTATTCCCTGAAAAATAAATGTAAAATTGGTTTTGAAAAAGTGATATAGTGAAAGGGGGAACTTTCGCTATATCATGATCAATATGATAGTTGATATGATAGTACATAGCTGAAAAAAAGTCAAGAAAAAATTAGCACTCAAATTTAGTGAGTGCTAACAATTATGGTGAAGAATATAGATTATCACAAATTGTGGAAAGGAATATCACATAAATGCCAAATTGAAAGAAATGGCGGAAATACAACGTTTCTTTTGATTTTTTGCTTATGCTTGTTGAAATGTTATTTGTTTTTGTTTTAAAAAAGTGATGAAAATTGAGGAAAAATCTTCTTCTAAACTTTTGTCCAATGTGAAAATTTTATAGGAAATTCCGAAAATCACATTTAATTTTTGCTCTTGAAAAATGATATTTACAAACATGCCATCAATATCATTTGTGGTATAAGTGTTAGATTGTTTTAAAAAATCTTCCATTTGGGATTGGGATAAGCGTAATACTAATTTCATTTGTGTAGGTGTTTTTTTCCCTTTAATAAGCTGGAATATTTTTTCTTTCGCAAGGAGCCATGGAAGATAAGCTGCTTGTTTCAGCTGGTATTGCACAATTTCTTCTTCTGAGAAAAAGTTAAGATTGATTCGTCCGTCGAAGGTGTAATTCATTTGTGTCTGCAGTTCGCCGGATACCAATTCATAAGCATCTAATTCCCGGGTTTGAAACAGGAATTGCATAAATGTTTTAATGTCAAGGATTTGAATTGCTAACATAGTAATCTCCTAAATGTATATTTATAATTGAATTATAACAATATATAGTAGGAAAAGCAATGAAAGAAGCATGAATACTACAATAGATATTGTATCAGGCTTATGTATGGATTATAATGAAATAAATGTTTTAGGTATTTTAAACAGAGAAAAGAGGTTATTGATATGAAAAAGTTAATGGAATTGTTATGCCAGGGAGTTACTGCTGCCCATACGATTCAATACATGAAAGAATCATTATTAAACAGAGGATATGAAGAGCTATTTTTGGAGGATGCTTGGAATATCAAAGAAGGTGGAAGGTATTATGTTAACCTATATAATACAAATGGGTTAGCATTTTGTGTTGGAAATGATGTAAAGGAGCAACTGTCTTTTCGTATTGGTATGGCTCATAGTGATTATCCATGCTTTCAGATAAAACCTGAGATGAATTTGTCTGGGAAAAAAGTAACAAAATGGAATGTTGAACTATATGGTGGAATGTATCAAAAATCATGGATGGACCGACCCTTGGGTGTTGCCGGTAAAGTAATAGTAAAAGGAAGTAATGTTTTTCACCCAAATGTTTTGCTTTATAAGAGCGAAACTGCACTTGCAATTATTCCAAGTCTTGCCATACATATGGACAGGGAATTAAACAAAAAGGGTGCTTTAGATGTGGCAAAAGAATTAGTTCCCATTGCGGCATTAAGTGAAGGAATAGATTTGTTAGATGAAATAGCAAAAACACTTTGTATTAAGAAAGAGGAGATAATTGATTTTGATTTGTATCTTTATAATATGGATCGACCTACTTTGGTTGGATTAGACCAGTCTATGTTATCATCTCCAAGACTGGATAATCTCTCTTCCGTAGGAGCATTATTAAGTGTATTTGCTGATAATATAAAAGTGCCAAAACATACAATTGATATGGTTGCCGTGTTTGATAATGAAGAGGTTGGCAGCTTATCAAAACAGGGAGCAGATAGTGAATTGCTGGCCTTTGTTTTAGAGAAAGTCGGAACTGCATTACAGCCTGACTTTCATTTAAATCGCGTTGTGACGGAAAGTTTCTTATTGTCTATGGATGTTGCCCACGGAAATCATCCGAATTATGAAGAAAAATCGGATGCAACGAGTAAAGCGTATTTAGGTAAAGGTTTTTCAATTAAAAAAAGTGTTGGCCAAAAATATGGAACTACTGCAGAGTCTTGTGCTGTAGTGAAACAATTATGTGAAAAAAATCAAATACCATATACGATTGCAATTAACAAAACCGGAATTCCGGGTGGCAGTACCTTGGGACCGATTGTGTCTTCTCATTTACCAGTTCCTTGCGCAGATATTGGAATGCCAATTTTGGCGATGCATTCAGCTACGGAACTGGGAGCAGTATCAGATTATATGGCTTTATGCAGTGTTACCAAAGCTTTTTTTGAAATAACTGATGTGTAGTATGCATAGAATTATGTGACTTTTCTCATACTATAAATATTAGGCAAATAATGAATTTGCAATATGAAAGGTATGGAAATGAAGGCAGAGGTTATAAAAGAAAGCTGTATTGGTTGTGGATTATGTGTTGCTACCTGTCCGGAGGTTTTTTCCTTTGACGAGGATGGAATTGCCATTGCAAATGGAAAGGTTACAGATGAAATTTATGCTTTCGTGGAATCGGCAAGAAACGCATGTCCTGTAGAAGCAATTGATTTAAAAATGGATTAAAGGGTATATTCCATAAGATACAAATGTGCTTATGGAATATACCTTTTTTTTAGAAGAATTCACTTAATTTTTTTTCAAATCTTTGTAATATGACATATAATCCCATTGCAATCATACATAAAATAATAATGGAAAGCAGAACATTGCTCATTTTAAATACCTGGGATCCATATATAATTAAATAGCCAAGCCCCTCTCTTGCAGCTAAGAATTCTCCGATAATTACGCCTACTAAACATAGTCCGATATTTACTTTCATAATACTAATAATGTTTGGAATATTACTTGGTATGACTACAAGGTAAAGTGCTTGGAAACGATTTCCTTTTAATGTTTTAATTAATTTCAGTTTATCAGCATCTACATTTACAAAACCGGTATAGATATTTAAAATACTACCAAATATTGCAACAGAGCAGGCACATATAATAATGGTAGTTTTATTTGCACCAAGCCATACAATCAAAAGTGGTGCAAGCGCAGATTTGGGTAATGAATTTAGAACGACTAAGTAAGGTTCCAAAATTTTAGAAATGGTTTCATTCCACCAAAATAATGTAGCAACTAAAAGACTTCCAAGTATTACAATAAAAAAGCTTATTATGGTTTCTCCTAAACTAATACCAATGTGAAAAAAAAGAGAGCCGTCTTTTGTCATTGTTAAGAATGTATTTAAAAGCTTGGAAGGAGAACAGAAAATAAAATCGTTAATGATGTGAAATCTTGCAGTTACTTCCCATGTTATTACAAAAAGAAGTAAAATAGTGATTTGACAAAAAAGTATAAATCTTTTTTTCTTTTGTATGGAATTGACGTACGCTGCCTGTTCCGGACCTGTTGTTGTTTTATTTTTTCTTTGTTGTAAGGGCTTTGTTTTCTTATTTATTTTCTTCATTCATAATCTCCCAGATCTTGTTGTAATAAGAATTAAATTCTGGTGCATTTCGTGCAGTTTTTGGTGTTTTGTTTTTTAAATCTAAATGAATCGGAATATCCTCAATGATTGTTCCCGGGCGTTTTGACAAGACAATGACTCTGTCAGCCATAGATATGGCTTCTGCTAAATCATGGGTAACAAGTAGTGTACTGATTTCTTTTTCTTTTATTATGGATCCAATGTCATCTGAAACCTTTAAACGGGTTTGATAATCCAATGCTGAAAAGGGCTCATCCAATAAAAGAATTTCCGGAGATAATGCCAGTGTTCGAATGAGAGCTGCTCTTTGACGCATCCCTCCGGATAGTTGTCTTGGATAGGCATCTTTGAAATCCCATAATCCGTAAGTTTTCAGTAAATCATCAATAATTGATAAATGATGTTTGTCTGTTTTTCCCTGAATTTCTAAACCTAATGTTAAGTTCTTATAGATTGTGCGCCATTCTAAAAGATGGTCTTTTTGAAGCATATATCCAATACTAATATCTGAATTTTCGATAGACTTACCATTTATATTGATTCGACCGGAAGAAAGCTTTAATATGCCGGCAATTAAATTTAGCAATGTTGTTTTCCCACAACCGCTTGGACCGACGAATGAAATAAATTCACCTTTATTCATTTTAAATGAAATATATTTCAGAGAATGGGTTTCACAAGATATAGTATGATAAATATAATTTACATTAAAAAATTCTAGTAGTGGTGTTTGCATTTTTCTCACTTCCTTTCGACCTTTACTATATTGTATTCAAAATAAGAAAAAATGAGAAAACTATTGAAAAATCTAAGGTTGACGAAAAAATAATCTTTTTTTATAATGAGTTACGCTTAGAAAAAATGGCGAGAAAAGATTGCCTTGTATAGTATGTTATGAATTTGAAAATACTATATAATAATGAAAAAAATGAAATGGATGTTTTGATTTTTTCTTTTTAAAGAAGAAAAGATAAGGTGAAAAAATGGCTAACATAACAAGAGCAGAGCTTGCAAGAAGAAAACGAATTGCACGCTATAAAAAAATAATTATATATAGTTTTCTTACCATGACGATATTACCTATTATTTCCAGTGTTTTTTTATTTTACAAAATGAATCAGCTGGAGAAAAGGCTGGATTATGTTTTAAGTTCAACGGGAGAAGATTATTTGACGTATCGTTCCAGTAAAGATGCATTAGTAGATAATCCCAATGCAGAAAGTGGTGTGTTTTCTTCAGATATAAAAGTGAATCTTGCAAATGCAGACGTTACTTCGGAAATGCTGCAGAATACAGAGGATGTATTAGAGGAAATTACGACACCGGTTGAGGATACCAAAGATGTGGAAGTAACAGAAGAAAAACAGGAAGCAAAAAGAGTTTATCTTACCTTTGATGATGGTCCTTCTATATATACGGGACAAATATTAGATATTTTATCTGTCAATAATGTAAAAGCGACCTTTTTTGTAATTGGTCGTGATGAAGAATACTATGAGTATTATAAAAGAATAGTAGATGAGGGACATACAATAGGGATGCATTCTTATACTCATGTATATCAGGATTTTTATGCTTCAAAGGAGTCTTTTGGAAAAGAGATTACAGATCTTCAGAAATTAATACTGGATGTGACAGGAGTAAAAAGTAATATATTTCGTTTCCCGGGAGGAAGCTCTAATCATGTAGCGCCTCTTCCGATTGAAACTTACATTTCTTATTTAAATGAAAACCAAATTACGTATTATGATTGGAATGCTTTAAATGGTGATGCTGTAACCAATGGCCTATCTCCTGAACAGCTTGTGAATAACATTATGAATGATGTTGAGAAGAATAATGATTCTATTGTGTTAATGCATGATTTGCAAACAACACACAATACTGTGGAATCGTTGCAACTATTGATTGATACATTAAAATCAGAAGGATATGAAATTCTTCCGATTGATGAGAATACACCGTTGATTCAGCATGTATCTTGTAATGATGAAAATTAAACTGTATTTTAAAAATCTTGTAGGACCACCTGCAAGATTTTTTTATGGGATAAATGATAATTAATAAGAGTTTGATGTTATGGGGAAAAATGAACAAAGATAGGAGCATGCTTGTTATGAAAAAATTAATAAAATAATAAAGGTTTGATTATGATTGTTATATGGATAAATGATTAGAAAAAGTGTATAATATAACAATCATTTTAGTAATGCCGATGGAAATGGCAGGAAGGATAGGAACAAAATAATGACATTCGAAAATGCCATGAGCCATATGGAAGAAATACAAAAAAAAGGAAGTATTTTAGGATTAGGACCGGTAAAGGAATTGTTGAACCGGTTAGGAAATCCTCAAAATAACGAAAAGGTAATACATGTTGCCGGAACCAATGGGAAAGGTAGTATTTGTACATTTTTAGAACAACTGTACAGGGCGGAAGGAAAAAAGGTAGGAAGATATATTTCTCCGACGCTTCATTGTTATTTGGAACGGTTTCAAATAAATGGGGAGTACATGGAGGAGGATACTTTTGCAAGTCTGTTTTCCCATGTATACCAGATTCTTTGTGATATGGAACGGGATGGATTAGAATTGCCTACTGCATTTGAAGTGGAGACGGCCATTGCTTTTTTATATTTTAGACAGGTTGATATCGTTATATTAGAAACCGGTATGGGTGGAAGAGAAGATGCTACCAATGTGGTAATAAAACCTTTATGCACGGTATTTGCATCCATTGGAATGGACCATATGCAGTTTTTGGGAGATACCATAGAAAAAATAGCTTATGAGAAAGCGGGTATTATGAAAAAAGGTTGCATGGCTGTGGGATATCCCAATGATGAAAGGGTTAATAAGGTGTTATACGAACACTATATGGAGTTGAATGAAGTTGACATAATCAGTAAACATAAAGATAATGTTGCGGTTAATGTAATTAATGAATATAAAGATACTATGTTGGTTGACATAATTAGTAAACATAAAGATGACTTATCAGTTGACATAATTGGTAAACATAATGAAGATTCTTGGCAGGAACATTATGATGAATATTCCCAAAAAGAAGAAAACAATGCAGGAATATACTTTGTAAATAAAGAGGATGTAGTCATAAAAGAAGAGAAGCTTTGTGGAAGCACTTTTATATATGAAGGAGAAGAATATTCCATATCTCTTGGAGGACGGTACCAAATCTACAATGGGGTTACAGCTATTAAAACAAAACTATTGTTAGATGGTCATTTAAAAAAAGAGGCATTATTAAATGCAAGGTGGGAAGGACGTTTTGAACAAATAAGCGAAAATCCATTATTTATTAAAGATGGAGCCCATAATGTAGATGGTGTATTGGCATTAAAAGAAAGTGTGGAAAAGCATTTTACAAACCATCATTTAATCTTTATAATAGGAGTATTAAGGGATAAAGAATATGAAAAAATGATGGAAATTATGTGTCCCCTTGCCAAAAAGGTTTATACGATTACGCCCCCGGTAGAACGAGGGCTGGCTGCTGATGTTTTAGCAAAAGCAGTAAAACCTTATTGCAATCAGGTTACATGCTGTGAAACCATAGAAGAAGCGGTTTTTAAAGCAAAGAAGGATGCTGAAACAATAGAACATTGCGGGATTATTGCCTGGGGTTCTTTATCCTATATTGGAGAACTATAATGGAACGAATTAAGAAGCTTATGGCACATCCTTTATATGTGTCAAATCAAAGGAAAATCG
Organism: Lachnospiraceae bacterium; assembly: GCA_051880435.1. Taxonomy (GTDB): domain Bacteria; phylum Bacillota; class Clostridia; order Lachnospirales; family Lachnospiraceae; genus CAG-590. The sequence continues at coordinate 11,656 of JBJENY010000103.1, read as the reverse complement.
AAGAATTAGAAGAAAAAAGAAAATTTTGCAGACATGGAATTAGCCATAGTTTAGATGTGGCACGAATCTTATATATTAAGGTGTTAGAGGAACAGATTTCCGTAAAAAAAGATGTTGTTTATGGAGTCGCTTTGTTACATGATATTGGACGTGCTTTAGAATATGAAAGTGGTGTGGTGCACCATGAAGCCGGTGTAAAGCTGGCAGAACAAATTTTATCTGATTGTGATTACACAAAGGATGAGTGTGAGGTAATGATTCATGCGATTGGAGCACATAAAGAAAAAAATGATGATGCAGACGTATTATGTAAACTTCTTTATGAGGCAGATAAGTTAAGCCGTAATTGTTATGACTGTAAAGTATGGGAAGAATGCTATTGGCCGGAGGACAAAAAAAATCATTATATCAATTATTAAATATAGAATAGATGTGTAATGTAGAATGGAAGAGGTTTGAAATGAAGATAGGAAATAAAATATTTGATTTTGACAATCATTTTTACATAATGGGAATTTTAAATGTAACACCGGATTCTTTTTCTGATGGTGGCAATTTTGAAAAAATGGATGATGCACTTTTTCATGCACAGCAATTAGTTGATGATGGTGCAGATATATTGGATATTGGTGGAGAATCAACAAGACCGAATCATATTAAGATTTCCTCAGAAGAAGAAATTGGAAGAGTGTGTCCAATTATAGAAGAGATTAAAAAGCGTTTTGACATTCCTGTATCCTTAGATACCTACAAAAGTGATGTTGCAACAGCCGGTATCAAAGCAGGAGCTGATTTGATTAATGATATATGGGGACTAAAATGGGATGGAATTATGGCAAAGGTAATTGCAGATGCAGATATTCCCTGTTGTCTGATGCATAACCGAAAAGATACGGATTATTCTGATTTTGTAGAAGATGTATTAAATGATTTGCGAGACTGTGTAGATCTGGCATTACAGGCAGGAATAAAGAAAGAAAACATTATGTTAGATCCTGGTATTGGGTTTGCCAAGGACTTAAATCAGAATCTGGTTATGATGAAACATTTATCAAGACTTTCTGAATTAGGATATCCTGTGCTTCTTGGAACCTCTAGAAAATCAATGATTGGATTGACGTTAGACCTGCCGGTTACACAACGGGAAGAGGGAACCCTTGCCACTTCCATTATGGGATTAGAGGCAGGATGTAAAATCTTTCGTGTTCATGATGTGAAGACCAATGTAAGGGGACTAAAAATGGCAGAGGCAATTTTGAATGCAACCATTTAGCCAAAGCTGATTTCAATCAAAAATTGTTGGGGTGATATTTAGTTGCAATGTACTCAGACGATTTTACAGAAAATATACATAAATATTACTTGGATTATATATGGATGAAATAATATCGGGAGAGTGTGCATGGATCAGATTATAATAAAAGGCCTTGAAACATTTGGTTATCATGGCGTATTTGAGGAAGAAAACTTTCTGGGACAAAAATTTATAGTAGATGCCGTTTTGTATTTCAATACAAGAAAAGCAGGGAAGCAGGATGATTTGGAACTATCTGTTGATTATGGAGAAGCTTGCAAATTAATCAAAAAGACAGTTGAGGTGGAGCGTTTTTTACTAATTGAGGCACTTGCAGAAGAAATTGCTTCAAAACTTCTACTGACATTTTCGCTGTTGGAAAGTGTAGAAGTGACAGTGAAAAAACCATGGGCTCCTATTTTACTATCCATGGATACTGTGGCTGTTTCCATTAAGAGAGGATGGCACAAGGTTTATTTATCGATTGGTTCTAATATGGGGGATAAAGAAGGATATCTTGATTTTGCTATTGACCAGATTAATGGATTGGCAGATGCAAAGGTAGTCAAAGCTTCTGATTATATTGTAACGAAACCCTATGGTGATGTGGAACAGGATGATTTTTTAAATGGAGCATTAGAGGTACAGACTTTGCAGTCTCCGGAGGAATTTTTGGAAACCATTCATAAAATTGAAAAAGATGCCCATCGGGAACGGTTAGTGCATTGGGGTCCGCGAACCTTGGATATTGATATTTTATTTTATGATGATGAAAGAATTATGGAGGATGATTTGATGATACCTCATGGGGAGATTCCAAAGCGGGAGTTTGTATTGCAGCCTCTTTCGCAAATTGCACCATATTATATTCATCCGGTGCTTCATAAGTCAGTATTGGAAATGCTTTCAGACTTACAGAATAATTAGATTACATGTCACATAAGGAGAAACCAAATGGTACAGGATTTAAGTATTACAAGAGAAGAAATTGATAAAGTAGATAAAGAAATTGTAAAATTAATTGAACAGCGTATGGATTTGGCATTAGAGGTGGCGAAATATAAAATGTCAACCGGAAAGCCAATTTATGACAGACAAAGAGAATTAGAAAAATTGGAAAAACTGGGTTCTTTGGCAAGTAATGAATTTAATGCAAAATGTATGCAGGAATTATTTTTGCAAATTATGTCGGTATCCAGACGTTATCAGTACCGTATTATTGGTAATCAGGAAAACGAAGTTGGGAATCAATTTAAAATGATAGATAAATTTGTCTATAGTCAAGATACAAGGGCTGTATACAGTGGAGTTCCGGGTGCTTTTGCAGAGAGTGCTTTGTATGCATATTTTGGTGAGGAAGTCAGCGTCACAAATACAAAGGATTTTGCGGAGGTTGCAAGATTAGTATCAGAAAGAAAAGCAGATTATGGTGTGCTTCCCATTGAAAATTCTACTGCCGGTTTTGTGAATGGTATCTTTGATTTGCTTGAAAAATATCATCTTCATATTGTAGGAGAACAAATGGTTCGAGTGAATCAATGCCTGTTAGGTTTGCCGGGAACAGATTTAAGTAAGGTTACAAAAGTGATTTCTCATCCCCAGGGACTGTTACAGGCAAAAAAATATTTGGAAGAAAAAGATTGGAAACAGGAAAGTATGATTAATACTGCTTTGGCTGCCAGAAAGGTTCGGGATGATGGGGATGATACACAGGTAGCCATTGCCAGTGAACGTGCGGCTAAGCTTTATGGATTAGAAATATTAAATCCACAACTCAATGAATCTAATCAGAACACAACCCGGTTTGTGATTGTATCAAGTAAAAAAGAGTATGAAGAAAATGCGAATAAGGTGAGTATTTCTTTTTCATTATCCCATGAATGTGGTACCCTTTATAACATTTTGGCACATTTCATTTTTAACAATATTAATATGACCAGTATTGAATCGGTATCCATTCCGGATAAACCATGGGAATATTGTTTCTTTGTGGATTTTGAAGGTTCCTTAAAGGATAATGATGTAAAAAATGCATTGAAGGGGATTATGGCTGAAACGGAGAACTTTAGAATTCTTGGTTGTTTTGTTGGTAAATAGAATAGGAGGGGTTACATGGCATATAAAACATTTGCTGCGATTGACGTTGGTTCCCGGGATGTAACAATGAAAATTTTTGAAATTACTACAAAAAAGGGTTATCGAATTTTAGACCAGATCAGTACGATTTTAGAGCTTGGTTCAGATACCTATAGGGATGGTTATATTTCTCAGGAATCCATTGACCGGTTAACGGATATTTTAAAGGGATTTACAAAAAAAATGAAGGAGTATGGAACCACAGAGTATTGTGCCTATGCAACAAGTGCTGTTCGTGAAGCGAAAAATAGTATCATGGTATTGGACCAGATTAAGCTTCGTACCGGAATAACTGTAAAGGTTTTAAGTAATTCAGAGCATCGCTTTTTAATGTATAAGGGGCTTGCTGTTGGTGCTGATAACTTTGACAGTATTGTGGAAAAAAATACAGCTATTGTAGATATGGGTGCCGGAAATATTCAGATTTCATTAATGAATAATGGTAAGCTAACCGCAACCCAAAGTATTCCTATTGGTTCTTTACGTGTACGAGAACGATTGAATTCTTTCCGTATTGACCGTAAAAATTTGGAAAGAGCCATGGAAGAATTAATTGGTAACGAGATAGAAACCTTCCGCCATTATTATCTGGGAGGAAAAGAAATAAAAAATGTTATTGCAATCGGAGATGAAATTGACCGCTTAATCACCCTTGCACCGGAGCTTGGAATTTCAGACCATCTAAATGTTACGCAGCTAAATGCAATATTTGATAAACTGATTTCCAAAAATCCAATGGACCTTGCTATGGAATATAATATTCCCTATGAACGTGCAACCCTTTTGTTACCTGCCTGTATGATTTATGGAATTTTCTTAAAACAGGCGAAGGCAGATTTGATTTGGACACCAAGGGTAGATTTGTGTGACGGTATGGTTGTGGAACAAATGGAAAAAAGTAAAAAGCTTTCTGTTGAGCGGGACTTTGAGGATGATATTCGTTCGATGGTACAACAGGTTGCAAAGCGGTATCAATGTGATAATGTGCATAATTATAATGTAGTGGCAATTGCATGCCGTATATTTGACAGAACAAAGAAGCTACATGGATTAGGAAAGCAGGAACGGTTACAATTAGAAATTGCAGCAATGCTCCACGATTGTGGTAAATTCATTAATATGATGAATGCAAGTGCGAATTCCTATGCTATTATTATGTCAACCGAAATTATGGGGATTTCCCATAAGGAGAGAGAGGAAATTGCGAATATTGTAAAATATAACTCAAGAGAATTGCCTGATTATAATGAAATCAAAGGGGAATTAGGAGATACAGATTATATTAAAATTGCAAAGCTGACTGCTATTTTGAAAATAGCCAATGCCATGGACCGTTCTCATAAACAAAAGGCCAATTCCTATAGTATTTCATTAAAAGATAAGCAGCTTATTATTACCATTGATACATTGTATGATTTATCTTTAGAACGTGGATTGTTTGATGATAAAGCAGATTTTTATACAAAGGTGTATGGAGTTACACCGGTAATCAAACGGAAGGGGGCATAATAAATGGCTGAAAAAAGTAAATATTTAAAACCGGAGTATTTGGAAAACAGAGAACTTTCCTGGTTAGAATTTAATAAAAGAATTCTAAATGAGGCGGTAGATAAAAATAATCTTTTGTTTGAAAGAATGAAGTTTTTAAGCATTACCGCATCTAATTTAGATGAATTTTTTATGGTTCGTATTGCTTCCTTAATGGATATGGTACATGCAGGATATAAAAAACGGGATCTTGCAGGTATGACGGCAAAGGAACAATTAGATGCTATTTTACCGGAAGCAAAAGAATTTATGGCAGACCAGTATAAAATATGGAATCGTTCCTTGCAGCCTTTACTGGAGAAAAACGGTCTTCATTTTATTAAGCATCATGAGGATTTGAATGAGGAGCAGGAAAAATATGTGGATGAATATTTTATGAGAAATGTTTATCCGGTTCTTACTCCAATGGCAGTAGATTCTTCAAGACCATTTCCGCTTATTCAGAACAAATCCTTGAATATCGGAGCTTTAATTAAGGATAAAAAGAAGGAAGATGTTGTTGATATTGCAACGGTTCAGGTTCCCAATGTACTACCTCGTATTATAAAAATTCCTTCGTCGGCCGGTGGAACTACCGTGATATTGTTGGAAGAAGTGATTGAACGAAATCTTGATAAATTATTCCTAAATTACACCATTCTTTCTGCCCATCCATATCGTGTTATGCGTAATGCTGACCTGACAATTGATGAAGATGAAGCTGCAGATTTGTTAAAAGAAATTGAAAAGCAGCTTAAGAAGCGTCAGTGGGGTGAGGTAATCCGTCTGGAAGTGGCAGATACCATGGATAAACGTTTGGAAAAGAAATTAGCAGAACAGTTGAATGTGGACAGTAATTATATTTATAAAATAAAGGGTCCTCTTGATTTGACATTTTTAATGAAGGCATATGGATTAGAAGGCTTTGAACAATATAAGGTTCCTAAGTTTACACCACAGCCGGTTCCGGGAGTGGATAAGGACCGTAATATTTTTGAACAAATCAGGGAGCATGATATTTTACTTCATCATCCTTATTATGAATTTACGCCCGTGATTGATTTTATTTCCCAGGCGGCGAAGGATCCGGACGTATTGGCGATTAAACAGACCTTGTATCGTGTAAGTGGCAATTCCCCAATTGTGGCTTCTTTGGCTAAGGCTGCTGAGAATGGAAAACAGGTTACTGTTTTAGTAGAATTAAAAGCAAGATTTGATGAGGAGAATAATATTGGATGGGCCAGAATGCTGGAAAAAGCAGGATGTCATGTTATATATGGTTTGGTTGGATTGAAAACCCATTCAAAAATTGCCTTGGTTGTACGTAGGGAAGAAGATGGCATTCGTCGGTATGTGCATTTAGGAACCGGTAATTATAATGATGTTACAGCAAAGCTATACACAGATACCGGTCTTCTTACCTGTGATGATGCCATTGGTGAAGATGCAACAGCAGTGTTTAATATGCTTTCCGGTTATTCGGAACCTCCTGCATGGAATAAGCTGATGGTAGCTCCTATTTGGTTAAAGGATCGTTTCCTTGCATTAATTAACCGGGAAACGGAGAATGCAAAGAAGGGAAAACCAGCAAGAATTGTGGCGAAAATGAATTCGCTTTGTGATCCGGCTATTATTGAAGCTTTATATAAAGCAAGTGGAGCAGGAGTGAAAATTGACTTGATTATTCGTGGAATCTGTTGTTTGAAAACCGGAATTCCGGGAATATCTGAAAATATTGTCGTTCGTTCCATTGTGGGCGATTTTTTGGAGCATGCGAGAATTTTTTACTTCTATAATGATGGCAGAGAAGATGTATTTATGGGTAGTGCAGACTGGATGCCAAGAAATCTTGATAAACGTGTAGAAATTACATTTCCTGTGGAGGATGAGAATCTGAAAAAGGTTGTAATTGGTATTTTGAAATTACAGCTTGCGGATACTCTGAAAGCACATATCTTAATGCCTGACAGCCGGCATTACGAAAAACAGGATCTTCGTGGTTTGGAAAAAATATGTGCACAGGATGAATTTAGACGTTTGGCAATAGAAAGCACATATGCAGTGGAGAAAAACGAAGTAATGAATCATACCTTTGAACCTGCCACAGGGGAGGATAAATAGAATTTTTGGCAAGAAAAAGTAATAATTAGTTCTTGACTTACATATTATTGTATGGTAGTATGGTTGAGGTCGTAAGGACGATAGACAACAAAGCAGAGTATCCACTCTCACCTTAGCGCAAAGGGCGACTTGGGTTAAATATTAGAGATTGCCACAAGCTTTTTGTGTGTAGATATGATTCTAATAGAAGTGGATAGATTGCTATTCACTTCTTTTTTTATTCATATTTTAGGAGGTACAAAACCATTAACGAGTTAATGATTAATGAGCAGATTCGCGACAAGGAAGTTCGTTTGATTGGAACAGAGGGAGAGCAGCTAGGAATTATGTCATCAAAGGATGCAATGAAGCTTGCAAAGGAAGCAGAGCTTGATTTGGTAAAGATTGCACCGAATGCTCAACCACCAGTTTGTAAGATTATTGATTACGGCAAATACCGTTATGAGCTTGCAAGAAAAGAAAAGGAAGCTAAGAAAAAGCAGAAGACCATTGATGTTAAGGAAGTTCGTTTGTCACCAAACATTGATACCAATGATTTAAATACGAAAGTAAATCAGGCAAGAAAATTCTTGTCAAAGGGTGATAAGGTAAAGGTTACACTTCGTTTCCGTGGTAGAGAGCTTGCACATGTGAACCAGACAAAAGTAATTCTTGATGAGTTTGCAAAAGAGCTTGAGGATATTGCAACGATTGATAAGCCTGCAAAATTCGAAGGACGTAGCATGATTATGTTTTTAACAAAGAAATAGTTTATATGGTAGGATGTTTGCAAAAGTAGGCATACCGATTATATATAAGGTAAAAGACATTTAAGGAGGAAATTATAATGCAGAAATTAAAAACAAACAGAGCAGCAGCTAAGCGTTTTAAAAAGACAGGAAGCGGAAGCTTAAAGAGAAATAAGGCATACAAGCGCCATATCTTGACAAAGAAGACTACTAAGAAGAAGAGAAATCTTAGAAAAGCAGCTATGATGGATAAGACAAACGAAAAGGTAATGAAGAAAATCTTACCTTATCTTTAAGATTGATTGATTTAGGAGGAATTTGAAATGGCAAGAGTAAAAGGCGGATTAAACGCAAAGAAGAAACATAATAGAACATTAAAGCTTGCAAAGGGTTATAAGGGTGCAAGATCAAAACAGTACAGAATTGCTAAGCAGTCAGTTATGAGAGCACTTACTTCTTCATATGCTGGACGTAAGCAGAGAAAGAGACAGTTCAGACGTCTTTGGATCGCTCGTATCAATGCTGCAGCAAGAATGAATGGTTTATCATACAGCAAGTTCATGTATGGCTTAAAGTTAGCTGGTGTTGATATGAACAGAAAGATGCTTGCAGAGCTTGCAGTTTCTGATGCAGAAGGTTTTGCAAAATTAGTAGAGGTTGCTAAGGCAAAGCTTGCTTAATAATGAGTATGTCTGGATATACAGTATTTTGTATGTCCGATGATTCGCATATAAGATTGGGGAGAAGGATATAGTTGTTGTTTCGGCAACTATATCCGAATCTCTCAATATATATGAACGAAAATAAGTCGTTATACTTATGATAAAAAATGAAATTATGTATTGCATTTTTTTGTAAAACGTAGTAATCTATACAAGGTTGTGATGCAATTAATAAATGAATATGCGGAAGTGCTGGAACTGGCAGACAGGCTAGACTAAGGATCTAGTGGTGGTAACATCGTGTGGGTTCAAGTCCCATCTTCCGCACGAAACCAAAAGGGTTAAGCCTCTGGCTTAGCCCTTTTGCTTTATGCCGAGGAGTCCCTTGAACCCAGGGTTCAAGGTCTCCTCGCCATGAATGGCTCGTCGGTCGGTTCGGCGGGAAAAAGGTCCTCAGGACCTTTTTCGTTTACCGCCTCGCCCCATCTTCCGCACGAAACCAAAAGGGTTAAGCCTCTGGCTTAGCTCTTTTTCATTTTTTTTGAAGAAATACATGATTTGTCCATCGGAGTTTTGCAAGGCTTGGATGGTCTTTTTTTGTCTTATCATTGCTCTTAGAACCAACGGTATAACCAAAAGCGAAGCAAGTAATACATAAGCCTATTGACGAGCTATAATCCGAATGATATAATTGTATATATAGAGATTATACAATTTATACTTGCATAGCCCTCCGGAAGGCTTGCAGGTATTTAATCTTAAGGAGTGTACACGAAAATGAATATTAACATCAGTAATGCAAACGGTGAGGCAATCTATCTACAGATTGTAAACCAAATCAAGACGCTGATACTCGAGGGTAAGCTGAAAGAGGGGGAAATGCTCCCATCTATGCGAAATCTTGCTGTCGAACTCCATATCAGCTTTATGACTACTAAGCGTGCTTACGAGGAGCTTGAGCGTGACGGCTTTATTGAATCCTTTACGGGCAAAGGCTCTTTCGTTAAGGCACAGAATTTAGAATTATTTCGTGAAGAACAGATTAAACAGATTGAATCCCTGCTTATGGAGGCAGGGGATAAAGCGCGTAAGACAGGAATTACAATGCAGGAGCTTCACGAATTACTAGACCTTGTAAATGGAGGAGAATAACCATGGCGACATATGAAAACGCAATTGAGATTTCAGGCGTTACGAAAAAATACAGCGGTTTTACGCTGGATAACATCAGCTTCAATGTTCCGAAGGGATCGATTATGGGATTTATCGGTCAGAACGGTGCAGGCAAAACCACAACAATCCGCAGTTTGCTAAACATTATAAATATTGACGAGGGAGAAATAAAACTGCTGGGTCTTGATTATCTTCAGAACGAACAGGAAATCAAGGAACGAATTTCCGTTGTCTTTGATGAATTGCCCTTTCACGATGTTTTCAATGCAAAGGATATGGCACGTATATTTGAGGGGATTTATCCGCAATGGGATAACGCTGTTTATACGCAGTATTTAGAGCGTTTCGGACTTTCTATGAAGAAGAAAATCGGAGAGTTTTCAAAGGGTATGAAAATGAAGCTTCAGATAGCCTGTGCCCTTTCTCATAATGCTGAGCTTCTTATAATGGACGAGGCTACCACAGGTCTTGATCCTGTTGTGCGTGATGAAATTTTGCACATTTTTATGGAGTATCTTCAGGATGGTGAACGCTCTATTCTGATGTCCTCCCACATTACTTCCGACCTTGAAAAGATTGCAGACAGTGTTACCTTCATTGACAAAGGAAGGCTACTGATTTCGGGATATAAAGATGATATTCTCGAATCCCACGGTATTCTCAAATGCGATAAATCAGAGCTTGCAAACATTGATGAAGAAGATATTGTTAGTGTTCGTATGAATAGTTATGGTGCAGAGGTTATGCTTCACGACCGGCAGTCTGCGTCTTACAAATATAGTGGTGCAATTATTGATCCTGCAAGCCTTGATGACATTATGCTTTACTATGTTCACAAGGATGAAAGGAAGTGGAACTCATGATAAAATTCCGTTCGCTGATTTTCCGGGAATTAAAAGTGTGCCAAAAGCTATACATAATGAGATTTCTGGTCTTATTTGCATTTTACGTATTTGCCATTGGGGGAATATTATTATTATCTGATTTTTTGGGAAAATTGCCGGAACAGGAAAATACAATTCATTCATTTACTGAAATATTTTCTATGATTATTATGCTTTACTCAACGTTTCTTTTTTCGGAGGATAATAGCATTTTCAAAAGCGATCTGAACAGTGGCTGGAACAATTATTCTTATGTTCTGCCCATAACTGCTTCCCGGCGTGCAGCAGTAAAGCTTGTACGTTTTATTGGAACACTTGGCATATCTGTATTGCTCGGTATGGTTTGTGTTATCATAGTCAATAAGATTGCAGGTACACAATTTCAAATGGGATATGTGATTTTACAATTTATTCTTCTGGCGCTGTTAATGCTTTCAAAAATTATCACTGACTTTTTTGTGCTTCGGTCAAGGAATACCGAAGAATATAACAAAATGCAGGATAAGGGCAGCTTAATCTCCATTGTTTTCATCGCAGGTGTTGTTTTAGTAATATTTAAATGCATCGGTTTTGATTTTGGGGCTTTGCTTAATTCAGACAGCGATGACCCTTTGTCTTTCGGTATTATTTCCATGCTGACAGGTGAAATGCTGTTGTGGCTTATACCCCTTACTCTTGTTCTTTTTGCTGTTTATTTTGCTGTGATTCATTACCGTTTACAGTATGCGTATTTGGGCGGCACAAAAATAAAAAAGGAAAATGTTAAAGGGGAAAAAACGATAAATCTTGTCGCACCGCACAGCGAGCCTGTGGGTTTTCTTTACAAGGAACTTAGACAGAATAGGAATAGTATCTGTGCTGTCATCATTCTTCCGTTTTTTATTATGATTTTTCTGACAGTATGTATTGCTATTGTTTCACTAAATGAGGAATACGGTGGTGATGGCTGGATAGTCCGGACGCTGACCTCCGACGTAATTCGTATTGTGGCCGTTGCTCTTGGTTTTTTCAGCGTAAGTGGCTTGCTGCTGAGTGTTTTTCACGGCGACGACAAAAAGCTTTGGGCATATTTTACGGCTTCTGTGCCAATGGGTGTAAAAAAGTTTCTGTACACAAAATATGTGCTATCCT
>JBJENY010000102.1:0-8078 GCA_051880435.1 Lachnospiraceae bacterium | reverse complement strand
AGAGGTTTCTTTTTATTCAATTGGCATTATTTCTAAATTACAGGAATGCTCCAATTAAGAACGATAGTCTCCATTAATTTTTACATAATCATATGTCAAATCACAACCCCAGGCTTTTGCACTAACTTCTCCATCATGTAAGGATACATTTACATAAATCTCATCCTCTGATAGTACTTCCTTTGCAAATTCTTCAGAGAATTCCACACCTGCACCATTACGACATACTGCTAATACTCCTTTTTGAGAAGCTAAGTCTACATCGACTTTATGAATATCAAATTCTGCCTCTGCATAACCAATGGCACATAATATTCTTCCCCAGTTTGCATCTTCACCAAAAATTGCACATTTAAATAACGGAGAACGGATTACACTCTTTGCTACAATAATAGCTGTATCCAAATCCTTTGCATTTGATACAGTACACTCTATTAATTTTGTAGCACCCTCCCCGTCCTTTGCAAGCATTTTAGTCAGATTCATCATTACAATGTAAAGCGCCTGCTTAAATGTGTCATAGTCATCATCTTCAGAAGTAATTTCTTTATTCCCTGCCAAACCATTTGCCATAACACAAACCATATCATTTGTTGATGTATCACCATCAATACTTAAACAATTATATGTAACCTTTGTAATCTCCGAAAGTGCAGTTTGTATCATTTCACCGGAAATAGCGGCATCTGTTGTTAAAAAATTAAGTGTCGTTGCCATGTTTGGATGTATCATTCCACTACCTTTAGCCATTCCTCCCAAAGTACAGGTTTTACCATCTAATGTAAAAGTAACTGCATATTCCTTTGGTACAGTATCTGTTGTCATAATTGCATTCACTGCTTTTGCATTGCCATCATAGGATAAGCCATTTGCCAGCTTACCAATATTTTCTTCAATTGGTTCAATTGGTAAAACCTGTCCAATGACACCGGTGGAAGCAACAATCACCTCATTTGCATCAATACCTAACTCTTTTGCAGTAAGATCTGCCATTTTCTGTGCTTTTTCTTCTCCATCAGCATTACAGGTATTTGCATTTTTTGAATTGGCAATGACTGCCTTTGCTTTTCCACCTGTTGTTTCCAGATGTTTTTTGGTCACAAGAATTGGAGCACCCTTCACTTTATTTGTTGTATATACAGCAGCTGCATTACATATTACATCACTGACCAAAAGAGCAATATCATTTTTATTTTTATCACGATTTAGCCCACAGTTAATACCGTTTGCCTTAAAACCTGCTGCAGCACATACACCACCATTTACATATTCATAATTTTCCATAACCATTTCCTCCTGCGTCTGTTATTCTTTCTATTTTTTATTATTATCTTTTCTTTCTCATCTATATAGGATACAATACACCTTATGAAATGCATTTGCAAAACCAGTAAAAAAGAAAGGAAAAAAACATGTCAAATATTCCAAACGATCCAATGATATTGTTAAGCTTCATTAATACAAACTTAAGAGACCATTACGCAAATCTCGATATTCTGTGTGAAGACTTAAATATTAAAAAAGATGATTTAATTGCCAAGCTAAATACCATTGATTATCATTATGATGCATCTTTAAATAAATTTTTATAATGTGAATTACACACGAAATTTAAGTTTTGGTGCGTCTTACTTAAATGGATACTCCAAGAAATTCCATCATTTCATTCATCCTCGAAGCCATGACATCATAGCCATGAGTATAAAATTCCTGCAAATGGCTTCGATGGGTATCTGTTTTTTTCGGACATTTTATGGAAGGTCTAATAACAAATACTTTACCTTCTTTTTCCAATTTTTCAATTGCTTCTATTCTTTTGTTATAATAAAATCCTCTGTAATAGATTGCTTTCATCAGATTTGGATAATTTTTATATAATGGAATAAACATCCTTAATGACTCATCCGGAAACTTCTTCCGATATCCATAAGGTCTTGTTAACACAACAACGTTCTTTTTATGTCCCGTTTCTAAAGCCCGTTTTAACGGAATGGAATCAGCCAGACCTCCATCTAAATACGGAACCCCTCTAATTGACACCATAGGAGAAGCCAAAGGAAGACTGGAGGAAGCTCTGCATATTTTACAGAGTAAGTTTTCATTTTTCTTCTCCATCATATATTCAGCCTCACCGGTTAATACATTAGTAACAACCATTTCACAATCAATATTTAATTCTGTATAGGTTTTAAAGTCGTAGGGAAAGGTTTCCCTAGGAAATGTTTCAAATAATTTGTCCATATCATAAAGACTTCCATGCATGATAGCCTCTCTTAGACTAAATTTGTATTGATTTTCTTTTCCCTCCGGTGCTAAACAGTCAAAGCTTCTTCCCCTTTGCTTCGATACATAACTTAAAGCATTACAGGCACCTGCAGATACACCAACCACGTAAGGAAACAAAACATCCCTGTCTAAAAGATAGTCTAATATACCGGCAGTAAAAACACCTCTTGATGCCCCACCTTCTAAAACTAACCCTGCCTTTTTTTCTTGTAATTCCTGCATCATTGTTTATCATCTTCTTTCATATCATCTAAACTTTCTTCCTGATTGATATCAGTATTGATACCAGAATTGATATCAGTATCCATATCTTTATTATTTTTTCTAAAAAAATGAATATCATCCCTTTTATCTGTATCCGGTTTTATTTCATGAACAACTCCGTCTGAAGAAATATGTTCAATTTGCAAATATTGTTTTGTATCTGTAGGCAATTCCTTTTTTTCCAGTTTTAAATTACAAAGTGCTCCAACTAATGCGTAAATACAGGCAAAGCAAGGCGCACCTAACACCATACCCGGAACACCAAATAATCCGCCTCCAATCATAATGGAAAATAAAATCCACATACTGGAAAGATTTAAACGGTCACCTAAAATTAATGGTCCAATAATATTACCATCAATCTGTTGTAAAATTAAAATAAAAATTATAAAGAATATTCCCTGATGCCAGTCTACAATCAATAAAATTAAAGCACTTGGAATTGCACCGATAAATGGTCCAAAATAAGGAATAATATTAGTAATACCAACAATGATACTAATTAATACAGAATATTCCATACCGGCAATTGTCATAAACAAATAACAGAATGCACCAATAATAAAGGAATCAATAATCTTTCCACTAATGAAACCACCAAACACCTTATGTGCATAACGGGCACCACATAAAAGATTATTGGCATGTTTTCTGGAAAAAATACTAAACACTAATTTTTTCACTACAGAAATTAATAATTCTTTTTCTGCCAAAACATAGACTGAAATAATAATCATTAATATAATTTGTAATAATATTTTTAATCCACCGACAATTCCTGAGGTGATTCCTACTACGATTTTATCCATATTAGGAATGATTTTATTATTTAAATATTCGATTCCCTGATCATATGCTCTATCTAAAACCATTAAAATATACTTACTAAGTTCTGATTTATCCGGCTCTAAAGAATCAATCCATTTTACAACAGAATTATAATAATTTGGTGCATCCGAAACAATACTTACAAGCGACTGATAAACCTGAGGTACTACCAGATATAATCCTCCGATTACAATAATAAAAAACGTAATCATTGTTAATACAATTCCCCATGCACGGGAAAAGTTCTTTCGCGCTTTATCCTTATCCTCTGATTTCCAAAACATTTTTCCAAGAGGCATAAAAAAATAATGCTCATAAAAAAATAAAATCGGATTTAATAAATAAGCAAAAATACAACCTCCAATAATAGGACGAAATGTACTTTCCAATAACACCAAGGTTTCGCTCTCTTTAAATTCATGGGTCAAGGAATGTTGAAATAACATTGCAATTATGATTACAACCAATAACGAGACAGCACCTTTAATATATTTTTTTTCTATTTTCCACTTCAACGTATATTCCTCCAATCAAATAACAAGTTAATCTTATCTTCCAAACATATCTTCCAAGAATAAAATCATTTAATTTATCCATTTATATTCTTAGAAACAGCATATATGCATCCCTTTATTATAAAAGATTACCTTTCATTCGTCCACCTTTATCAACAAAAAAAAGACAATCCACGTTCATCTGTGAATTGTCTTTTTCAATCAATAAATATTCAATAATATCCTGTTTGTAATAACCGATTATGCCTGAGCATCATCCTTTGTTACTTCAACAACAGATTTTGCAAGTCCTGCAAGTCCCTGAATTTCTGAAGGAATAATAATCTTTGTTGCTTTTCCATCTGCAGCCTTTGAAAATGCTTCTAAGCTCTTTAACTGAATAACCTCTCCTGAAGGAGCTGCCTCATTCAACAAACGAATACCATCTGCATTTGCCTGCTGAATTGCCAAAATAGCCTGTGCCTGACCTTCTGCCTCACGAATAGTAGCTTCCTTCTTAGCTTCTGCACGAAGAATTGCTGACTGCTTATCAGCCTCTGCATTCAGAATAACCGACTCTTTCTGTCCTTCAGCACGTAGAATTGCTGATTTCTTTTCACCTTCTGCAATCAAAATCTGCTCACGTCTCTCACGTTCTGCTTTCATCTGTTTCTCCATAGCATCCTGAATTGCTGATGGAGGAATAATATTCTTTAACTCAACACGGTTAACCTTGATACCCCAAGGATCTGTTGCTTCATCTAACGTAGCACGCATTTTTGTATTAATCGTTTCTCTTGAAGTAAGTGTCTGGTCTAATTCCAAATCACCAATAATATTACGAAGCGTAGTTGCTGTTAAATTTTCAATTGCCATAATTGGATTTTCAACACCATAGCAGAATAACTTTGGATCTGTAATCTGGAAAAATACTACGGTATCAATTCGCATTGTTACATTATCCTTTGTAATAACCGGCTGTGGTGCAAAATCAACAACCTGCTCTTTTAAGGTAACTTTTCTGGCAACCTTGTCAATTACAGGTATTTTAAAATGCATACCTACAGACCATGTTCCTGTATAAGTACCAAGTCTTTCAATTACATAAGCATGTGCCTGTGGAACAATTTTAATACAACTTGATACAACAACAATTAACACAAAAACAAAAAATAACATTAAAAAAAACAATCCACCTAGCATAAATAATCTCCTTCCTATACTGTCTTAATAATATCCTCATCAAGCTCTAATGGTGCCGGTTCCTGTGAAGCATCCTCTGTGGAAATAGTATCTGAAGCAGAATCTGAACTATCATCTATTTCCTTTTCCACAATCAATTTCACACCTTGAATCTCCACAACCTTAACTGCTGTACCGACAAGAATAACATCTTCATTATTCTTTGCTCTGGCAGTCCATTCCATACCATTGATTTTCGCCTGACCGGTTTCCTTAAGATTGTTAATTTCCTGAAGTACAACTGCGGTTTTTCCAATTAATCCTTCTGCATTTGTTTTCTCTGTCTTACTGTCTAAATGCTTTACCGCTAATGGTCTTGTTAAGAACAACAAACCAATGGATACAACGAAAAACAAAATAATTTGCACTACTAAATTAGCACCGCCAATTGCTGCAATTGCTGCAACAAAAGCACCACCTGCAAACCATATGGTTGTAAGACCTAATGAAACAATTTCCGTTACAATCAGAATTGCCGCAAGTAATAACCACGAAATCACCATAATAATGGTTGACATTTCCATTATTTTAACCTCCTTTTATAAAATTTATTTTCCATCATATACTAACAATGAATCAATCTGATATTTTGATAATTTTTCTCTTCCTTTTAATCCGGCAAGCTCCATTACAAAAGAAATATGCACCACTTCCCCACCGAGACTTTCTATCATCTGGGCAATTGCTTCAATGGTTCCACCGGTAGCAATTAAATCATCTACAATTACAACCTTATCTCCCGGTTTAATGGAATCCTTGTGCATCTCAACAATGGCAGTTCCATATTCTAACGCATATTCTTTTTCAATGGTCTCACATGGCAGTTTTCCTTTTTTACGCACCGGAACAAAACTTTTTCCAAGTGCATACGCTACCGGTACACCAAATATAAATCCTCTGGATTCCGGTCCAACCACAACATCAAAATCCACGTCCTTCAACTGTTCCAAAAGTCCATCAATTGTCTTTTTTAATCCATCAGGACTTTGTAAAATTGTTGTGATATCCCTAAAAATAATTCCCGGTTCAGGAAAATCAGGAATACTTCTTACATATTGATCAATTCCAAATACATCTTGCATTTTTATCCTCCCGTAAGAAAAAATAGTAATGTCCTTGCAACTTTATATTATAAAGCACCCTTTCTTTTCTTGCAAGAACTAACTACTTTCCAATTTTCATAACAGTATTTTATCCTAAAACTAATCTCGCAATAAATACACTGGCAAAAATTCCAATCACCATAGAAATAATACCTACCGGAATCACCCATTTTGATTTTCTAATTCCAACAGCCATAAAATAAACAGATATGGTATAAAACAATGTTTCTGTACAGCTTAATAAAATGGACGCCGATAGTCCGATATAGGAATCTGTCCCATATTTTTTAAATAAATCAAATAACAAACCATTTGCACTGGAAGATGAGAACATTTTTATAATACTTACCGGTAAAATTTCCACCGGCAGATGTAATACATCGGCAACCGGTTTACTTAAGTCACAAAGTAAATCCAAAGTTCCGGACTCTCTCAAAATTCCTACTGCAACAAATAATCCAATAATAGTTGGGGCAATGGAAATCACGATTTCAAATCCCTTTTTTGCTCCTTTTATAAAATCCTGAAATACAGGTCTGTGACTCAAAATTCCTCCTGCCACTACCAGCATGATAATAACAGGAATCAAAAAAACAGATAAAAAATCAATTACTTTTAACAAATCATACACTCCAGACATACACCAAAATATTATTTTTTCTTGTAACTTCCATAACGTAATATCATTTTACATATAACCAATGTAACAAATGTTGTAATGAACGTGGCAACAAATGCCGGTCCCACTACCATTGTAGGATTGACACTGCCATATTGACTTCGATATGCAATCATATTCATAGGAATTAATTGCAGGGAAGATATATTCAGTAACAAAAACATACACATTTCATCACTTGCCTCATGTTCATCACCCCCATGTTCTATATGGAGCTGCTTCAGAGAAGCCATTGCCTTAAGTCCCGCCGGTGTGCAGGCAAGAGACAACCCTAACATATTTGTAATAAAATTCTCTGCAATATAATCTGTAGCAATATGGTGAGATGGAATTCTTGGAAATATCCATTTCAAAAGAGGTTTCATCATATTAGAAAGTCTTTTCACAAGTCCGCTTTCTTCTGCAATACACAATATCCCGTTCCACATACTGATAACGCCTGCCATCATAATCAGTAAATCCATGGCCTCCCTTGTAGAAGAAACAATTCCCTCACTCACTTCATTCAAGTTACCTAAAAAGGCTGCTATCATAATTCCAATTACTATCATAGCAGCCCATAAAACATCTAACATTGTAATACCTAAAACATCTTTATTACAACTATATGTATTCAATTAAAATTTAGAATATATTAAAGAACTTTTTCTATCTGATCATACAAAACCTGTGGCACAAAAGGTTTCTTCACGTAATCTACAGCACCCATATCCATTGCTTTTTGAATTACACTTTCCTCTGTTGATGCCGATAAAAACATAACAGGTGTAGTGATTCCCTTCTCTCTTATCTTTTCATAAGCTTCAAATCCATTCATGTCCGGCATCTCAATATCTAATAATATCAAATCTACTGTCTCTTTTTCTAACAGGTCAACGGCTTTTGCTCCACTATCCACTTTTACAACCTCATAAGACTTCTTCTGAAGCATAAATTCTGCCATTCTTAAATTCATTGCATCATCATCCACTACTAATATTTTACTCATTTGATACTCCTTTCAATCTTTTAACATATAGGCGTTTGCGAAACGCCACAAGCCGCATAAATACGGCATTTTTTTGTTAATAAAAATAAAAATCTCCTCACGGTTTGTGATATAATAGAGTTGACTAAAAACCATAAATCACGCCCCGAAAGGAGATATATCTATGATACCACAAAAACAACTCTCTTTGGCAG
>JBJENY010000101.1:0-8294 GCA_051880435.1 Lachnospiraceae bacterium | reverse complement strand
TTACCAAACACTTTTTAGATATTTAACCTGTCTACTTGACAAGGGGCATATCAAAGTTCACTAAGGTTTTTTGTTTTTATGCTCCTATATATTCAGAAGAACCGAAAGCTAAGATTAGGATAAAAATTGGATAAAGGAATAATAATCCAAAACCAAATCCGATACCCTTACCAAATGCTTTTGCCAGCTTGAAGTAAACCATGATTGAAACTACAAGGTTTACAAATGGAACAAACATAAGTAAGAATAACCAACCATTACCCATTGCAATCTTGAATAACACATAATTATTGTAGAATGGAATAATTGCTGCCCATCCTGGCTCTCCTGCTTTTGAGAAAATTTTCCACAAAGCAACAACCATTACAATAGCAAGTGCTAAACATACAACCATATAAATGATTGAAAATCCGGCTAATGCTGCAGCACCGGCTGCATCATAGCTGCTACCATAATCAGCATAATTCATAAGAACATCCTCCCCTATAAAATTATTAGGTTATAAACCTAAGACAAAATTATCATTAAATGTGACAAAAGTCAACAAAATTAGTGTATATTGTGTATATTGTGTATAATGTATAAAATATTAAAATGTAAAATAAAGAAATTGTTTTATATTTCAATTGGATTTTATTTGTAAATATATTTTATGTAAATTTCTTTTTCAAAAAAAACTTGCATTTTTTTTTAATATTCATAAAATAGTATATGGATTATAGCGTCTATATGTAAAATATAGGTTGCTATATGGGTGAAAGATAATTATTACATTTAAAGGAGATTATCATGGACAAGTTAGAGCTTCAAAAATTTGCAAACCAGTTAAGAAAGCACATTGTAACATCCCTGCATGCTGCAAAGTGTGGTCATCCCGGTGGTTCGTTATCTGCAGCAGATATTGTAACCTACTTATACAATGAAGAGATGAATATTGACCCCAAAGATCCTAAGAAAGCAGATCGTGACCGTTTTGTTCTTTCGAAAGGACATGTGGCACCTGCATTATACGGTGCCTTGGCAATGAAGGGATATTTTCCTGAGGAAGAGTTGTTAAAGCTTCGTAAAACAGGAGAAATGCTTCAGGGTCATCCGGATATGAAGGGAACCCCCGGTGTAGATATGTCAGCCGGTTCCTTGGGTCAGGGTGTATCTGTAGCAGTAGGTATGGCCCTTTCAGCAAAAATGTCAGGTGAGGATTACAGAGTATATACCTTACTTGGAGATGGTGAGATTGAAGAGGGTCAGGTTTGGGAAGCAGCAATGTTTGCCGGACACCGTAAGTTAGATAACTTAGTTGTGATTGTAGATAACAATGATTTACAAATTGATGGTAGTGTAGAAGAGGTTTGTTCTCCATACCCAATTGCAAACAAATTTGAAGCATTTAATTTTCATGTAATTACAATAGATGGTCATGATTTTGATGCCATTGATGCAGCATTTAAAGAAGCAAGACAGATTAAGGATATGCCAACAGCAATTATTGCAAAGACTGTTAAGGGTAAGGGAGTATCCTTTATGGAGAATCAGGTGTCTTGGCATGGAGCTGCTCCAAATGATGAGCAGTATGCAGTAGCTATGGAAGATTTAGAAAAGGAGGCATCAGCATTATGTCAGAAGTAAAAAAGATTGCAACTCGTGAAAGCTATGGTAATGCTTTGGTAGAGATTGGAAAAGAAAATGATAATCTTGTTGTATTAGATGCTGACCTTGCAGCAGCAACAAAAACAAGTATTTTTAAAAAGGAATTTCCTGACAGACATATTGACTGTGGTATCGCAGAGTGTAACATGATGGGTATTGCAGCGGGACTTGCCCTAACCGGTAAGGTTCCATTTGCAAGCAGCTTTGCAATGTTTGCAGCAGGACGTGCTTTTGAGCAGGTTCGTAACAGTATTGGTTATCCAAAGGTAAATGTAAAGATTGGTGCAACCCATGCAGGAATTTCAGTAGGTGAGGATGGTGCCACACACCAGTGCAATGAAGATATTGCTTTAATGCGTACCATTCCTAATATGGTTGTGATTAATCCGGCTGATGATGTAGAAGCACGGGCAGCTGTTAAGGCAGCTTATGAATATTATGGTCCTGTATATCTTCGTTTTGGAAGATTGGCAGCTCCCGTCATTAATGATAATGCAGATTACAAATTTGAATTAGGAAAAGGTGTCTGCTTAAGGGATGGCAAGGATATTACCATTGTAGCAACAGGACTTGAGGTTTCCTTTGCATTAGAAGCAGCTAAGATGTTAGAAAAAGATGGTATTGATGCCAGAGTCATTAATATTCATACTATTAAGCCAATTGATGAAGAAATTATTGTTAAGGCTGCAAAGGAGACAAAGAAGCTATTTACTGTAGAAGAGCACTCTATTATTGGTGGACTTGGCTCTGCGGTTTGTGATGTATTATGTGAAAAATATCCGGCTCCTGTTTATAAGATTGGTATTCGTGACCGTTTTGGTGAATCCGGTCCTGCTATGGAGTTGCTTCATAAGTACCAGTTGGATGCCCAGGGAATTTATGATCAGGTAAAAGCAAATATGTAACTTGGTATTTAGAAAGATTATGATTCCGGGAACATCGAATATGAGATGAATGAAACCTGAAGATGTGTAATATTTAGGAAGAATGTTATTCCGTGAATATCCAGTCTGAAATTAATAAGACTTGAAAATATGTAATGTTTAGGAAGACTGTTATTCCGGGAACTATGAATAGTACAGTATTAGAAAAGGTCAGTTTTGAAATGCTTTTTGTTGTAATGACAAATGCTTTTCTATAAACTGACCTTTTTCTTTTCTTCTGTGGAAAGCAGAATAAATCGTGGTTGTTATTGTTGATAACAAATTAAATATAGTTCACTAACTGTTCTACTTCTTTTCTTGGGGGTGCGTCACATTCCTGGTTAGGATATCCCATAGCAATTAATGCAGCAACCTTTTGTCCTTCCGGTAAGGAAATTGCTTCTGCAATCTTTTTTTCATCAAAGATTCCAAGAATCACGGTTCCAACCCCCAATTCATGAGCTGCCAAACAAAATGTCTGGGATGCAATTCCGGCATCAAACATTTCCCAACGGTCCTCTTTTGAAGTGGAGAAGCTTCCGTCTCTCTCATAACCACATCTTTTTTCAATCATAGATACGACAACTAATTGAGGTGCCCTGGAAATTGTTTTTTGATTATATTCAAAATCAAGGACACATTCATTTGCGATTTTTTCTAAGATTTCTTTATTTTCAACAATGTTATAACGTGTGATTTGCGTGTTTTTCCATGATGGTGCATATCTTGCTACATCAATAATTTGTTGAATGGTATCGTGGTCTACAGGAGTATCCTTAAATTTACGAATACTTCTTCTTGTTTTCATACATGCTAATGCTTCCATAATTTCCTCCTTTGGCTTTAAAAATAATAGTAATATCGGGTTTTTTAATCTGTTAAACGTGTTTTGTTCATACGTTTGAGAATTTATAATTGTACTAATATTATACAAGTAAAATCATTTGTTGGAAAGTACAAATATCCTTATTTCCTCTGCACGGACAATGATTTTTTGAATATTTTAATAGTAAGAAAGGAAGTGAGGAAGTAGTATGAAATTTGAAAATATTAATATTCGAAAAGTGCTTTCCGTGGCATTAACAACAGACGCCATTATTGTGGATGTCAGACCAATGGAGCGATTTCGAAAGGGACATATTCCAATGGCCATCAGTCTGCCATTTGAACAAATTGAAAAGGGATATGTGTCTTTGCCTAAAAATAGAATGATTATTGTGTATTGTGATACCGGTGGTGCAAGTACAAAGGCAGCATATAAACTGTCAGAAATGGGTTATCAGGTAATAAATTGTGTCGGTGGTTTGAAAAATTATAATGGTTCTTTAACCAGATGATTTTACTTGTGTTTATTTATGTATATGCGTATAATTATATGGATTAAAGATAGATGAATCATTGGGATTTAGGAGAAATAAATGAAAGAATATGAATGGATTGCCCCTTGTCATTTTGGTTTAGAGGCAGTATTAAAAAAAGAAATTATAGATTTGGGTTATGAAATTGTTGAAGTGTCTGATGGAAGGGTAACCTTTAAGGGAGATATGTCAGCAATTGCCAGAGCCAATATTTTTGTTAGAACAGCAGAGAGAATTATGCTAAAAGTCGGCAGCTTTCAGGCAACTACATTTGATGAATTGTTTGAAGGTACAAAAGCACTACCATGGGAAGAATATATTCCTATAGATGGAAAGTTCTGGGTGACAAAAGCAACGACCAATAAATCAAAGCTGTTTTCCGGTTCGGATATCCAGTCTATTGTGAAAAAAGCAATTGTTGACCATTTGAAATATAAATATAGAGTGACATGGTTTGAAGAGACAGGAGCTTCCTATCCCATTCGTGTGTTTATTATGAAGGATATTGTTACCATTGCAATCGATTCTTCCGGAACCTCCCTTCATAAGCGGGGATATCGAACTTTAGTAGGTAAAGCACCTATTTCTGAAACATTGGCGGCGGCACTCATTATGCTGACACCATGGAATAAAGACAGGATTTTAATTGATCCTTTTTGCGGGAGTGGAACATTTCCTATTGAGGCAGCCATGATTGGAGCTAATATTGCACCGGGAATGAACCGGGAATTTACAGGTGAGGATTGGAAAAATCTTACTTCAAAAAAACTTTGGTATGATGCCATTAATGAGGCAGAGGACAATATCATAAGAGATATTAAAATGAGTATTCAGGGATATGATATTGATGGGGACATGGTAAAATGTGCCATGAAAAATGCCATGGCGGCAGGAGTCGATGAGCATATTCATTTCCAGCAAAGAGATGTGGGAGACTTATCCAGCCCGAAAAAGTATGGATTTATTATTACAAATCCTCCTTACGGTGAACGCTTAGAAGAGAAGAATGATTTGCCAAGGCTTTACAAAAAGATTGGTACAAGCTTTGATAAATTAGATACATGGTCAAAATTTATTATTACCTCCTATGAGGATGCAGAGCGTTTCCTGGGGAAAAAGGCTACAAAAAATAGAAAAATCTATAATGGTATGATTAAGTCATATTTCTATCAGTATATGGGACCAAAACCACCAAAGAGAAATATGGACGAAAGTAAGATGAATGAAAATTAACTGTAGTCAGAATGATTTTAAAATGGACCGGATAGTTTTGCCAGGGTGGTGAATTTAGAGCAATCATAATGTAGAATTGTAGATACGATAAGGAGAAAGAATATGAAACGATTAATATTTGCGACAGGTAATGAAAATAAGATGAAAGAAATTCGAATGATTTTGGGGGATTTGGATTATGAAATTCTTTCTATGAAGGAAGCCGGAATTGATGTGGATATTGTAGAAGATGGAAAAACCTTTGAGGAAAATGCAGCGATTAAGGCAACTGCCATTAGTAAGATTGCAAACTGTGTTGTACTTGCTGATGATTCCGGTTTAGAGGTTGATTATATGGACAAGCAGCCGGGAATAATGTCGGCAAGATGGATGGGAGAAGATACCTCTTATCGTATTAAAAATCAAAAGATTATTGATAATTTAGCAGGTGTTCCGGATGAAAAGCGTACCGCAAGATTTGTTTGTGCCATTGCGGCAGCATTTCCGGATGGAAGAGTTGTTACAAAGCGGGGAACCATTGAAGGTATCATCGGATATGAAGAGCGTGGAGAAAATGGTTTTGGTTATGACCCAATCTTTTTTGTTCCGGAATATGGAAAAACCACCGCAGAACTTTCTCCGGAAGAAAAGAATGCAATCAGTCACCGGGGAAAGGCCCTTCGTATGATAAAGTCGGAATTGTAGAAAGAGGAAATCACATATTTGGTTAATTGGATGACAGAATTGAGTATAATAGGTAATTCTTATATAATGTCGGAATGCGGAAGGGTAATTTGTTGTTATGTGATGACGGGATAATGAATGGTGATTTGTTGATGTGTGATGTTGGCATGATGCGATTAACCGGAAGTGGAAGGAAAAAGATGCAAGGAGATTGAAATGAGAATTCTGGTAATAAGTGATTCCCATGGAAAAAAGGATGATGTAAAGAGAGTAATTGAACAGGTTGGGGACATTGATATGTTAATCCATCTTGGGGATATTGAACATAATCCTGATTATATTAGAGAGTTGGCAGGGTGTGAGTGTCATATGGTTGCAGGAAACAATGATTATGGTTTTGATTTGCCTGCTTATGATTCTTTTATGATTGGTGATTATACGGTATTTATTACCCATGGACATCGTTTCTATGTTGGTGGGGGAGTAGAACATCTTCGTAATTATGCCATTGAAAATGAATACGATATTGTGATGTTTGGTCATACCCATGTTCCTTATTTGGAGCGGGGACAGGTAACCCTATTAAATCCGGGAAGCATTTCTTATCCAAGACAGGATGGAAGAAGGCAAACCTTTATGATTATTGAATTAGATGATAAAGGAGAACTTCATTACCATCAGGGAGAAATGAAATCATCTTTGCACAAATTTTATGAAGGATTCTTTTGATGAGAGATTAGTGATCAGTATGCAGGTATTATAAGGATAGATGTAATTATGATATCAGTATGTAGGAATAATGAGGATAGATGGCATTATGATATTAGTATGCAGGAATAATGAGGATAGATGGCATTATGATATTAGTATGCAGGAATAATGAGAATAGATGGCATTATGATATTAGTATGCAGGAATAATGAGAATAGATGGCATTACGATATCAGTATGCAGGATTGATAAGGTTAGAAAGGTTAAAATTTATGAAAAAAGGACAAGTTTTAGAAGGTGTAGTAAGTCGCTACACCTTTCCTAATAAAGGATATGTAACAGTAACAGAAGAAAGAAAAATTCCGGGAACAGGGGTAACCTTAGAGGATGGTACCATAAAGCAGGAAGTAGAAATGATGGAAAAGACCATTAGTATTAAAGGTGTACTTCCGGGACAAAAGGTTCGGTTTTCTGTGAAAAAATTAAGAAAGGGTGGAGGAGAAGGCCGTTTGTTAGAGGTCCTTGAACCGTCTCCTTTAGAGAATCGGGTACCGGACTGTCCTCATTTTGGGATGTGTGGAGGATGTGCATATCAGACACTAAGTTATGAAAATCAGCTGGAATTAAAAAAATCCCAGGTAAAGGAATTATTAGACGAAGTGATTCCTTATGACTATGACTTTGAGGGGATTAAGAAAAGCCCTGTTCAACAAGGTTATCGGAATAAAATGGAATTTTCTTTTGGCGATTCTTATAAGGATGGTCCCCTTTCTTTGGGTATGCATAAAAAGGGAAGCTTTTATGATATTGTCACTGTAGATGGATGTGGGATTGTTGATGGGGACTATACAAAAATACTAAGAACAATTTTGGATTTTTATACAGAAAAAGAAATTCCCTATTATAAAAAAATGCAGCATAGCGGAAGTCTTCGGCATTTGGTGATTCGCCAGACTGCAGCCGGTAAGGATATATTAGTAAATCTGGTAACAACAACCCAGACAGCAAATTATCCGCAGTCAAATTTGGTGGTGGATGAGGCTACCGGTGAAAAACGGATTTCTTCGGAAATTTATCAGGATGTAAAGGATTATTTGTGCCTGGAAGAATTACAGGAAAAATTATTATCTCTCTCCTTAAATGGAAAAATTGTGGGTATGTTACATACCTTGAATGATAGTTTGTCAGATGCTGTTATCCCGGAGAAAATTGTTAAACTGTATGGGGAGGATTATGTATATGAGGAAATTTTAGGACTAAAATTTAAGATTTCTCCATTTTCATTTTTTCAAACAAATTCCAAAGGAGCAGAGGTATTGTATGAAACTGCCCGCTCTTATGTGGGAGAAACAAAGGATAAGGTAATATTTGATTTGTATAGTGGAACCGGAACCATTGCCCAGATGTTAGCGCCTGTGGCGAAGAAAGTAATTGGAGTTGAAATAATAGAAGAAGCTGTGGAGGCTGCAAAGGATAATGCAGCCTTAAACGGTCTTAGCAATTGTGAATTTATTGCCGGGGATGTGTTAAAGGTAATTGATGAGATAGAGGATAAGCCGGATATTATTGTATTAGATCCGCCAAGAGATGGTATTCATCCAAAAGCATTGGATAAGATAATTGCTTATGGAGTGGATGAAATTGTTTATATATCATGTAAGCCAACCTCCTTAGCAAGAGATTTGGTAATTTTTCAGGAAAAGGGATATCGTGTGGTTAAGGCTTGTGCAGTGGATCAGTTTCCGGGTACGCTGCATGT
>JBJENY010000100.1:0-8372 GCA_051880435.1 Lachnospiraceae bacterium | reverse complement strand
TTGAGACTGCACAGGTATTTGAAAAGAGTGAAGTGAAGGTATGGGAGTGCCGTAACTGTGGTCATATCGTAGTTGGCACAAAGGCACCTGAGGTTTGCCCTGTATGTGCACATCCACAGTCATACTTTGAAGTGAATGCAGAAAACTATTAATATAATTTTTGGAGGTAGAAGTATGGAACAAAGATTTTTTATTTGTGAGCATTGCGGAAATATTATTGCAATGGTAAAGGATTCTGGTGTGCCAGTAATGTGTTGTGGTCAGAAAATGACAGAGATTATTCCTGGTACATCTGATGGTGCAGTAGAAAAGCATCTTCCAGAATGGACTGTGGAAGGTAATACAGTAAAGGTTTCTGTTGGTTCAGTAGAGCATCCAATGGTAGAAGCTCATTATATTGAATGGGTATCTTTACAGACAAAATCCGGAAATCAAAGAAAGGTGTTAAAGCCAGGTGATGCACCAGAAGTATGCTTTGCCATTTCTGAAGGCGATGAAGTAGAAGCTGTATATGCTTACTGCAACCTTCATGGATTATGGAAATCATAATGATATGTCTTGATTGATATGTAAACGGCTGCAGCTTATATGTTGTGGCCGTTTTGTGTATAATATAAAAGAGAATTGATAAGATAAAAGCAAATAGAACTAATTATATTCTGACTTGTGTGCTGTTTAGCTGTATTGGTTATTATAATGGATATGGAAACAGTATTCCGGTGATGCTACAGGGAATTACATCAGCTTTTTGCGTGCGTATTCCGGTGTCGATTCTGATGTCAAAACTTCCGAACACCTCTCTGATGCTGGTTGGACTTGCAACACCGATTACGACGATTTATGGAATTTTGTTTTTTACGATTTGCTTTTTATGGATAGGGAGAAAGACAAAACAACAAAAAAATAAGCAAAGTGAAGTTTTTGCACAACTTGCAATTCCCCACGAATTATGATATCCTTTTTATGTTATATATGTTTGTAATTGGACAGACGTTTCTACAGACTACCGTAATAGTTAACTATAACGCTTACGAGTAGTCTTTTTAAGTGGCGTCATCCTAGGCAGAAGGCTTATCAACAGCACGGGATGCTGGTAAGGTCTGTGGATGAAGTTCGTAGTATATTCGTATCGTTGACAAGACAATGGGCGCTCCTTAAGACAAAGGGAACGTCCCCAAAGGAGAGAAAAACATGAAATACGACGTAATAATTGTTGGTGCTGGTCCAGGTGGTATTTTTTCGGCTTATGAATTAATAAAGCAGAAACCTGACCTGAAAATTGCAGTATTTGAGGCAGGAAATGAACTAAAGAAAAGAAAATGCCCGATTGATGGGGATAAGGTAAAAAGCTGTATCAATTGTAAGACCTGTGCAATCATGAATGGATTTGGCGGAGCAGGTGCATTTTCAGATGGAAAATACAACATTACAAATGACTTTGGTGGCACACTTTATGAATATATCGGGAAAGAGAAAGCCATAAAGTTAATGGAATATGTTGACCAGATTAATGTAGAGTATGGTGGACAGGATACAAAAATGTTCTCAACTGCTGGAAGCTCCTTTAAAAAGGTTTGTATGCAGAATAAATTAACCTTGTTAGAGGCTTCAGTAAGACATCTTGGCACCGATATTAACTATGTAGTTCTGGAAAAACTGTATAATCTGTTAAAGGATATAAATTGTCTGATATATGGAGATATTTTAGATATACTTGGTCTATACCATATAAGACAATGCCTGGTAGAAATATTTATTATTTGGTTAGAGATGAAGCACAAGAAAATCATCCAGTAATAGGTATTTTTGCATTAGGAAATTCAATATTGAATCTTACGGTGAGAGATAATGACATAGGTTGGACTGTTGATGCGGTAGAAGCAAATATGGCAAGAAAACAGGATATACAAAAATCAAATAATCAAATAAGTCAGACTGAAGGAAAAGAGGTTTCTACAAGGATTGAACGTTTTTTGGAGAGTGAAGAAGAGCATATAAGAAGAACGGAAGAGTATGCAGAAAAATTATTAACTCAATTGGAAGAAAATATAAAGGATGCATTAAATGATATTTATGTAAAAGATTTGGGCTATCATAGAAACACAAAGCATTCAAGTGAAGAGTATATCCAACAGCTAAGAACAAAGGCGGAAGAATTAAGGCAAAAAAACCTAAATAATACGAAAAATGATAATGTTACGGATTGGGTTGCCGAAGCTAAAAGTGAATTATTCAAAAAGAAAAGACTAATTGAATTAGCAAAGCTATTAGAAACAAGAAATATCTTTGATAAATATCGAACTGCCTCTGCTAGAGAGCAAATCAATACAATGTTAAATAAGGATGACGGTCGAAAGGCCATTAGTGCGGCATTGATTGCAAATAGAAAAAACAAAATTGGTGCTAATATGATGGACATAATAGTTTGTGGTGCAATTCCACCATATAATGAATTACTTGGTGGTAAATTAGTAAGCATCTTAGCATGCAGTCCACAGGTTATAAATGATTATACGGTGAGATATAAGAAGCAGGTAAGTGAAATAGCATCTAGGATGAAGGGGAAAAAGGTTATAAGAGATAGTAGATTGGCATATATGTGCACAACTAGTTTATATGCTATAGGTAGTAGTCAATATAATAGAATAAAGGTTCCAATCACTAAAGATTTTGAATTGAATTATAAAAAGGTGGGTGTTACAGAAGGGTTTGGAACGGTATTTTTTTCTAAGCATACAACGGACTTATTATCAAGGATTTTAAAAAAAATGGATGGAGGGAAAAAAATCAATCACATCTTTGGGGAAGGAACTAGTCCAAGATTTAGGTTGATTAGTAGAGGCGTTGCGGCACTTGGATTAAAGGCCGATTCTTTTTTACAGCATTACTCTCCTAGAATTGTGTATTGTATGGAATTGGCCAAAAATTCGAAGGAATTTTTAAATGGTTATACATCAGACTTACAGTATGCATTTGATTTGGAGGACACAGATAGTATTATGCAAACCACAAAAAAAATGAGTGATTATTGGTATAATCGTTGGTTGATGAGTAGAATAAAAACTGTTGATATTGAAACACGCTTAAATGCATTTAAGGTAGAAGAATTCATGTTAAGTAGGAGGTGCAAGCATGAATAAGTTGGAATTTGTTCGTAAACTTTATAGAGGTAAAAATTGTTATTCAGATCCATTAACACCCGAGGAAATAGAACTTATCCATATAAGGTCTACGACTGAAAAAATAATTAATCAGATGCTTGAGGATAGGAAAATTATATTCTTAACAGGTAATCCTGGAGATGGAAAAACATATATTATTAAAGCACTGGATGCTGTAATTAATAAGGTAAATGCTTATGTTGAAACAGACTTAAGTAGTATAGAGGATTATTCTGAAATTGTAGATAATATTAAAAGTTGTTATGACAATAGTAATGCTTGTATTATAGCAGCAAATGAATATCCATTTTTAAAGCTGGAAAAGGCTATGGGACAAAAATATCCGGAAATAGCAGAACAAATACGTGATGTTAAAAAGAATAGTATCGTGTATGGTGTTCCTTCCTTTGAATGTGGACAAATTGTTGTGGTTGATCTTAATGATAGAAATTTGCTTGACAGAGAAAAGAAAACAATTCTTGCTGCTGTTGATAAGTTAATAGGCTTGCTAGAAGAGAGTAAGGGTATTAACCATATATTGGATGAAAATATACAGGCGTTAGCCAATGAACTTGTAAGAGAACAATTATTGAAGATTTTTGAAATTATTGCGATTTGTGGTGAGCATTTTGTGATGAGGGATATATTGGGTACCATTGCTTATGCGATCTCTGCGTGTGTTGATGATGAAGAATATACGCATTACTATGATACGTTATTTAGTGGAAGCAGTGAATTAAACAATTATTTAAAGCAGTTTGATCCTGTGTATTTAAGTGAACCAGATATAGATGAGCAATTATGGAATGGCGAAATAGAAGATGGATGGGTTTTGCAAGTGCCAAGTAAATGGCCTTTTGAATATGAGGATACGGAGGAGGCACTAACTGCATTTTCTTCATTAAAAAGAAAATTCTATTTTGAGAATATTTATTCGAAAAGAATATCAGAATTACAACCAGATGAATATGTTGATTGTTGTAAGGTGTTTCAGCAGATTGATTCACGTAAAAGCAAGGTTAGAGATATCATTGTACAAGCTATAAATAGAATGTACCTAATCTGTTTGGGCACGCCTATTGAATCAGGAACGAAGGAAAATGCGGGTCGATACAATAATATCAGAATTTTGAAAACAAAGCTGGAAAATGCAGTGTTTGAAAACTGAAAGCTGAGTTTATTATGAAATAGTCGAGAATGACTGTATTTTATACAAATAACGAAAGCAGGTGAATAGATGTCAGCAAAGACATATTTATGGATAGAAGACCGCATAGGAAAAGCAAGCTACAAATTCTGGACAATATTTATGCACGAAATATGTCCGGAAGTAATTGTGGAAAGTAAAATGAATAACCGAGAATTGGTAAAAGCGGTTAAGGGATTAACGGATAAAGAAAACAGATATATTATTGCATTAGATAATTCCTTTGATAATGTGCAGATTTACATGGAACAGAAAATTATGAAAGAGGCAGTTGATATAAGAGATAACGTATTTCTGTTGGATCTAATATGCTTTGAATATACATTGCTGGAATTTGATAAATTGATTGACTGGATTTACGCACCGGAAGATGAATTTAGAGAAAAACGTGCGGGTGCTATTGCTGCAAGAGAAAAGCTGGTTAACATTATCAAATCAGGAGAGATGAATTATAAAGCAATACAGGAAATAATAGATTATGACAGCAATTTGAATAATCACAATATTGAGCAATTATCTGCAAAGCTATTATTTGACCTTACTAGAAATACGGGGTTTCAGGTATCAAAAGGTGATTTGGGAGAATGTTGGAGACAGAATTGTTGTGAGTGGGCAGATAGACAAGCGGATGATATTTGTGGATTGGATCAAACAAAGCTTACGCTAAAGGATAAAATGAAGTGCATTTATTCAGGAACATCAATATGTGGAGAATTTGAAAATATTGGATTGGAGGTATTGGCATGATTACAATATTCAAAGACAAGAAAGACATACCGAGTGACAAAGAATATGTGGAGCTTAATGATGTGTTCTTTAACCAAAATACAGTATCCAGGATAGATGATAAGGCAGGTGCAATTATTGAGAAAATTGATGCTTCTAAGCTGATTGGAAAATATAAGATAGAATCAAAGTTTAATGGTGTTACTCTAGATATAGATTGTTTATCAACAGGCTGTAAAACAGTGTTGAATGTGCTATATTTCCCGGATAAGGTTTTTTGCCTGAAGGAATGTGGAGATAATGCTTTGGAAGTATTGTACGGACTAAAAGCTGGAGCAGTATATAGTGATTATGCAGTGATACCATTTGACATGAATGAGGTTAATGTATCCGATGAAAGAGGAATGAGAGTAATCTCGGATTATGAAGAATTGAAGGAGTGGTGGAATAATGAAGAGTAAGCCAATTGTGATGGATCATTTTTCAACGGTTCATACCTCGTATGTACTTAATTTTGACTTTACAAACAATATTACGATTCTTACTGGTTCATCGGCAACTGGAAAAACTGCTTCTTTTTCATTTATGAGAGAGTGTATGGCGGTGAATCCAGATATCGTTTGCATTAATTATCAGGATTATCAAAAGGATATTAAGAAGTTTATTGCTGGTGAAACAGGAAAGCTTATTGTGATTGATAATGCTGATATATTGTTGGATGATGATACAAGAAAGTATATTTCACTGGATGATAAGAATCAGTATTTGATTATAGGAAGAAATCCAAAGAATTTGTTTGCAACAAGTGATAATTTATTTGAACTTGTGAGTGAGAAGATTGGTGAGCAGACGGAGTTCAGGCTAAAAAAATATTTGTAAGGTTTAAGAGATATGAGGGTTTATGAAGAAGTAAGTGAGACGAAAGTTGTTGAATGCTTTGCTTAGCAAATATTTTTGATTCTTTCTAAATGTATATGAAATAATCTCTATCACGCGAAAAATACAAAGACTATTCAGAGTTGGAAATCAACTAAAAATGGTCTGGAGGAAGAACATGAATGAAATAAAAATTATCAACAAAAGCTAGAGGAATTAGGATTTAAGGAATGTGACACCATTAAAATAAATGCTTTTAGATTTGTATATAGTGTTATTCATTAGGAGGTTGCTTATGAAATTTCAACCATTAGAACCTTGGATTATGGGGAATGAGAGTATAACACCTATAAACTTTTATGGAAATTTAAAACCATGTATGGAGATGGGAGCTTTTATTGGCTTGGATGTATGTTGTGATTTGTACTTAGCCAATATGATTGATACCGGCAATCTACATGATTCATGGATGGAGAATAAGGAATACATAGAAAAAGTATGTGAATTAACCGGAACCAATGAAGAATGTGGATATGATTTGGATAATGAGGAAAAAAGATGGATATTGGAGGAGTTAGGAGAACCTCCTGCATGTTGCTATAATGTCTATTTCATCACTATCTACAATGACAATGAAGAGAAGTTGGTTTATGTTGGAAAGACTGATTCTCAAAAAAGTAGATTTATTAATGGTCATTGCAATAAATATTCTGAAATTGTTGAAATATGTTCTTGGCAATAATTGTGACATCATGGAACGTGAATTATCGGTAGCAGTACTAGGAGATACAAAGCTCTTTGAAAAAAGTTATAAGTCACGCATTTGCAGTATAATTGAAGAGTATGGAGAGTTAGAATTAGATTTATCTGCTTTGGACAAAAAAGAAAAAGAGAAAGCAATTCTTGAGGAATATCAAGTTTTTTCAAATCCATCCTACGTTTTTTTTAAAGGGAATGTACAGATTTATTATACTGATGGGAGTTCTAATAGCGTAACACCAGATAATCCGATAGCTATTTTATCAGAGGCGATTACACGGATAGAAACGATAAAAGTAAATTCAAACCGAATAGTGACTGTTGAAAATCTTACTTCATATAACAGAATTAATGATAATCAGTCAACATTTATCTATCTAAGTGGATACCATAATACTGCAAAGCAGAGATTTTTAAAGAAGATAGCAGAATATAATAGTGGTGTTTCGTGGTTTCATTTCGGGGATATTGACCCTGATGGATATTTTATTTTAAAGAATTTGGTTGAAAAAACTGGAATTTCATTTGTTCCATTATATATGGATGTAGAGCAATTGAAGAATTATAGACAATACTGTAAGCCGCTTGAAAAGAATGATATTGTAAAAGCCAATTCATTGTTAAAAGTTCATTTTTATGATGAAGTTATGGAATTTATGCTGGCAAACAATTGTAAGCTGGAGCAGGAAATTATTAGTTGGTTAAATGGAATAAATTGATATGCTTAAGCTAAAAACCTTCAGATGAACTTATGAATCTGAAGGTTTAGTACTGTACATCATTTATTCTGCAATGAATTCCATCAGCAACAGCAATTTCTGTATAGTAGTGTGCATTCATTGTATCTACTAAAAGGTTGCTGTTGTTTCTTGCACATGATTCAAGTATTGCTTTTTTCTGGGAACGGTCGTAGGTGTACTCTTTTTTACGAACAAGCTTTGAATTTTCATCGAGAGCAAAGACAAAACGGATTAATTCTACATCCTGACCTGGCATATATTTTTCTTTGCTCTGTTGTGT
This sequence comes from Lachnospiraceae bacterium, assembly GCA_051880435.1. GTDB lineage: Bacteria > Bacillota > Clostridia > Lachnospirales > Lachnospiraceae > CAG-590. The sequence continues at coordinate 623 of JBJENY010000100.1, read as the reverse complement.
TCCTGCACTTTCGTCTATCCATGTACAAATGCAGTATTTTTCCATGTTAATGTTGGCATTAACTGCAATTTTGTTATTTGATACCCATCCAAGCATATATCCGGTATTGATGTCGGTAAGAAGTACATCAACATTGTTCAGCTTTGTGCTGCTTAATGCAGGATTGTAGTTAATTGTAAGTGGACCGCTATTTTTCCAGAATATATCCGTGCTTTTCGTAAAGTTTAAAGCTTTCTTATACATTTTGGATGTAGTTGCTATGTTATTTGGAATAATTGCTGTGCTAACAGGATTTCTGCCAATGATGTCATTGAAGAGATATTGCGGTCGGTTGTAGCCGTTTGATCTGTATGTACTATTTTGAATACCCATCAGATGTGGGAAGTTTGCTTTTTCACCGATGAGGATAAAACTGCTTCCATTATAGGTAATGACAAGATAGAAAGTCTTCAGATAGTTATCTTGGAAGAAATCCGCACATGATTGAATGTCGGTAATATCCATATATGTATTTTCTCCTTTTTTTGTAAAAACAAAAGCCCTTGGAATTACCCAAGAGCTTTGTTACCGGCAATCGTTCACGATTATTTTTTAAACAGGGGAGTGCCCGGATCAGCCGATAT
>JBJENY010000099.1:0-8589 GCA_051880435.1 Lachnospiraceae bacterium | reverse complement strand
GGCAGAGGGTGTAGAGGTAATTGATGGGAAAGTTGATTTAGAAAAGTTTGGTTTTCCAAGCACACAAAACAAGATAAAGGAAAGTGAAGAAAATTAGTATGAAAGAAGCAGATGATAAAGAATTTTTACGAACGGAGCCCCTTGGAAAGCTTTTGTTTAAACTGGCACTTCCTACAGTGGCTGCCCAGCTAATCAATATGCTTTATAATATTGTAGACCGAATTTATATTGGTCATATACCGGGTGTAGGTGCAGCGGCTTTGACCGGAGTTGGTGTTTGTATGCCGCTTATTTTAATTGTATCTGCTTTTGCCGCATTGGTCGGGTTTGGTGGAGCTCCGAGAGCATCTATTTTTATGGGAAAACAGGATAAAGAGTCTGCGGAAAAGACGTTGGGAAATTGTTTTACGACCCAGATATTGATTTCTGTTTTACTTACTGTTGTTCTTCTTTTATGGAACAGGGATTTGTTGATGGCGTTTGGTGCCAGTGAGAATACCATTGAATATAGTGTGGATTATATGAATATATATGCACTTGGTACCATATTTGTGGAGCTTACCCTTGGAATGAATGCTTTTATTACAGCCCAGGGATTTGCAAAGACAGGAATGCTTTCTGTTTTAATTGGAGCGATATCCAATATTATTCTTGACCCGATTTTTATTTTTGGATTTCATATGGGTGTGAAAGGAGCTGCCATGGCAACTTTGATTTCACAGACACTATCTTGTATCTGGGTTGTCAGTTTTCTTTGCGGAAAGAAAACTTTTTTGAAACTAAGACCAAAGAATTTTATTTTGACTCCAAAAATCATATTACCCTGTCTGGCACTTGGTGCAGCTACATTTATTATGCAGGCAAGTGAAAGTGTGATTTCCGTATGTTTTAATAGTTCATTACAAAAATATGGGGGAGATGTAGCAGTCGGTGCCATGACAATTTTGACAAGTGTTATGCAGTTTGCTATGCTTCCTATTCAGGGACTTGGACAGGGTGCCCAGCCGATTATCAGCTATAGTTATGGTGCAAGGGATAAAGAACGGGTTTGTGCAGCATTTGGATTATTATTGAAAGTCAGTTTATTTTATTCTATCTTGTTGTGGTTGCTGGTGGAACTGTTTCCCGGTATATTTGCAGGCATGTTTACATCGGAAACAGTTTTGTTGGATTTTACAAAGACAGCACTTCGGATTTATGTGGCATCCATGTTTTTATTTGGTATTCAAATGGCCTGCCAGCTTACCTTTAATGCGTTAGGAAAGGCAGCAGAATCTATTATTGTGGCAGTTGTTAGAAAGTTTGTACTGTTAATTCCATTCATATATATTATGCCGAAGATGATAACGTCGAATCAAACAATGGCAGTATATATGGCAGAGCCAATTGCCGATTTTATTGCAGTAACTTTTACGGCTATCCTGTTTTCTGTACAGTTTAAGAAAATACTGGCAAATATCAGGAAAGAAATTTAACATTATAAATGTGATAAAATTTGTATAAATTTGATGGAGAGTGGGAAAAAATGAAGCTTACAACATTATGTTATATAGAAAAAGACGGACAGTATTTGATGTTGCATCGTACGAAAAAGAAACAGGATATTAATAAGGATAAATGGATTGGTGTGGGGGGACATGCCATAGATGGAGAAAGCCCGGAAATGTGTTTGCTACGAGAAGTAAAGGAAGAAACAGGACTGACACTTACCTCTTACCGGTTTCGAGGGATTGTTACTTTTATCAGTAATGAAGTTGAGGAACCGGAGCAAATGTGTTTATTTACTGCAGATGAATTTACAGGAGAAATCATAACCTGTTTGGAAGGTGATTTGGTTTGGGTTGATAAAACACAGGTGATGTCTCTTCCGACTTGGGAGGGGGATGCTATTTTCCTGCGTTTACTGATTGAAGAAAATGAACAGAGTTTTTTCTCTTTACGTCTCGTATATGAGGGCAGCGCATTGGTTGAACAGGAATTGCATGTGTATGGATAAATAATAAGGTAATTGATGGGAAGGTTGAATTAAAAATGTATGGTTTTTGTAAGGATTATGATTAACATATTCATTGACAAAATTCCGAGAAAATAATAAAATTGTTTTGTTATTATTCATATTGTGGCAAAGCATTCGAAAGGATGTGACGCAAAGCTATAGGGCCTGTGAAATGGTAGCCAGTTGCACTTTGGAAGCATTGCTATTTGAGGATGGGCATTGCTTTTTTTATTTTAAAAAATCTACTTTCAATAGAATACTAATGAGGAAAGGACTTATGATGCATGGGAAAAATTTGGGAATTTTTTGACAATTTAAATGAAGTAGTATATGTTTCGGATATGGATACCCATGAGCTGATTTATATGAACAAAAAGACACTGGAATTATATGATCTTCATTCTGTGGAGGAGCTTGCAGGGAAAAAATGCTATGAACTGCTGCAAAACAGTAATGTGACCTGTGCATTTTGTAATAACCGGGAACTGGAAGAGGGAAGCTTCGCAGAATGGCAGGTATATAATCCCATTGTGGGGAAATATTTTATCCTGAAGGATACCATGATCATGGACGGTGACAGAAGATGCAGGCTAGAGATTGCCATTGATAATAGTGTACAGCATCAAAAGGACCGTATGTATGAAGAACATCAGAATCAGGAGACTCTTGCCAATGAAGGCATGAGACTGGCACTACAGGCTGACACACCGGATCAGTCCATTAATATTATTCTGGAATATCTTGGGAAAGCCTTACATGGGGAAAGAACCTATATTTTTGAAAAGAATGCATCCGGCGGGGATGATAATACATATGAGTGGGTGGCAAATGGAGTTACTCCGGAGATTGATAATCTTCAGAATCTGCCACCGGAAATTTGTGCCAACTGGTATCGTGAATTTAGTGAAAATAAGAACATTATCATTAATGATTTGGAGGATATTAGGGAAAGTGATCCATTGCAGTATGAGAATTTAAAACGTCAGGATATTCATTCCCTTGTGGTAATTCCTTTGTATAATAACAATGAAAATTTTGGATTTTACGGAGTGGACAATCCGGGAGGAGAGTCTCTTGAGTTAACACAGAATATGCTGCAGATTGTGGGTCATTTTATTGTATCATGTCTGAAAAGAAGAAATCTCCGTTTGCAGCTGCAGAATATGAGCTTTAGCGACCAGCTTACTTCCCTTGGCAACAGATTTGCCATGGAAAAGTATTTGTCCGAGCATACAAAGGATGGAGCCCTGGGCGTAGTATATTGTGATATTACAGGTCTGAAACGGGTTAATGATTCGGAAGGACATAAGGCAGGGGACCGGCTGATTCTTCGTGCATGTGAAAGCTTGCGAGAGGTATTTAGTGGCTATGGATTGTTCCGAGTTGGTGGAGACGAACTGCTGGCATTATGTCCACAGATAGACAGGAAAGATTTGGAGGAAAAATCACAAAATCTCAAGCGGGTGGCACTGGAGCATGACGTGGTGTTAGCCGTTGGTGCTGTGTGGCAGGAAACTAACGATGGGGATATTGATAAAATACTTACCCAGGCAGAGCGTTTGATGTATGAGGACAAATCCCTGTATTACAGAACCAAGGGTATTGATAGAAGAAAATAAGGACGGAGTCCATGCCCCGACAGGTTTACCCTTTTGGGGCATATGTTTTGTGGATATGTCAGGAACATCCGTGACTTTCACTTTGGGGATGAATTGACATATCTATGTTAATTTAAAATATATCTTAATACAATGAATGGCGTAATTATCTGCGTCAAATAAGATAAAGGGGCGTTTTCGTGTGAAAGAAAGGAAAGGCATACACGCCAATATATCAAAAGTACATATAATAATTACTGTTTTTGCTGCCATAATAGCTTTTCTTGTTCTGCTTATGATTGGAATGACAGATAAAACAGAGGGGACAAAAAGCCGCATGGATGCCGGTTATATGCAACTTCGCAATGTTGCCTGTCAGGAAATCACAGATGAGGATACTCCCATAGGGGTGAAAAAGGTGTACAGCTTTACCATAGATGATAGAATTGATTATGATACCTATCTTGCATTTTATACTGTCCACCAGTATGTTGAAGTCCGAATGGAGGGAAAGAAGATTTCTAGTCTGGTACCCTCAGACAAACAGCGAGTGAGTAAAACGGTAGGCAGTAACTGGACCTTGATACCAATATACCGGGAGGATGAGGGAAAACAGATACAGATTCTGATAACACCTGTGTATGAAAGCTTTCGTAACAGAGAGGTGGAGTTTCTCTTAGGCTCTGAGCTTGCTATCTATAAGGACCGTTTGAGAAAGGATTTGCCACAACTGATATTAAGTATTGCGACGATTTTTGTTGGACTGGTGTATATCGGTGTAGCCGGTTATAATCAATTCCGCAAACAGAGGGGAAAAGGAATGATAGCCCTTGGTATCTTTTCTGTTATGCTTGGAATATGGAGGTTGACAGATACCCGGTTTACTCCCTTCCTGTTTCCGAAACAATCGGTACTGCTTTTTTATTTGTCAGTCACCATGTTAATGTTAGGAAATATTCCCCTGATGAAATGGTTAGAAGAATATTTTACGGAAAAAAGCCGGAAAATACTGAATGGTTATTGTGTGTTGGTTGCTTTGAATTGTGTGATACAATATGTTCTGCAACTGACTGGTATCAAAGATATTCGTGAAATGCTGTTAATTACTCATGTGGTAATTGCAACGGGAGTTCTTCTGGTAATCGGAATAGCCGTCTATGAGAGAGTGGCATATCCGGGCCGTTTAAAAAGCATGGTTGGAAACAAACTGCCATATATTTGTGTGGCAGGAGTAGTAGCGGATGTGGTTGCCTTTTACGTGAAAGGTAATTCCTCTGGACTTTTGTTTACTATTTTTGCATTTCTTTTATATATTGTTATTACGGGTGTGGCAACCTTATTTAACTATAGTGAACAGGAATTACAGCTTGCAGAGAAAGAGCGCCAGCTTGCAGAAAAGGACCGGGAACTGGCGGAAAAAGAAAGAAAGCTAACGGACAGACGAATTGCTTCCATGATGAGCCAGATTCGTTCCCATTTTATATTTAATGTCCTGACTACCATTAGTGGATATTGTAAAATTGATCCGAAAAAGGCAGATGAAACTTTGATACGGTTTTCCAGATATTTAAGAAAGAATATCCGTATTATTGAGGAAGAGGGTTTGATTGATTTTGATGTGGAACTGGAACAGTTAGAGGATTATGTGGCATTGGAACAGCTTCGGTTTGAGGATATGATTGTCTTTGAAAAAGAGCTGGAAGTCTCCAATTTTCAGATTCCTCCCCTGACCATACAGCCAATTGTGGAAAATGCCATTAAGCATGGGCTGATAGAACATAACCGAAGCGGTGTGATTTGGCTTGCTACCAAGGAACAGGATGGAATGATTGTCATAACAGTCACAGATGATGGTGTGGGATTCCTTCCGGATGCATGTGAAAACTCCCAGTCCGTAGGTATCAGGAATGTCCGGTTTCGATTGGAAAATATGGTGGACGGACAATTGGATGTGGAGAGTGCACCGGGACAGGGAACGAAGGTTACCATAAGGATTCCTGTTACAGAATAGAAAAAGATATGTGAGATTGAGGGGAAATGTACAATGAAGATCATTTATGTGGATGATGAGAAGGTCTTATTAGAAAATTTTGCCCTGACGGTTAAGGACCTTTCAAGGATTGATGAACTGCATACATTTAACAAAAGTAAAGATGCCTTGAATTTTGTGAAGAAAAATTCGATTGATGTGGCTTTTCTTGATATCGAGATGCCGGAAATGAATGGAATGACACTGGCAAAAGAGCTACAGAAGGTGGATGAAAATATCCGCATTGTATTTGTGACAGCTTATGAAAATTATGCTTTACAGGCATTCTGGGTGGATGCCATTGGCTATCTGCTAAAGCCTTATTGTGTGACCGATATTGAAAAGGCGTTGGATAAAGCATTTTATATCAGGAAAAAACCGAAAAAGGAAATCCGGATTCAGACGATGCCGGATTTGCAAATTACAGTGGATGGAAGTCCACTTTACCTGGGACATACCAAACAGGAGGAGCTGCTTGCCCTTTTGATTGATCGTGGGGAAACCGGTATTACAAAGGCAGATGCCATTTCCTGTTTGTGGTCCGGGTATTCCAGTGACAGCATCTACTGGACAACTATGTCCCGTTTGAAAAGTATGCTGGAAGAAGCGGGCATACTGGATATTCTGATTACAAAGGGACAGACAAAATGTATCAATACAGAAATGGTGGAGTGTGACTTATATGAGATGTTAGAGGGAGACACATCCGTTATGACACGGTATCAGGGAGAGTATCTTCGCAGATTTGCCTGGGCGCAGGAGCGAAAGAGCCAGTTGGATGAGATGAAGGCAAAAATGAAGGAATAAAGATAGCTTGAATAAAGAATATTATTCAGTGGAATAGCATCTAACCTTGGTCGGTTGGATGCTATTTCTTTGTTGATGCTTTAAGCTTACGTTGAAATGACCTTTTTTATAATAAAGAAATGTGTAAGGATTTTGTAAGGAGTTAGGCTTTTGAAATATGTTAAAATACGCATTAAAAGTGACATAAATAAACATGTCTTAATGCAGACGTATACCAAAGGGGAGGAATCATGAATATACTGGCACTTGACGATGATGAATTAGCACTTACAGGACTTGTTTCTGCCGTTAAACAGGTGGAGCCTGACGCAATGGTATATAGCTTCCGAAAACCAAAGGAAGCATTGGAGTTTTGTAAAAACACATCTTGTGAGGTGGCTTTGTTGGATGTCCCGATGCGGAATATGAATGGCGTGGAATTTGCAAAAGAAGTAAAACTTCTAAACCCTCGCATCAATATCATCTTTACAACCGGATATACAGACTACATGAAGGAAGCGTTTGAATTGCACGCCAGCGGTTATGTAATGAAACCAATAACACCTGCCAAAATCCGAAAGGAACTGGATAACCTTAGATACCCGGTAAAGCCTATAAGGAAAAACCGGGTACGGTTTCAAACCTTTGGGAATTTTGAAATGTTTATAGATAATCAGATTGTAAAATTTAAGTATAATCTGACAAAAGAAATGCTTGCCTATTTGGTAGACCGTAATGGGGAGATATGTGTTAAAAACGATATTATGACAGTATTGTGGGGAGATAAATGTTCCCCCAGTTATTTTCGTACTTTAGTAAAGGACTTGAATGATATACTAAGAGAGACAGGCTGTGAGGATATCATTTATCAGCAGAGAGGAAAGATTGGCATTGTACGGAAAAAGGTGGACTGTGACTATTATGACTGGCTGGATGGGAAAAGCCATGGGGTCAACCTCTATCAAGGGGAATATATGACACAGTATAGCTGGGGAGAGATAACGAATGCTTCACTAACACAAAATAAAAATTTTTGAAGTTTTCTGCCTTGAAATATATAATCCCATATGTTATCCTAACACCGAGCAAGACAAAATCAGACAATTCAAAATCAGACAATTCTAATATCAATTTTTATTTTTTTGAAATTCTTGCTTATTTCCCAAACATGTGAATAGGCAGGAAGAATAAAGATGACGGATTTAATTTCATATTTCCTGCCTGTAAATGTCAATTTCAAACAGACATTTTTACAAGAAAAGGAGGTAGAAAATATGGGAAAAGTAGATCAGATTAGCCGAAAGTATATCAGTCGGCAGGATGTGTTTGCGGATATTGTGAACACGCTGGAATATCAAGGAGAGAGGGTTATCCTACCGGAGATGCTTAAAGACGACGGCTCCGGTCTAAGTGAACTGCAGATAATTCCGGGGAATAATCATCGGAAGAAAGAAACCTTTGTGGAACGTTTTCGTGATGTGTTGAAAACCGTATATAGGAAGCCGGATGAATGTAAAAAATATGCAATATTTGGAGTCGAAGAATATACGGAAGTACACTATGGTGCTCCGGTTAAGCTGATGTTGTATGATGCATTAAATTACAGTAACCAGATAGAAATGATTGTCAATAAGCACAGAATTGACGGAGAAAAACCGGCAGACAGTGGGGAATTCTTAAGTGGGATTTACCGGGGGGATAAACTGGTTCCGGTCAAAACACTTATTGTGTATTTTAATGTGAAGGACTGGGACGGACCGCGGACTCTACATGAAATGCTCGATATGAATGGATGGTCTGATAGAGAAAAACAGAAGATACCTGATTATCAGCTTTCAATACTAGAACCGTCGAGATTGACCGAGGAACAGCTTGAAAGGATGCAGTCAGATTTGAGAGCGGTTCTTGGATTCATCAAATATTCTACTGACCAGAAAAAACTAGATGCTTATGTACATCAGCATAAGGAATTTTCGATGATGACAAATGAAAGTGTGTGGTTATTAAATGAAGTATGTTCATTAAGATTGAAGAACTTTGATGAGGGCTTAAATATGAATGAAAAGGGGGAAATCGATATGTGTAAGGCGATTGAAGATATGAAATATGATGCAAGAGAAGAAGGAAGAGAAGAAGGAAGAGAAGAAGGAAGAGAAGAAGGAAGAGAAGAAGGAAGAGAA
>JBJENY010000098.1:0-40228 GCA_051880435.1 Lachnospiraceae bacterium | reverse complement strand
AAAATTACAGGGGTTACATATTCCATAATAGAAGATAATATCTGAAATGTAAAGTAGGGGTCAGACCCCACTCGCACATTTTGTTATAGGGGTCAGACCCCACTCGCACATTTTGTTATAGGGGTCAGACCCCACTCGCAATTTATGACTTGTATATTCATAACATATATGTTATGATGACAAATGTGTTATAAAATAATAAGGTGTATAGATAGGACGAATGTATGAAAACAGCAGAAATAATTACGAATGTTTGCACTCAGTTAGGAGTTGCAAAGGCTGATTTGGCAAAGCGAATGGGATTGCACCCCTCTTCTTTGTATCGAAAGCTTTCCAAAGAGAGTATGACTTTTGAAGAACTTCAGAAGTGCCTTGATGTCCTTGGGGTTTCTATGGAATTGGAGTTTCGATATCCTGATGGAGATGTTCTAAGCTCCCAGGCAAACTACGAACAAATGCTAGACCGGATGGATCTTTTAGAGAAGGAATTGGAAGTATCCAATAAGGCTGCGGAGTTCGAAAAAAAATTATTAAGGCATCTTAGGACTGAGCTATACAGTGCCGTTGGATATGCGGAGCTTGGCGGAAAACACGGTTCCCAAACAGAGGAATATCTGAAAAAACTACAGTTGGTTCTTACGAATATGGAAAAAACCATAGCCTATGGTCTTGGCGAAAGCTTTGATGACGAGACATATGAGGCAGATGCTGATGAGCTTGAAGCATTAAAGGGAAAAAGAATTCTTCTTGTAGACGACAATGAATTGAATAGAGAGATATTAAGGAAAATGCTTGAGGATTATGGGCTTTTGATTGAGGAAGCAGAGGATGGAATGAAAGCTATTGCATCAGTAAAAGGAAATGATCCCGGTTATTTTCATTTTATCTTAATGGATGTTGAAATGCCGGAAATGGACGGTTACGAAGCAACATTGACAATTCGTAATCTTCCAAATCGTATTCGAGCCAATATCCCGATTATTGCACTGACTGCAAATGCTGTTCCTGAGAATCGGGAGAGGGCATCTGTGGTTGGCATGGATGATTTTCTGGTAAAACCTGCCAATTCGGCCCGACTTCTTAGGAGTCTTGTGAAGCTTCTATAAGAGTTGAGAAGATTATATTTATTTAGAATACAAACAAAAAGGATGCAGGTAATATGATTGCATAGAGATCTTAAAGCGGGTCTAAAAATAATTACCGGGTTATAAATACTAAAAGAAATATGAGGAAGAGAAATGAAAAGGAAAAACAAAATGAGAATGATTACTGTTATTTTGAGTGTTGTGATGATTACAACATTATTATCCGGATGCGGAGCTACAAAGAAAAAAGAAGCGGAGAATACCATTACCGTTTATTTATGGAGTACCGCTCTATATAACCAGTATGCACCATATATTCAGTCCCAGCTTCCGGATTTGAATATTCAGTTTATTGTTGGTCAGAATGATTTGGATTTTTACAAATTTATGAATGAAAATGGGGAGTTACCGGATATTATTATGTCCAGAAGATTTTCAAGACATGATGCAGTGGATTTAAAGGACCAGCTGATGGATTTATCTGCCACAGAAGAGGCAGGTGCCATATATGAGTCTTATTTAAGAGAATTTACCAATGCGGACGGTACCATAAACTGGCTTCCGATTTGTGGTACGGGAGATGGTATTGTGGCAAATAAGGAAGTGTTTGATAAATATAAGGTTCCTTTACCTACGGATTATGACAGCTTTGTATCTGCCTGTCAGACCTTTGAAAAGGCAGGTATCCGCGGATTTGTTGCTGATTTTAGCTATGACTATACCTGTATGGAGATTTTACAGGGTGCATCCATTCCGGAGATTACCTCTATGGAAGGAAGTATGTGGCGAAGCAGCTATGAAGATCCGGACGGGGAAGAGATTGGTTTAGATGACCAGGTATGGCCTGTTGTGTTCGAAAATATGGAACGGTTTATTAAAGATGTAAACCTGCAGCCTGAAGATGCAGAAATGGATTATGACCCTCCAATTAATATGTTTACAGAAGGAAAAGCCGCCATGATCCGTGCAGGTAGCACCAATACTGTGTGGTTTAACAATGATGGAATTGAGGCAGTCTTTCTTCCTTACTTTGGTCAGAATGGGGAGCAGTGGATGCTCACTTATCCGGAATTCCAGGTGGCAATGAATAAGGATTTGGAAAATGATTCAGTGCGTAAAGAAAAGGCATTGCAGGTACTTAGTGTGATGTTGTCTGAAGGGGCACAAAATGTATTGTCAAATAATCAGGATGTTATTACCTATAATAAAAATGTGAATCTGGAGTTGTCACCATGTCTGGAGAATTTAAAACCACTGATTGAGCAGAATCATTTATTTATCCGTGTTGCATCTAATGACTTTTTTGCCATTTCCAAGGATGTGGTAACAAAAATGATTCAGGGTGAATATGATGCCAAGCAGGCCTATGAAGCCTTTGACAGTCAGTTAAGAGAGCCAAAGGATAACCAGAATGAAACGATTCTTTCTTTAGAACAGGGATATTCCAATATATTCTATACAAAGGGTGGTAGTGAGTCATATTCTGTTATGGCAAATACCGTAAAAGATATATACGGCAGTGATATATTGATTGCTCCCGGTTTCAGCTTTACCGGTTCTGTTATCGCTGCAGATTACACGGAAAAACAGGTGACAAGTATGATTATGCCAAATGGTCTGTCTGCATTTAATGGTGAAATGACAGGACAGCAGCTAAAGGAATGTATCCGTGATTACGTGGAAGGTATTGAAGATGTTGAGGAAGCCTTCAAGCCATTTAACAGAGGTTCTCTTCCAATTGTCAGTGGAATCACCATTAAGGTGCAGGAGCAGGACGATTCTTATACCTTGCTTGATGTACAAAAGGATGGAAATGTAATCAATGATGACGATACATTTAAAGTGACCTGCCTGTATACAGATGCTTACATAGCACCATTATTAGAAAAGGAAGGTCTTGCCCTTGAAAAAGCGGAAAATCAGGTAAAAGATGATTTGGTAACTTATGTGAAAGATGGGGGAAGTCTGGCACAACCGGAAAGCTATATTACGTTGAGGGAAGTTTCACATTAATTAGGCAACTGCGAAACCCATACAAATTTCAAATGTGTTTTGCAATTGTTTATTCCCTTAATATTAAGAAGGAGATGCATATGAAAAAAAGAACAATAGCAGTCCTTATGATATTGGTGTTATTGTTTGGACTGACAGGTTGTGAAAGGAAAGATAGTAAAAAGATTAAAATTACCATGTATTTGTGGGACAAGCCTATGACGAGAGAGCTTACTCCATGGTTGGAAGAACAATTTCCGGATATCGATTTTACTTTCGTGGTTGGTTACAATACCATGGATTATTATATGGATTTAAATGACCGGGGAAGTCTGCCTGACATTATTACCTGCAGACGTTTTTCTCTTAATGATGCAGCACAGCTGTCAGATTCACTTTTGGACTTAAGTGAAACGGATGTGGTGGGCAGCTATTATGACAGTTATATTGAAAATAACAGAGAAACAAGTGGTGCGATACATTGGTTGCCAATGTGTGCAGAGGTAGATGGTTATATTGCCAATTTGGATTTATTTGAAGACAATCATATCCCCGTGCCGACTAATGAAGCAGAATTTGCTGATGCATGTATGAAGTTTGAGGAATTAGGAATCAGAGGCTTTACCAATGATTACCGTATGGATTATTCCTGCATGGAGGCTCTTCAGGGTTGTGCCATTCCAGAGTTAATGGGAATGGATGGAATTGTCTGGCGTGCAAAGTACGAAAGTGAAACAGATGAAAATCCGGTTTCTCTTGATGATAAGGTATGGCCGGTTGTATTCCAAAAGTTTGAACAGTATTTGGAAGATACCAGAGTAACACCTGCGGATGCGGATTTAAAATATGAAAACATGAGGGATGCTTTTTTAGAAAAGAAATCCGCTATTGTACGAGGGACTGCCGAGGATTGTATCAATTTTAGAAATGTGGGTCTAAATGCAGTTATGCTTCCGTATTTTGGGGAGACTGAGGATGACAACTGGATTTTGACATATCCCGCATTTCAGGTAGCAGTCAATCATTCTGTCGAACAGGATGAGAAGAAGAAGGATGCTATTATTCAGGTGCTGGAGGCAATGCTTTCTGAAGAAGGTCAGAAACGTGTAGCGGCAGGTAGTGCCATGCTTAGCTACAATAAGAATGTAAACTTCCAGATGAATGAGGTATTTACACAGGTAAGCGATTGTATCAGTAGCAATCGGATGTATATGCGTTTGGCTTCTACAGAGATGTTTGCTATTTCCCGTAATGTGGTACAGAACATGATTACCGGAAAATATGATAAGACAGGAGCCTATGATGATTTTAATGCCCAGCTGACAGAGACGAATAATCAGGAAACCATAGAATATGTAACCACACAAAAAAACGGATATGAATATGATTTCGGCAAACATGGAAGTCCGGCGGCTTCGGCAGTAATTAATACTTTGCGTAAGCAGACTGGTGATGATATAGCCGTTGGTATTGCCGGTGTTGTGACCTCCTCTGTTTTTGAGGGTGATTACAACATTAACCAAATTAACAGGCTGTTAGATAATGGAGCATATATGACTTCAGGGACGTTAACCGGGGCAGAAATAAAAATGCTCATGGAATGGCTTGTAAATGCCGGAGAAAATGGTAATCCAATCAGACATAAGAATCTAATCCCTGTAACAAGTGGAATGGAATATCAGATGAAGGCTAATGGTGATGGCACTTATACATTGGAAGAAATCACCGTCATTGGAAATGCGTTGGAAGATGATACATTGTATACCATTTCCTTGTTTGGAGATATCTATTATATAGAAGATCCTATTTATTGTAACTGTCCAATGCCGGACGGGTTAAAAAATAAAATGGAAGTAAGGGATGACAATGTCTATGACTTGTTTAGAACCGCATTGGAAAACGGACAGCAAATGGCAGAACCTACAGATTACGTAACCGTAAAATAATCCCAATTGTGAACAAAGTGTGAAAGGGGTCTGACCCCCTGTTGACAAGATAATCAATATATAGTATTCTACAACTAGTCGAGAGCAATAATAGTTCTCCTAATGAATGAATAGTAAGAGTGTTTATAAGGATTGCACTACGAGTGCGTCCAAATGTAACACTCTTTTTTAGTGTCTATTTTTATTTTTTAGGAGGATTTGTACTATGGTAAAAATGAATTTCACAAACAATCAAACAGCTTTCGCTTATGCAATCTACATGATGGTGGGCAGCTATTTTAAAAAGGCGGCCTGCACAAGTTCTATTTTGGAGAACAACATGAGACTCCAGTATGTGGAGCAGCGGTTAGATAACCAGTACCGCATGGAAGACATGTGTATTCGGTACGCTGAACACCAGCTCCTTACCTCCACTCCTGCAAATTTATGGGAGGAAGAGGTTAAGGTTAAGGTGGTAAAACGTTCCGAGAATGAGATGGAACTTCGTTTTATAGGTTCCAATTACATCCTTGTTGTAACCGGTACTTACCGAGGCAAACAATCTCGCCTCTTTCACAAATTGTGGAGAGTGCGTTAGAAACAAAAACACCCGGATTAGATGATTCTAGTTCGGGTGTAAAAATCATTATTTCTTTTTTCCTTTTTTCATGCTTTTGCTTGTTACATAGGAAAAACCACCAGGTAAATTGATGGATGAAGTGGTTCTGCCGGTAGTGCTAAATGTTTTTCTTACATTTTTTGTTCCTACAGAAATACTGGCACTTTTTTTGCCAAGGTTTAGCTTGACACCCGGTGCTATTTTAATACTTTTTCGAAAACGTAATCCCATACCTACTCTCCTTTAAACAATAAATGAAAAATAATCGTAAATCTGTGACCATATTCTAACACATTTATGATTTTGATACAAATGATATCCGTGTTGTACCAGATTTTTTGCCAGACTTTATAGAGTTTCTACCGGGATGATGCATTAGAGGTTCTATCATAATTTATAAAGTTTTACCGGGATTATGCATTAGACATTTTGTCATAATTTACAAAGCTTTATCCGGATTATGCATTAGACGTTCTATCATTTTATATAAAGCTTTACCCGGATTGTGCATTAGACGTTCTATTATAATTTATAAAGCTTTATTCTGATGATGTACCAGACGTTATACCAGAGTTTCTACTAGACTTCTAATAACATAAACATTATAATAACTATTAAAATAATATATATTATATATGGAGAAGCTTATGGAATTACAACAATTACAATATTTTATGGTAGCTGCCAAATACCAGCATATTACAAAAGCTGCTAATTCCCTACACATAGCACAGCCGGCGCTTTCCCAGTCTATTAAGCGCTTAGAACAGGAATTAGATGTAAAGCTTTTTGAACGGAAAAAAGGTGGTATTGAATTAAGTGCAGCGGGAAAACTTTTAGAAAATGAACTGAAACCAATTATGAAGAATTTAGATGGGTTGCCAAAAAAATTAAAGGATGCAGAGCGCAAACAGAATCAGACGATTCATTTAAATGTATTGGCGGCATCTATTTTGGTTACCAATTGTATTATTGCCTATAAGGCAAAGCATCCCAATGTGAATTTTCAATTGGTACAAAGCCAGTCTGCTATTGATTATGATTTGTGTGTAACCGCAACCTTGCCTAAAAAGAATTCTTTTACCAATCAGATGATGTTGGAAGAAGAGTTTTATTTAGCGGTACCTGCAACTTCAAAGTATGCTGAATACGAATCCATTGATCTTGCAGAGGTTGCAGAAGAAGGTTTTATTATGATGGCAGATACACGTCCTATTCGTAGTATTAGCGATCAGTTTTGTTTAGAAGCGGGATTTACACCCAATATTGTTTTTGAAAGTATGAATTTTGAATCTGTCCGAAGTTTGATTAGTGCAGGTTTAGGTATTGGATTTTGGCCGGAGTATTCCTGGGAGGATGCAAAGCATTCTACGAATATGGCGCTATTGCCAATCAAAAGCCCGGAATGTAAGCGTGATATTATTATTGCTTATAATGAGCAGTTTTCTGAAAATCCCATTGTAAAGGATTTTTATGAGTTCTTAATTGCATATGCACAGGAATGCAGGGATAGACATCAAAAAGCCAGGTATCAAAAGTAGTGAGGTTATGATGAAAGAAATAATAGATGAACTAATGAAGTTAAAGGATGAAGAATATGCTTCTTTTCATTGCCGACTTGTTCCAAATCTTAATCCTGAAACCATAATAGGTGTGCGAACTCCGGCATTACGAAAGCTTGCAAAAAAGGTGAAAAATGAACCTTATTATGAGAATTTTTTACAAGAGCTTCCTCATTTATATTATGAAGAAAATCAGTTACATGGATTTTTGATTTCTGAAATAAAAGATTTTGATGTATGCATTAAGAAGCTGGAGTTATTTCTTCCTTATATTGATAATTGGGCAACCTGTGACCAGACAAGCCCTAAAATATTTAAAAAAAGAAAAGAGGATTTGCTTCCCTTTATAAAGCAGTGGATAACCTCTGACCATACCTATACCATAAGATTTGGTATCGGGATGCTAATGCAGCATTTTTTAGATGAGGATTTTCATCCGGATTATCTTAAAATGGTAGCGGGAATACAGTCAGATGAATATTACGTAAATATGGAGATTGCCTGGTATATGGCAACTGCCTTAGCAAAACAATGGGATGCCACCATTCCATACATGGAAGAAAGGTTTATGGAGAAATGGGTACATAACAAAACAATTCAAAAGGCAAGAGAAAGTTATCGTATTACAGCGGAACAAAAACAATATTTAAAGACATTAAAAATCTGATTATCAATGTTTCATTGATATAAAAAGTTTTATTATGATATAAATGATGACAATGATAATAAGAATACGGCTTTTTTTCATAAACAAGAATATGGCTGTTTTCATAGATAAGAATAGGGATATTTTCATTAGGAAGGTGATAGCATGAATATACGAAAAGCGCTGGAGGCTGATGCACAAGGAATATTAAGGTTATTGATTCAGGTAAATAATGTACATAGCAAAAACCGTCCGGATTTATTTATAAAGGATAAAACAAAATATACGAAAGAGGAATTACTGCAATTAATGAAAAATGAAAATTCTCCGATTTTTGTTGCTGTTGATGAAGAAAATGATGTGTTAGGATATGCGTTTTGTGTATTTCAGTCCCATGTGGAGGATAATAATTTTCCGGATATTGTGACACTTTATATCGATGATATTTGTGTTGATGAAAACTGTCGTGGAAATCATGTAGGAACAGCCCTATATGAATACGTGAAAGCTTATGCAAAAGAAAATGGATGTTATAACGTGACATTAAATGTCTGGGATAAAAATGATGCTGCCATTGCGTTTTATGAAAAATGTGGTTTTCATATACAAAAATATGGTATGGAAGTGATTTTGTAAATATTTTTTATTCCTTTAGAATTTGATTTTATATCCTTTAGAGTTGAATGATATTGATTCGTTTAGAATATGAAATATATTCATTTGTTTCGCATTTGATTGATATTGTTTCGTATGTTGTTTCTTATATTGTCACGTATGTTGGTTTGTATATTATGTCATTCATATTATATTCTGTTGACAAATTTGTTTCCGGTTAAAATTGTGAAAAAAGAAATCCCCATAAAGAAATGTGATTGATGAAAATCATTCTTTATGGAGATTTTTTTATTGTTCTTTTTTTAATTGTTTTCTAATTCTAAGCTCTACGGTTCCGTAGGCGATTCCCAATAAAATCATAAATGGAATCAATATAACACAGAAAAATGGAATGGTGTGGTCTTCCCGTTTCCATACATTTGTAAGGATATAAATATACAGAGGATGGAGCAAACATGAGGAAAGCATATAAACAACTCCCATTACGGTTAAGTGAATGCCATACCATTTTTGTGCTAAATTCCAGATTGTTTCATTTAAAATTGCATTTTTGGATTCATAATAGGGAGAACCGTTGCCGTTGATATGATGAAAAGGAGCAGGTTTGATTAATGCCCGGATACCTGTAATGGCAAAAAGCCCTCCTAAAATGATAATGCATAAATATAATTTCATAAACTGCCTTCTTTCTTTCAAATACCTTTTTTACATCATATAAGCGTTTGCGAAACTCATTTGAAATTTATATAAGTTGTGAATTTTTAACAAACCATCGCAGGCACGCTTGCGCTTCATCCACACGCAACGGTACTAAACTCGCACGCTCGTTAAGTACCGGCGTGTTACAAGAGCCTGCTTATGGTATTTGTAAAAAATTCACAACACAAACATAATCTTTATGAGTTTCGCAAACGTCTATTACATCATAACACAAAAGGAGCATGAAAGAAAGAAGTGCATCTGGGAATAATGAATAAAAAGCTGTTCTTTTATGTGTTCGAAAAATTCACAGAATATGCACATTTTGTCAATGAATAATAGTTGCAAAAAAAATAGAATGTTTTTATAATAAAAATTATCTATACTTATTTTAGAACCGGAAAAAGATGCGGTTTTTTGAGGGAAAAATATCCGGAAAGGAGCGTATGCATTCGCATACAAATTTGATTATGAAAATGGTAATCGCTGTGATTTTGTTAGTGTTAGGCTTTGTTTTATTAATTAAAGGTGCAGACTGGTTTGTGGATGGTGCTGCGGGAATTGCTGCCAGATTTGGAATTCCACAGTTAGTGATTGGTCTTACCATTGTAGCCATGGGTACTTCTGCTCCTGAAGCTGCAGTCAGTATTAATGCAGCATTAAATGGTAGTGCGGGTATAACGATTGGTAATGTTGTAGGAAGTAATATCATGAATATTCTTGTCATTCTTGGTATTACATCTATTATTACAGCAATTGCAGTACAAAAATCAACTGTTCGGTATGAAATACCTTTCATGTTACTGGTCATGCTTGGATTAATGATCCTTGGAATGATTGGTGGAACGGTAAGCTTCGTAGATGGTTTGATTTTATGGGCATTATTTATTGTGTATTTTATTTATCTTGTTATCATGGCAAAGAAAGGGACAGCAGAGGATGAGGAAGAAGAAAAAGTTCGTCCTTTGTGGTTGCAGATTATCATGTTAATTGTTGGTGCGGCAGGCATTGTATTTGGTAGTGATTTGACCGTAGATAATGCATCCGTTATTGCAACAAGCTTCGGAATGGATGACCGTTTGATTGGACTGACGATTGTGGCATTTGGAACATCGTTACCTGAACTTGTTACTTCCATTACAGCAGCGAAAAGAAACAAAGCAGATATTGCCATTGGTAATATTGTAGGAAGTAATATTTTTAATGTCTTATTTGTTGTGGGAACCACTGCATTAATTACGCCGGTTGTGTTTAAAACATCTTTTGTGATTGATTCTATTGTTTCTGTTATTGCCGGTATTTTATTATGGATTGGTGTGGTTAAGAATCACAAGTTAAAACGTCCAATGGGTATTGTAATGGTACTTGCATATGCTGTGTATTTTGGATATTTGTTAATGGGAATCAAATAAACAAAGGAGAAATGGGGGGTTGCCTGTGAATATTTTTAAAGTGATTACCGGAAATATTGTAAAATGGTGGCAGTTTACAGTTATGCCTATATTGCGAATTGATAACAATAGGGCTGGTGGGTATATGCAGGAAACCCAAAATGCCACTGGTCCAATGAAGGAAGAAGAAAAGAATAATGGTCAGGCTGTTTCGATGGGACAAAAAGCAAATTCGGCTGCCTCTTCGAATGTTAACCAGAGTCAAAATGATGTTGCTGTGAAAGAACCACAGAAAAATGAGACTCCAAAAGAGCATAATCAAACAGAATTAACGGATGCCGAACTGATAATGGAACGTCTTAATAGAGAACAGGAAGAACAAAGAAAAAAGACCTTGGAAAAGGCACAGGAAGAGGCCAAGCTTGCTGCTATTATGAATGCAAATAAGGTAGATGTGAATGCTTTCATTCAGGCAGGTAAAGAAGCCAGAGATGTTCATGCTGATAAACCTTCTTCTGATACCAATGGAACAAATTCATCCTCGGCAGATGAGGATGCAATTGCCCGTGCGGAAGAAATCATTGCCAGATTGAATAGAGAGGCAGCAGAAGATGAAGCGAAAAAGGCGGCAGAAATTGAAGCAGCGAAACAAAAGGCAAAAGAAACATTTGGAGTATAATGCTTATGATTACACTAGAGGAACTGAATGAAAAAGGAATTAATGTTGACAGTGCATTGGAGCGCTTTATGGGAAATGAAGAACTATTCCGTTCTTTTTTGAAAAGTCTTCCCCAGGAACCAACCTATCAGGAAATGATGGATGCAATTGCGCAAAATGATATTGAAAAAGCTTTCGATTGTGCTCACAGATTAAAGGGAATTCTTGGAAATTTATCCCTTGTTAAGGTATATAACAGCATATGTGTTATTGTTGAAGAATTAAGAGTGAAAAAAATGCCATCGAAGCAGCAGCTGTTAGATTTTGTTGAATTATATGAGGAATGTCTTGCATATGTTAAAGAACTATAGGCAGTTTGAAAACCAAAGAAATAAAATATTAATTGCTGATGATGTATTGTTAAATCGCAAATTATTAGTCCAAATGTTTCAGCAGGACTTTGAAATGATTGAGGCTTGTGATGGGGCTGAGGCCATTGATAAAATCAGTCATTATTCAGAAGAATTGGCAATTGTATTACTGGATATTAAGATGCCTGAAAAAGATGGCTTTGCTGTAATGGAATTTATGAAACAACAAGGGTATATGTCTCAGATTCCCGTTGTACTTATCACCAATGATGATGAGGGTGATGCAATGGAACGAGGATATGTTTTAAGTGCTGCTGATGTGATTATTAAACCCTTCCGAAGCAATATTGTTATTCAACGGGTACATAATGTATTAGAACTATATCGTCATAAAAATCATTTAGAAGAACTTGTGAAAGAGCAGACGAAAGTTTTGGCAGCGCAATATGAGAAATTAAAAGAACATCATGTTCATTTGGTTGGAGTATTACAGGATGTAGTAGAGTATCGTAATGTGGAGTCCTTAAGTCACTTGGATTATGTCCAGGGTTATACAAGAATTATTGCCAATCATTTTGCAAAACTTTATCCACGGTCAAAAATGACGGAGAAAAAGATTGATTATATTGTAAGGGCAGCAAAGTGGCATGATATTGGTAAAATTGCATTGCCGGATTCTGTTTTGTCAAGAACCGGAAAATTGTCTAAGTGGGAATTAGAAATAACAAAAGAACATACTGAAAAAGGTGGAAATATTATTAGCGTTATGACGGAGCTTGAAAATGAAGAATATCAAAAGATTTGTTATAATGTTTGCATGTATCACCATGAAAAATATGATAGAAGCGGTTATCCCGGAACAATCAGAAAAGACAGAATTCCTATTGAAGCACAAATTGTTGGATTGGCAGATATGTATGATGCTTTGTTACATTCTTATGGGTGCCAGGATCCTTGTGAAATGCTACTTGGCGGAGCGTGTGGAGAATTATTTCCCAGGATGAGGGAATGTTTGTTATCGGCAAAGACCGAATTATTCGCATTTCAGATATAAAAAGAGGTAGTAATATGAATATTGGTTTGTTTACAGATACTTATTATCCTGAGTTAAATGGGGTAGCAAATTCTGTATATTTATTAAAAAAAGAACTGGAGAAAAAAGGGCATAATGTGTATGTCATAACAACAAAAACACCCGGAGCACCGGAGGATGAAAAAGACGTGTTCCGTGTACCATCAAAGGCTGTTTCTTTTGTTCCGGAGCGAAGACTTGGATTATTTTATCATCCCAAAATTGCTCATCAGATTCATAAAATGAAGCTTGATATTATTCATACTCATACAGAGTTTTCTATTGGTGTATTTGGTAGAATTATGGCCCATGAGTTATTTATTCCTGTTGTGCATACATATCATACCATATATGAAGATTATACCCATTATATTAAAAAATATATTTCCAATGAAGAACGGGCAAAAAAGCTAGCTAAAATATATAGTAAGTTTAGTGTGCGTGGAGCAGAAGAGCTGATTGTTCCAACGAAAAAAGTTGCAGATTTAATGGAACGATATAGTGTGAAACCGGATATCAATATTATTCCTACCGGTATTGATTTAGACCGCTTTGGTGTGAGGGATAGTCAGGAAGCGAAGCAAAAATTGAAAGAGGAATTGGGGATTCCTATTGATAGTAAGATTGTTCTATATTTAGGCCGCGTATCTGAAGAAAAAAATATTGATGAAGTTATGAATTATTTGGATGCTTATATGAATGAAAATCCAAATGTTTTTTTCCTTGTTGTCGGTGATGGACCACATAAATCAGCTTTAGAAGAGCATGCAGGAACACTAAAAAATAATGACAGGATGATGTTTGCAGGTGCGAAACCATGGGATAGTATTATGCATTATTATCAGTTAGCAGATGTATTTGTATCAGCATCTACAAGCGAAACCCAGGGATTAACCTATATTGAAGCATTAGCCAGCGGCGTGCCTGTATTAGCCAAAAAAGATCCTTGCCTGGATGGCGTATTAATCGATGGTTATAATGGATTTGGTTTTGAAAACGAAGCAACGTTTTTTACGGGACTTAGTCAAATACTGGATCATTCGGACGGGATAGATTTTCAGAAAAATGCACAAGAAAGTGTAGTTAAATTTTCTGTACCGGAGTTTGCAGCTAAGGTTGAAAATATTTATTATCATGTAATTAAATCTTATCGTAATATCTTAGTTAGAATGGCAGGCAGAGTGGCTGATAGAATTGGATACGAGCACACCGGTGTTGCCTATTTGGGTGGACCTATGACCATGCACTTAGGAAATTCTGATATGGATGCCAGTTGTATTGCCCTTGGCTGCATGCGTATGGCAGGATTATCTGATATGGAAGCATCCAGAATAGTGAATGCTGCCATCGAGGAAGGTATTACATTATTTGATCATGCAGATATTTATGGTGGCGGAAAAAGTGAAGAGATTTTTGGCAGAGTATTAGCTGATAACAAAGGAATCCGTGACCGGATTCGCTTACAAACAAAATGTGGTATTTGTGATGGATATTATGATTTGTCAAAAGAACATATTATTGATTCCGTAGATGGAAGCTTAAAAAGACTACAGACAGATTATGTGGATTTATTACTATTACATCGTCCGGATGCATTAATGGATGCAGAAGAAATTGCGGAAGCATTTTGCAAATTAGAGAAAAGTGGTAAAGTGAAGCAGTTTGGTGTCAGTAATTTTAATGCAGCACAAATTTCTTATTTACAGTCAGTTTGCCCACAACAGATATTAGTGAATCAAATGCAGTTAAGCATAGCCCATGCCGGTATGATTCGTCAGGGTATGGAAACAAATACCTGCTTAGACGGAAGTGCAGTCCGGGATATGGCAGTGCTGGATTATTGTAGGGAAAATCGAATTACAATTCAGGCGTGGTCTCCATTACAGTTTGGAATGTTTGAAGGCAATTTTATTGGTCATGAAAAATATCCCCGTTTAAATGAAGTATTAGACCGCTTATCAAATGAACTGGGTATCACAAAAGAAGCTGTGGCAATTGCATGGATTCTTCGCCATCCCGCTAATTTTCAGGTGTTAATTGGAACAACCAGTGTGGAGCATTTAAAAGAAGCATGTCAGGCCAATAAAGTATTTTTAACAAGACAGGAATGGTATGAGCTATATCGGTCAGTAGGATATACATTACCATAAAAATATATACGAAAGGTAGTAATTGATATTAATTACAAGGTGTGTTATGAAAAAGAGTTTTGCAGTTATTTTAAGTTTTATTATGATTTTTTCGGTGTGTACCGGATGTGGTAAAAAATCATCAAAGTATCTATTGGATATTGATTATGATAAGTATGTTACGATTTGCGATTACAAGGGTATTGAAGCGCAAAATGTTGTTGTTTCCGTAAGTGACGAGGAATTGAAACAGCGTATCGATGAGGATATGTATGCATATGTTACCTATGAGGACATTACTGACAGAGGTGCAAAGGAAGGAGATTTCATTAATATTGACTATAAAGGTAGTATTGATGGAAATGAGGCAGAAGCATATTCGGATTCCGGACTTGATCTTTTGTTAGGAGAGGGCTTTTTCTTTGGAGAAATGGAAGATTCCGTTATCGGTATGAAAGCAGGCGAAACAAAGAAAATTGATATGGAATTAGATGAAAATGCTGCAATTGATGAGAAGGATATTGGAAAAACCTTATCAATGGACGTGACATTAAATTCCATCAGTGTAGAAAAATTACCGGAATATAATGAGGAATTTGTGAAGGAAAATACAGATTATGATACCATTGAAAAATATGAAGAAGCGTTAAAAAAAGAAGTTGAGGAATCAAAGAAAACGCAGTACAAGTCATCAGCGCTTCATGAAATTATGACATATCTTTATGAAAACTCTGTATTTGACAAATACCCGGAGGAATTATATGCCCAAAGTGAAGAATACTATACAGTCATTGATACGCAGTATGCCAAGGCATATGAAATCAGTTTAGAAGAATACTATGAAATGTATGAAATGGATGAGGAATACAGAAAAGAGCTGATTGTAGAAGAAACGAATTATAGAATGTTAATTAGTATCATTGCAAAAAATGAAAACATAGACTGTACTCAGACGGAAATTGATGAATTTGTTCAGGACAGATATATGGATTATGGATTTGAAACCCCTGAAGATTTTAAAGAGGCCTTTGGAGAACAACTACTTGGTTATGAAGTAATATATAATAAAGTGGCAGAATTTTTATATGACAATGCAAAACTAACTGATATTACAGAAGACGAGTATTTAGAACAATTAATGGAATCTGATGATTCTGCACCGGATGAAATACAATTTGATGAAACGGAATTAACGGATGAAATGGATTTTCAGGAGATAGAGATTTCAGGTGACGAGATTGAACTTTCAGGTGATGAAGCTACAGATGATGAAACTGTAGATGATGAAAATGCAGATGATGAAGTGATTGACGATACGGAAACAGAAGTGTCAGAATAAAATGAAAGAATTGACATTCCAAAGGGAAGAAACATTTTTTGTTCTCCTGTTCTAATAAGAAACCCGATTGATGGTTATCATTAATCGGGTTTCTTTTTTCTATTATTCAGTTTCCACCACAGGGGGAATAAATTCTTCTAAAGCACGAACCATCTTTGGATGTTGAATAACAAACTGGATGGCCGGGGCTTTTTCTTTTGAAATGATAACCCGTTTGCCTTCAAGCATCTGAATCTGGATATTGCGAAAGGCAAGTGTGCTATCAGTACAAAACTCATAGTTCTCATGCTCCTTAGCATAAGCCTTTGTTAATTCCAGATGTTCCATATATTCTTCGTAGGTATAAGGTATTTCTCTTTCCAGAAAAACACCTGATAAAGCAAGGTGCATAGGGAATTTCTCAAATTCTTCCTGGCTCATATATGGAATTTCATCGTATATTTTACTTTTTTTCAGTGTGATTTCCGTAAATTGACGTTTTGACTTGGTATACTCAAGAATCTCTGTGGTAATTTCAACGTCTATATCTGTTTTAGCCAGTATTCGCTTTAGCAAATCATCTGAAATTGTATATAAAGGGAGAGATGACAGAATATTGTGTCGGTTTCTCTCTTCGGTAGCATAATTACTTTCAAAGGTCTGAAACTGCTTTTTTGAGTCATCCCGGTAAATTGTCATTAAAGGCCTTGCCTTCGACAGAAGGTTATTGGCCTGTTTACGGTAGTAAGCAATCTCTTCCTTGTTACTTGTTAAATAATATTTTCCTTCACTGTGATGTCCGTCAATACATTCTCCTGTAAGAGCTGCGGCACCGGATACATAGTTAATATGATGATAAATATTGGTAGATATATCCGGTAAATGGTATGGTGATATCTGACCTGTCATGTAGATTGGAATCCATGCTTCAAGTCCCAGCATCATTTCATCAAAGGGACGGTCAATATTATGAATGATGTCTAAATGTAATCCCTTTTTTAGGGAAGCAGCAATTCCAAACATCCATTTTTTATTAAAATCCATATTTTCTGCCATATCTGCCATTGGCATGTCACTACACATGAACACAGATTCTCTGGATTTGGATAGAACCGTACCCTTAAAGAATTCCAATTCACATTTCTGCATTTGTTCGATTCCATAATAATTTTTGCTGGAAACCCGATAAAATGGCATGGAAGGAACCTTCAGTTCGTCAAAGTGTATGGAACGGATATAGGCATCTAAATCAAATTCATCAAGTTTTTGTAAGAAGGTTTCCATATAAGAACCAAGATTTTCGGAGGCATCCGTTTTTAACCATATTTTTATCTTGTTTTCGTAGCTTGTGTATTCTTGTATATCAGAAGTACTGCATTCCATTAGTATAGCAAGCTTTTCTTTGCTGTCTGAATCTGAGTGATGATCAAGTATATATTGACAAAAACGTGCAATAAATGCATCTAAATCATTGGGATGACGCTCTCCGGAGCGTACCCGGTACAGATAGGATGTATCAAAGTTAGTAGCTTGTGATAATGATTTCATATTGATGTGTAGGGTTTCAATGATACTTGCGAAATTTTTTGTAAATATATTGAACTCCTGATTTCGATTAATGAGAGAGTTTTTTAGTATGAGATACACCTCTTCATTTTCAATTGCAGTATTTCCTTTTTTCTGTGCAATGGATAGGATGCCCTTTGCAAGTTTTATAAGCTGTTCACTATCTTCACCCGGTTCCCGCTCGCCGGAACGGTAACGGCTGATAACGGAAGCTGATAAATCAGAAGCTTCCGAAAGCTCTTTCACTGTGCAATTTAATCTTGTTATATATTCACTGATATGTTCAGAAAATTTCATAAGTAACTCCTCTCCATTTATAGGGATAATTTATTTAAGTGGGACAAAGTATTTTCATTAAAAGTGATAGTAAAAACATAATAACAAAAAAAATATGTTTTGTATATTCTGTTTTTTGAGGAGTTGCCAAATGTGGCAATTGCCAAAAATGGAAACAATCTTTCGTTAATATGCAATAAAAGATAAAATACTATTATGCATTTTTGATGAAAATCGAAATGAAAAACAAAAAAGGAGGATAAAATATGAAAGGAAAGAAAAGCAGAAGATTACTTTCTTTTGTGATGAGCCTATGCATGGTGCTATCGCTGTTAATTACCAATAGCAGTATGGTTTATGCAGCAAGTGGATTTAGTATCAGGCTTACACCGATTGACAAACTAGAAAGTATTCAGTATCAAATTGGAACGGATGAGGC
This sequence comes from Lachnospiraceae bacterium, assembly GCA_051880435.1. Classification (GTDB taxonomy): domain Bacteria; phylum Bacillota; class Clostridia; order Lachnospirales; family Lachnospiraceae; genus CAG-590. The sequence goes on along the minus strand of JBJENY010000098.1, from coordinate 21,865 downwards.
TGTAGCTATTGATATGGCACAGTTTGAAACTGCTGCTGAAGCCGATCCCGGAGGAAATGTTTGGAGTAACTGGTCTTATAGTGGTACGGTTGAAGATGGAACGACAGTGAATCTGATTGTGAAGCCGGTAGAAGGATATGAAATCGACACCGTGCGTCTTGAGAGCAGTGGAGCAAGCTGTCAGGCTAATGGTGATGGAACATATACTCTTTCAAAAACTGTTTCATCTGACAGTAATGAGTTTGAAATAGGTTTAGGCCAAGTGCAGGAAAATCCTGATAACCCTGATAATCCGGTTGATCCCGATGGTCCACAAAGACCACAGGTTGGAGCAGGAGATGTATTATTTAATATTAATAATTCACAAAATGGTCGTGTTTATTATTCCCTGACAGGAGAAGAAGGCAGCTATGTGGAGGTTAATCATTATGACGTGATTAGTCAGGCTGATTTGACTGCTGCCCAAAAGATTTATGTGAAGTATGAACTTAATGAAGGTCAGGAACTGGATGATTATGCAGAGGGTGGAATCAGCTGTAACAATTACACATGTGGTGATGAAACCGTTTCATTGTTCTTTACCGATTGTGTGGCAGAGGTTAGCTATTCACCGGCAAGTGCAAATCCATATGAGATTTCAATCAGTTTTAAGAATAATGCCCCTGTTGAAGATGGTGGTGATTTCATTGTAAAAGTAGATGGCGAAACTGTATTTGACGGTTCTGTAACAGATGATCCTGATACAGATGAGGATGAAAGAATAACGGTTCCTGAGTTTGTTGCAAATGCCTTCATGGTTTTTGTAAATGAATGGGGAGAGGTTGTGTTTGAACCTAATCATGGTACCGGTATTAACCGTGGAGAACTGGAAGAGATGACACCGGAGGAAAGAGAAGCCAGATTTGAGGAGGAACGGTGGAATCATTGCTTAGCTGCAATTGAAACAACCGGTTCCGGTACTGTAGTCGTAGAGGCAGGCTCAAATTATGAAGTTCCCGGCGGTCACAACGAAGAGATTGTTCCGGTTACCATTTTTGCTAATGAAGAAACAGGATATTCCTTTACATCTGACGATGGTAATGGTGAACTGCGTATAGATGGAGGAGGAACCTTTGGTTCCCCTGTTTGGGTTAATGGTTCCATAAAAGCAAATAGATTTTCTACAAGGGATGCCGGTCATTTTTATTTTGGAGAGGCAGAAAATCCAATAGCAGGTACATTATTTGAAGCTGTGTTACGTGGAGATGGTTCTGTTAATCCCGGTAGTTATTTAGAGTTAAGTTCTGGTATATATGATATATTTACCAGTGGTTCTGTATTCAAAAATTATGATACAATCGCTGCAGTGAATGAGGCCTTAATTCAGATTAACGGTGGTGATGCAGATGTATTTGATAATGTAAATCATGCATCAGTTCAAACAGGTGGTACATTTGATATTGCATCAGGAAGGCAGATTTCTTTCGATGATGGTTTCTTCCAGGCAAAGTATTATAATGAAGCCAATCAGATTATCACTATTCCAAACGATGGACGGATGGAGGAACAAATAAATACAAAATCTGTTGGTTCTGTGTCAGATATGGAACTTTCTGATGGTTATAAGGTGGAAAATTGTGAAGACAGTACAGGCCGATATATTTTTAAAATAACGGAAGACGGTACATATATTAACTTTAAATCAACTACCAGAACCCTATATTCATTAGGCTATCACTTTATCCAAGATGGAGAAAATGATGACCAGTTTGTACAAAACGGTCATTTTGAAATCTCTGCCGGTAGCGGTCTTATGAGAGCAGACTTCGAAGACGGCGGAGAGTATTTCTTTGAGGAAGGAACAGAGGTTTACTTTAAGTTAGTTCCTGATTACGGTTACCGTTATGAGGAGGGAACCTTCTGCTTTAATGGTAACAACAGCGAAGAAGTTGTAAAACCATTAGAGGAGCCGGGTACTTACTTATTTGTAATGCCAAGTAATCCGATTCATGTTATGTGTAACTTTATTCCTGCGGATAATGAAGTTGACCTTGAGAATACAGATGTGGTAAGTGAAGTTTCCCTTGATATTCCGGAGGGGGATATCAATGGTGTTGCCCGGTTTTCAGTAGAAGATTCTGAGTTAAATGCCGAGGAAACCGGTGCTGTATCTGAAATGTTAGATGAGAACTTTGAGATTGGTACAACCCTTGATTTAGGACTTGATGAAGTAATTGATAAGGTTGGTTCAGAGGAAGAATGGGTAACACCACAGACAGAATTAGCAGAGCCAATGACCGTATCTATGAAGTTAGATGAGCAATCTGAACTTTGTGGACATGACCGATATGATGTCATTCGACAGCATGAAGGTGTATGTGAAGTGCTTTCTTCGGAGTATGATTCGGAAACAGGGGTTCTTAGCTTTGAAACAGACCGTTATTCAAAGTATACAATTATATATGGGGATGAAGAAGTAGTATCATATCCAATTAGTTATGTGTTAAATGGTGGCAAGAATAACAGTAATAATCCTAATAGCTTCGAAGGACAGGATATTACATTAGCAAAACCGACAAAAGCAGGATATACATTTGCCGGCTGGTATCGTGAAAGTACATTTAAAAATAAAGTGACTACCATAACAAGACAAAATATATCCACTTTATTAGACGACAATAATACAATTACCTTGTATGCCAAATTTGTAGGAAATAAATATAGTATCAAGTTTAAAGGTAATAATGCAACTTCCGGTTCTATGGGAGCTGTTTGGGGTACATATGTAACAGGTAAAACACTTCCTGCAAATGTATTTAAGAGAACAGGATATACATTTGCCGGATGGGTTGGCTCAGATGGTAAATTCTATAAGAATAAGGCAGATATTGCACCACTTGCTACCAGTACAACGGCAAAAACCATTACCTTAACAGCAAAATGGAAGAAAGTATATTTGATTACTTACAAATTAAATGGTGGTGTCAATAACAGTGCAAACCCATTAAAGTACTCAGAGATTAGTCCAACCATTACATTAAAAAATCCTGTTAAAAAGGGTTATACCTTTATGGGATGGTATGCAGATTCTGCTTATAAACAGCGTGTGACACAAATTGTAAGGGGTTCTACAGGAAATAAAGTATTATATGCAAAATGGAAAGCAAATGTGTGTGTTGTTATATTCAACGCAAATGGTGGTACCGGAACAATGAAAAATCAGGGATTTGTATACGGTAGTGCTAAGAAGGCGTTATTAGCAAACAAATTCTCTAAAAAAGGATATACATTTGCAGGATGGGCAACCAGTAAGGAAAATGCAGATAAGCAAATAGTAAAATATACCAATAAACAATTGGTTAATAATTTGTCTCCTGTAAATGGTGCAAAGATTACCCTTTATGCGGTATGGAAAAAATAAAAAGCTTTTCTTGATAAGCGAATAAGTTTTAATTTAACAATCGGTTTTACATATTTTGTATGTAGAACCGGTTGTTTTTTTGTTTGTTGACGAAGGATAGTCTGTTATTTTGCTGTTGTTTTCGTAGTCTTTTTATTGTATTAGCTGTCCTGTTATGGTTTTTTCTATCATTATTGTCTGTTAAGATGTTTTCTTTTTTTCGTTGACTTTCTAATGTTCTTCTGATTTTTGTTTTGATAAAAGAAAAGTGATATTACAAATGACTTGATATTTTCGTCTGTTTCATAGAAAATAAGACTAGAAGAAAGCAAATGAAAAAGGAAACATAAATTTATGAATGATAAAAAAATAATACTATTTGACGTGGACGGTGTTTTGATTGATTCCATGCCTATCTGGGATAATTCTGCCAATCTTTATTTGAAAGAAATCTATCAAATAGATGCTCCTTCTTATGTGGATAAAAATTGTGAAAGCTTAAGTTTGTTAGAAGCAGGGGAATATATAAAGAGTCTATATCCGCAAATTAAGGAAACACCAAGAGAACTTGCGGATGGTGTTGCCTTGTTTATTCGCAATCAATATTGGCAGGTTGATGAAAGACCATTTATGATAGAAACAATAAAAATGTTATATGAACAAGGATATCAGTTATATCTGGCGACAGCTTCGGAACTTGACAATGTGAAGGGTGCATTACAGAATTTAGGGGTATGGGATTTCTTTTTGGATATATTCACATGTACAGATATTGGTTATAGCAAAAGTTATGTTGCATATTTTGAGTCGGTTGCAAAGAGACTTCATGTATCCTGCAAGGATTTAATTTTAGTTGAGGATTCCCTTCATTCCATCAAAACTGCAAAGGAAGCAGGACTTACTGTGATTGGTGTTTTTGAGGAACATGCAATGGACAAGCAAGAGGAGATAAAAAAAAGCTGTGATTACTATATACAGGATCTTAGTGAAATGAAATCATTGATGGAATGGAAATAGGACGACAGCAATTTTACTGATGCCGGTAAACGTTGATAGTGTTATATTTGATTGCACGATGAGAAACGATTGCAAGTTTTTCCTTTGTAATATACAATAGAAAAAGATTATATATAGATGGTGAAAAGATGAAGTATCATAAAATTATCCGTGGTCAATTTGAAGCGAGACCGAATCGTTTTATTGCCCATGTTTGGATTGATAATAAAGATGTAGTGGAAGGCACTGAGATCATAGAGGCTCCTGTATCTGAAAGAAAACAGGGAATGACCTTAGTTGTTGTTCATGTGAAAAATACAGGCAGATGTAAAGAGTTACTTACTCCTTTGGCAACGGTTATTTTAGAGGTGGCAGAAAATCCTACTCGTAAGACAAAATATGATCTGATTGCAGTATATAAGAAAGATTTTGGCTTGATTAATATGGATAGCCAGGCACCGAATAAGGTTGCCTATGAGTGGTTACAGAGTCAGGGATATTCTGTTATTAAGCCGGAATTTACATATGGCCAGTCCCGGGTTGATTTTTATATGGAACAAATGGGGGAATCCGGGAAGATAACAAAATATTTGATGGAAGTAAAGGGCTGTACATTAGAGATTGATGGTGTTGGATATTTTCCTGATGCACCTACAACAAGGGGTGTGAAACATTTAAAGGAGTTAACAGCTGCAACAAAGCAAGGGTATCAATGTATGGTTGCCTTTGTGATTCAAATGGAGCATATCTGGGAAGTCCGTGCCAATGTGGAAATGCATCCTGAGTTTGGAACGGCGCTTGAGGATGCCAAAGGAGCTGGTGTTAAGGTGATAGCATTATGCTGTAAAGTATTTGAAGATGAATTGTATGTGGATGAAGCTCTTATTCTTTCTTAAAGCTTGATTTACAGATGGTGATGAAAGGATTTTGACAGATAAAGGAGAAGTAATAATATGTATTTAGTGTTTGATGTAGGTGGAACGTTTATTAAGTATGCATGGATGACAAAAGAAGGAGAGATAAAAGAATCCGGTAAGATACCCACTATGAGGGGATTAGATTACTGCATTGATGATTTTATTGAAGCATTAGGAAAAATCTATGATGAATATAAACTGAAAGGTGAAGTAGAGGGGATTGCAATGGGAGTCCCCGGAATGGTAGATGTTGATACCTGCACTGTTTATAATGGTGGTGCCATTCATTATTTAGACGGACAAAATATGCAAACCATTTTAGGAAAACGATGTGATGGTGTGAAGGTTGCAGTAGAAAATGATGCAAAATGTGCAGCACTTGCAGAAAGCTGGAGAGGAAGGGCGAAGGGTGTTGGTACAGCGGCTGTTTTGATTTTTGGTACCGGCATTGGTGGCGCAGTTATTATAGATGGAAAAGTACACCATGGTAATTGTAATGTGGCTGGAGAAGTTTCCTGGCATATTTGCAACATGAAAAGGGAGGATATTCCCAATCTGGTTCCGGAATCAGAGCTTGATGAAATAGAAGAAAATTTTGAAAAGTTAGCTTATTATGATACTGCTTATTGTGGAACTGCAGCCTTAGTACATAATGTGGCAAAGAAGAAAGGCTTAAAGGATTGTGAAGTGTCGGGAGAACTGGTTTATCAGTGGGCAAAGGCTGGAGATGAGGATGCTATTGAAGCCTTGGAAGATACCTATTTTAACATTGCAAAGCTGTGTCTTAATCTATATGTTACGGTGGGAACCGACATTATTTTAATTGGTGGAGGCATTAGTGAGGAGCCGGAGTATATCAAAGGAATTCAAAGATATATTGATAAATTAAAATTTGTAACCGGCGTCTATGCCAATATTAAAATCGATACTTGTAAATATCATAATCATTCTAATTTGTTAGGAGCTTTATGTAATTTTGAACAAAAATATGGATGTTTGAATTGATTTATTTTGATTAAGAATGCTTTATTATAAATATTTTCGTTAAAAGTGCTTTGATTAAGAGTGCTTTGATTAAGAATATTTTTGTTAAGAACGATTTGATTGAGAATACATTTATTAGAACATGATTAGCTCAGAAAAGAAATGGCTATTGCTAAAATAGTAACAAAAAAGAGTCCTTCAATTGTTGATATACAATCCAAATTCCGGATTGGTATCAATGTAATGCAAGGGCTCTTTTTATACTGATTTGTCAAATAGGGATTCCTCTATAGGGAGATAATCTTCCGGATTTGTTGTAGCAGGAGTGACTTGTTTTTGTTTTGCTTTATATAATTTTTGCTTTTTGTTTTTCTCATGCTGTTCTTTTCTGGATTTTTCTACCCGGGAAACGGAACCTACCGGTTGAATAGATATGAAATTTGCATAATCGCTAAAGTAAATTCCCATAATCATCGCCTCCCTTTCATTGGGAAAACAATTAATGAATGTTTCATTTGCTTTTTAATATGATATGAAATATATTATCGGTTTATGACGAGTTATGTTATACTTTCAATTAATATATCGGACAAGAAATGATTTATGATAAGGGGATGATAAAATGGATGGGGTATTTCCTTTTATTATTTTATTTCAATTTCCTTTGACTTTGGCAAAAAGAGAAAAACAAAAAAGGAAGATGAGATGAAACAACACATCTATAAAAATATAATAATAAATGAAAAAGGAGAATGAGTGTGTATATTCGAAAGAAGTTATATTACCTGATAAAGGTGTTATGTATTATTGGTACTTATTTTTGGGGATTTTTGTCTGTTACTTTAGTTATTGGAATGTTATTAGATTTACTAACCGGTGATAATGCATATCTACAGGCAGATGTTCCATTTATATTAAGTTGTTTTGGAACAATCTGGATTGCTCATATTCTTTTCAAACAATGGATTGAACATGCAAGAGTATATGATGGTTTGTTTTCCAATGATGCGGATGGAATATTACAAACAAAGGTAATTGCCCGTGCATTAGGCATGGAAGAGAAAAAAGTGATTTCGGAAATTAATTTGTTGTGTAAGTTTCAACTTTTAAAAAATTGTAGCCTACAGGTAATCGGAGAAAAAAGCATGGTAGTACTTTTTAATGGAGATAATGGACAAATGCAAATTAGAACTGTGGTATGTCCTCACTGTGGAGGGGAAAATTACCTTCGTTCCGGTTTTGTGCAAAGCTGTCGGTATTGCGAAGGAAAACTGGATTCGTAGTATGAAGTGATTTCTGATGTTATGGAGGTTAGGAAATGTATCAAAATAAAAAGAAAACATGGATTTATCTTGGAATTTGTTTAGCATGTTTTATTCCCATAGGCTTTAATTTTGTGATTATGATGTTTACGTTATTATTATATGCTACGAACCAAATACCTTCTAATCATTTGGATTTGCCTGTGGTTGGTATCATTGTGTCTTTGTTTGGATGTTTGACCTTTATTCTGTTTTTTCAAATTCGTAAGTATTTGCGGGTTGGAAAAATAAGCCGTTATTTAGAAGTGGATGATAATGGTTTGGTTGCCATATCTGACCTTTCTCATTTTATGAAAAGGAAACAAAAAAAGGTTGTATCCGATTTTTTGGACTTTGTGGGAAAAGGTGTATTAGTAAATTGTATGATTTTTCAAGAGGACCCTACTTACATTCTTCTTGATAATGGAAAGGAAACCGTATCTGAAAAATATGTGGTGCTGCATTGTAGGAAGTGCGGGGCACCAAGTACCCTTCGGATTGGGTTTGAACATCAGTGTAAGTACTGTGGAGCACAATTTCAGGAAATGAAACTTGATATTAATAAATGAAAACTGATATGAACAAATGAAAAATACATCATATTGAATAATAATGTTTATGTTTTTTGATATTTTGAAAAATAGTCAGACGATTTTAGCACTCGACTATTGACAGTGCTAACAATGAGTGCTATATTATCCTCAGAACAGGGATTATAATGAAATCCTGTTTATTGTGAATGAAATTGTTTCATAATATGGATGGAAAGGTGGGTATGCTTATGAACGCAGAAAAATTTACAAAGAAATCATTAGAAGTAGTAGAAAATTGTGAGAAACTTGCCTATGAATACAACAACCAGGAGATTGATCAGGAACACATTTTATATAGTTTAATTACTGTAGAGGATAGTCTGATTGCCAAATTAATCGAAAAAATGGATATTGATTTAGGGCATTTTTCAAAAGAGGCTGAAAAATTGGTTGCTTATCGTCCTAAGGTTTCCGGTGGTAATTTGTTTACCAGTTCTGATTTTCAAAAGACTTTTGTCAATGCTGAAAAAGAAGCAAAACAAATGAAGGATGAATATATCTCGGTAGAGCATATTTTTCTTGCCTTGTTAAAGTATCCCAATAAAGCACTAAAGGGTTTGTTTATGGGATATGGCTTAACAACAGAACGCTTTTTGAAGGTGTTAGCGGATGTCAGAGGTAATCAGAAAGTAGATAGTGATAATCCGGAAGCAACCTATGACAGCCTTGAAAAGTATGGCTATGATTTAGTGGAAAGAGCGAGAGAGCAAAAGCTTGATCCTGTCATTGGCAGAGATACAGAGATTAGAAACATTATTCGTATTTTGTCCCGTAAGACGAAAAATAATCCGGTTTTAATTGGTGAGCCCGGTGTTGGTAAGACTGCCGCAGTAGAAGGGCTTGCACAACGAATTGTAAGAGGTGACGTTCCGGAGGGATTGAAGGATAAAAAAATATTTGCCCTTGATATGGGAGCATTAATTGCCGGTGCAAAATACCGTGGTGAATTTGAGGAACGTTTGAAGGCGGTTCTTGATGAAATAAAAAATTCAAATGGAGAAATCATTTTATTTATTGATGAGCTGCATACTATTGTTGGTGCCGGTAAAACAGATGGTGCATTAGACGCTGGTAATATGTTAAAGCCAATGCTTGCCCGTGGAGAATTACACTGTATTGGTGCTACCACATTAGATGAATACCGAAAGTATATTGAAAAGGATGCTGCCTTAGAAAGAAGATTTCAACCGGTTCAGGTAGATGAGCCGACTGTGGAGGATACCATTTCTATTCTTCGTGGCTTGAAAAACCGGTATGAGGTTTATCATGGTGTAAAGATTTCTGACAGTGCCATTGTGGCAGCTGCAACCTTATCTGACAGATATATTACCGATCGTTTCCTACCGGATAAAGCCATTGATTTGATTGATGAGGCTTGTGCTTTGATTAAGACAGAACTTGATTCCATGCCGGTGGAATTAGATGAGATTTCCCGTCGTATGATGCAGTTAGAAATAGAGGAAGCAGCACTGAAGCTTGAGGAAGATAACTTAAGTAAGGAACGTTTAGAAAAGCTTCAGGAGGAATTAAGAGAGCTTCAGGATAAATTTGCATCCATGAAAGCAGATTGGGACAATGAGAAACTGGGTGTAGATAAAATTCGTAGTCTGAAGGAAGAAATAGAAAGAGTAAATAATGAAATTCAAATTGCCCAGCGTAATTATGACCTAAATAAGGCGGCAGAGCTTCAGTACGGTAAGCTCCCTGAGTTGCAAAAGGAACTGGCTTCTTTAGAGGCAAAAGAAAGTAATAAGGATAAAGTGATGGTTCATGAAAATGTATCCGAGGATGAAATAGCAGGTATTGTATCAAAGTGGACAGGAATTCCGGTTTCTAAGCTGACAGAAGGTGAAAGAAATAAAACCCTTCATTTAAGTGATGCATTACATGAAAGAGTAGTTGGTCAGGATGAGGCAGTTGAATTGGTATCCGATGCAATTATTCGTTCCCGTGCCGGTATTAAGGATCCATCAAAACCAATTGGTTCTTTCCTGTTTTTAGGACCTACAGGTGTAGGTAAAACAGAACTTGCCAAGACTCTTGCCCAGGCGTTATTTGATAATGAAGCCAATATGGTTCGTATTGATATGAGTGAATATATGGAGAAGCATTCAGTGGCAAGACTAATTGGAGCTCCTCCGGGATATGTTGGATATGATGAAGGTGGTCAGCTGACAGAGGCAGTTCGCAGAAAACCATATTCCGTTGTGTTGTTTGATGAGATTGAAAAAGCCCATCCGGATGTATTTAATGTATTGTTACAGGTATTAGATGATGGACGGATTACGGATTCCAAAGGAAAAACCGTAGATTTCAAGAATACCATTTTAATTATGACCTCTAATATTGGTTCTTCCTATTTATTAGAGGGAATTGATGAAAAGGGTGAGATTACAAAAGAAGCAAAGGATCAGGTTATGAATGAGCTTCGTATGCATTTCCGTCCGGAATTTTTGAATCGTTTAGATGAAAATATTTTGTTTAAACCGTTAACTAAGGACAATATTGGTAATATTATTGATTTACTTGTAACAGATTTAAATGATTTGTTAAAGACGAAAGAGCTGAAGCTTTCTATATCTGAAAATGCAAAAGCATATATTATGGATCACGGGTTTAATCCTGTATATGGTGCAAGACCGTTAAAAAGATATTTGCAAAAGCATGTTGATACATTGGTGGCAAGACTGATTTTGGAAGGTAATATTCCATTAGGTTCTACCATCATAATTGATGTAGAAAATGATCAGTTAGTAGCAAAAGTTTAAAAGAATATAGGAAATGAAAACGGCTTGCTGTTTTACGGATTAAAATGAAACGACCCTCAAAAGTCAGACCAAAAAGCTGACGATTGGGAGGTCGTTTTTTTGTGAAGAAAGTGATTGTAAATTACGATTAGGGACCGTTTTTATTTGAGATAAAAGTTATGGCATACTATGTTTGCAATAAGTTTTTCTTATTATATGTTTGCTTTTTTTCATTAGACAACAGCATTTTCTAGTGTGATAATAAGAAAAACTTAGGAAATATAGAATTGAGGAGAAAAAAATGATTAAAGAAGCAATTGTTAAAATCGTAAACAAAGAAGACCTTACATATGATGAGGCATATCAGGTGATGAATGAAATTATGAGTGGGGAAACATCTCCCACGCAAAATGCAGCATTTCTTGCAGCGTTATCTACAAAAAGTGCAAGAGCAGAGACCACCGAAGAAATTGCCGGTTGTGCAGCTGCCATGAGGGACCATGCAACAAAGGTTGAAACAGGAATGGATTTATTTGAAATTGTAGGAACCGGTGGTGATAATGCGCAAAGCTTCAATATTTCTACTACTTCCGCACTTGTTGCCGCTGCAGGGGGAATGAAGGTTGCCAAGCATGGAAACAGAGCAGCATCTTCCCTATGTGGAACCGCAGATTGTTTAGAGGCACTTGGAGTAAACATTAATCAAAGTCCGGAAAAATGTGTGGAACTGTTAAATGAAGTGGGAATGTGTTTTTTCTTTGCACAAAAATATCACACCTCAATGAAATATGTTGGGGCAATCAGAAAAGAACTAGGTTTTAGAACCGTATTTAATATACTTGGTCCCCTTACTAATCCGGGAACACCATCTATGCAGTTGCTTGGGGTATATGATGAATATCTTGTAGAGCCTTTGGCACAGGTACTTGTCAGTCTTGGAATCAAACGTGGTATGGTAGTGTATGGTCTGGATAAATTAGACGAGATTTCCATGAGTGCACCAACTAAAATTTGTGAAATAAGAGATGGATGGTTTAAATCTTATACCATTACACCGGAGGATTTTGGCTTTGCACGATGCACCAAAGAGGATTTAAAGGGTGGTACACCGGAGGAAAATGCAAAGATTACCCTTTCTATTTTGAAGGGAGAAAAAGGACATAAGACAAATGCAGTACTAATGAATGCCGGAGCAGCACTTTATATTGGTGGAAAAGCAGAGAGTATGAAGGCTGGTATCAAGCTTGCCGAAGAAATAATTGATTCCGGAATTGCCCTTGAAACATTGAATCAGTTGATAGAAGTTAGTAACCGTTAAGAGGTGGAATCATGACAATATTAGACCAGTTAGCAGCTCATGCCCATAGCAGAGTAATAGCAGATAAAGAGAAACTCAGTCTGGAAGAAATGAAAGAGATGGCAATGCAGTGTAAAAAAATGAGGGGAGAGGACTTTGCATTTGAAAAATCTCTTAAAAAAGAGACGCTATCATTTATATGTGAATGTAAAAAAGCGTCTCCTTCGAAAGGGTTAATAGAACCGGATTTTCAATATTTAAAAATTGCAAAGGAATATGAGATGGCGGGAGCGGATTGTATTTCTGTTTTGACAGAACCAAAATGGTTTTTAGGCAGTGATAGCTATTTAGAGGAAATAGCAAAAACAGTATCGATTCCGTGTTTGCGTAAAGATTTCACTGTCGATGAATATCAGATCTATCAGGCAAAGGTGTTAGGCGCATCTGCAGTATTGTTAATTTGTTCTATTTTGTCAGAAAAACAGCTTGACACATATCTGGAAATTAGTGATGCATTAGGGTTATCCGCTTTGGTTGAAACCCATGATGAAAATGAAGTGAAAATGGCCACCCGTTTCGGTGCAAGAATCATTGGTGTAAATAATCGGAATCTCAAAGATTTTTCTGTAGATACCAATAACAGTAAGCGACTTCGGGAATTGATTCCATCGGATGTATTATTTGTATCAGAAAGTGGTGTGAAAAATGCGGATGACGTAAAAACCCTTCGGGAGATTGGTGCAGATGCAGTATTAATTGGAGAAACCTTAATGAGAGCGGATGATAAGAAGGCAAAGCTTGATGAATTAAGGGGAATTGTTTAGTTCCTATCCAATAGAAAACTTGACAAACAAAAAGGCATTTATGTATCATGAAAACTGTTGACATGATAACAGATATATGAATGGGGATATATGAATAAAGAGGTATTCAATGACGAAAATAAAGCTTTGTGGAATCTCAAGAATGTGTGAGATAGACATCATAAATGAATTGAAACCGGAGTACATCGGCTTTGTGTTTGCAGCTAACAGTAAACGTTATGTTTCCCCGGATAAAGCAGCCCGGCTTAAGAAAAACTTACAAAAAGACATTCAGACGGTTGGGGTATTTGTAAATGAATCGGTAGAACAGGTAGCAAAGCTATTAAATGAAGATATCATTCAAATTGCACAGCTACACGGAGACGAAGATGAGGCATATATTAGCAGATTAAGACAATTAAGTAACCGGCCCATAATAAAAGCATTTCGAATAAAGGACGAAAGTGATATTACCAATGTGGAAAAAAGCAGTGCGGATTACGTGTTGCTGGATTCCGGGGCAGGAGGTGGATATACCTTTGACTGGGATGTTGTAAAATCTGTCAGGAGACCATTTTTTTTGGCAGGAGGGCTTGATGAAAAAAATGTTAGAAAAGCAATAAAGGATATCCATCCATTTGCTGTGGATGTAAGCTCCGGAATCGAAACAAACGGATTAAAGGATAAAGTAAAAATGGAGGCATTTGTTGCCGCTGTGAGAAAGGAAGAAATATAAATGACAAATCAGAATGGAAGATTTGGTATTCATGGTGGACAGTATATTCCTGAAACACTAATGAATGCAGTAATCGAACTGGAAGAAGCCTATAATTATTATAAAAATGATCCTGCATTTAATCAGGAATTAACACAGTTGCTAAATGAGTATGCAGGCAGACCTTCAAGACTTTATTATGCAAAAAAAATGACGGAGGATCTTGGAGGAGCAAAGATTTATCTGAAACGGGAAGATTTGAACCATACAGGTGCACATAAAATTAACAATGTGTTGGGACAGGCTCTTTTGGCAAAGAAAATGGGAAAAACCCGTTTGATTGCAGAAACAGGAGCCGGTCAGCATGGTGTGGCAACCGCAACAGCGGCAGCACTTTTAGGCATGGAATGTGTTGTGTTTATGGGAGAAGAAGATACAAAACGGCAGGCACTTAATGTATACAGGATGGGATTACTTGGTGCTAAAGTCGTTCCTGTTAAGTCAGGAACCGCAACATTAAAGGATGCTGTATCGGAAGCAATGAGAGAATGGACCTCGCGGATTGCAGATACCCATTATTGTTTAGGTTCTGTTATGGGTCCTCATCCCTTTCCTACCATTGTTCGTGATTTTCAGGCAGTGATTTCTAAAGAAATAAAAGAGCAGATGTTAGAAAAAGAACAAAGACTTCCGGATGCAGTGATTGCCTGTGTAGGTGGAGGTTCTAATGCCATTGGCAGCTTCTATCACTTTATTGAAGATAAGGAAGTGGATTTGATTGGATGTGAGGCTGCAGGCAGAGGTATTGATACCTTTGAAACAGCTGCTACCGTAAATACAGGTCGTGTAGGTATTTTCCACGGGATGAAATCTTATTTTTGTCAGGATCAATATGGTCAAATTGCTCCGGTATATTCTATTTCCGCCGGACTTGATTATCCCGGTGTAGGTCCGGAACATGCATATTTACACGATATTGGCAGAGCAAAATATGTGCCGGTTACAGATGATGAGGCAGTGAATGCCTTTGAATATTTATCAAGAACAGAAGGCATTATTCCTGCCATTGAGTCAGCTCATGCAGTTGCATATGCAATGAAGCTGGCATCCACATTAGAAAAAGATAAAATTATAGTTGTTACCATTTCCGGCAGGGGTGACAAAGACTGTGCAGCAATTGCCCGCTATAGAGGGGAGGATATTCATGAATAATATTAGAAAAGCATTTGAAGATGGAAAAGCATTTATTCCTTTTATTACGTGCGGAGATCCGGATTTGGAAACCACCGGGGCAATTGTTAGAGCAGCGGCTCAAAATGGTGCAGACCTCATTGAATTGGGGATTCCATTTTCAGACCCCACTGCAGAAGGTCCGGTTATTCAGGAGGCGAATATAAGAGCCTTAAATGGCGGGGTAACAACTGATAAAGTTTTTGATCTGGTTAGGGAATTACGGAAGGATGTTACGATTCCCATGGTATTTATGACCTATGCCAATGTGGTTTTTTCCTATGGCGCGAAAGAATTTATTTCTACCTGCAGCGAGATAGGGATTGATGGTATTATTCTTCCTGATTTGCCATTTGAAGAGAAGGGAGAATTCCAGCCTTTATGTGAAACATATAATGTGGCTTTAATTTCTTTGATTGCTCCAACATCCGAAAATCGTATTGCCATGATTGCAAAGGAAGCAGAGGGATTCATTTATATTGTATCCAGTCTTGGCGTGACAGGCATGAGAAATGAAATTAATACGGATTTAGCTTCCATTGTCAGTGTGGTTAGAGAAAATACAGATACGCCGTGTGCGATTGGATTTGGCATTTCAACACCTTTACAGGCACAAAAAATGTCTCAATTATCCGATGGGGCAATTGTAGGCTC
Source organism: Lachnospiraceae bacterium (assembly GCA_051880435.1). Taxonomy (GTDB): domain Bacteria; phylum Bacillota; class Clostridia; order Lachnospirales; family Lachnospiraceae; genus CAG-590. Next base: position 6,249 of record JBJENY010000098.1, on the reverse strand, counting down.
TGCCATCATAAAAATAATTGAAAAGTATGGAAAAGATGCACCAAAATACGTCGGTGAATATATTAATTCTATGAAGCAGGCAATGAAATAAGATAAAAAAGTTAAGAAAGGAAGACGCTTTTGCCAATCTCTATGGGTATGGCTGGCGTTTTCCTTTCTTATTTTAATTTCATGGTACAAGGATTTGGTTATATTTTCGTTGCGATTCCGTTGGATTCAGTGTACAATGGAGTAGTAAGTGTAAGAATTTAATTATACTTCATATTATACAACTTAACGGAGGATTTGATATGTACAGTTTCGATGAAATTACAAATGTTGATGCAGAAATTGCAAAAGCAATGACAGATGAGATTAATCGCCAAAATCAAAATTTGGAATTAATTGCTTCAGAAAATATTGTTAGTAAGGCTGTAATGGCAGCAATGGGAAGCCCTCTTACCAATAAGTATGCAGAAGGTTATCCTGGAAAACGTTATTATGGTGGATGTGAATATGTTGATGTTGTAGAAGATTTAGCCAGAGAAAGAGCAAAGGAATTATTCGGTTGTGAGTATGTTAATGTTCAGCCACATTCCGGCGCACAGGCGAATATGGCAGTATTTTTTGCAATTATGCAGCCGGGTGATACATTTATGGGTATGAATCTTGACCATGGCGGACATTTAACACATGGTTCTCCTGTTAATATGTCAGGAAAATATTTTAATGTTGTGCCTTATGGTGTAAATGATGACGGTTTTATTGACTATGATGAAGTTGAAAGAATTGCAAAAGAATGTAAACCAAAATTAATTGTAGCGGGAGCATCTGCTTATGCAAGAAAGATTGACTTTAAGCGTTTCCGTGAAATTGCAGATTCAGTTGGCGCAGTATTAATGGTAGATATGGCTCACATTGCCGGTCTTGTTGCTGCAGGCTTACACGAAAGCCCAATTCCATATGCCCATGTTACAACAACGACTACACATAAAACCCTTCGTGGACCTCGTGGAGGTATGATTTTATCAAGTAATGAAGTAAATGAAAAATATAACTTTAATAAAGCAATTTTCCCTGGTATTCAGGGTGGTCCTTTAATGCATGTGATTGCAGGTAAGGCTGTTTGCTTTAAGGAAGCATTATCAGATGAGTATAAGGCTTATATGACACAGGTTGTAAAAAATGCATCAACTTTAGCTGAGGAGTTAACAAAGAGAGGCTTTCAAATTGTGTCAGGTGGCACGGATAATCATTTAATGCTTGTTGATTTACAGAACTTAGGTTTAACAGGTAAGGAAGTAGAGAAGTTACTTGACAGTGTACATATTACAGCAAATAAGAATACAGTTCCAAATGATCCAAAGTCTCCATTTGTTACAAGTGGTATTCGTTTAGGAACTCCTGCAATCACAACACGTGGAGCAAAGGAAGAGGATATGGTTGTGATTGCTGAGGCAATTAAGGCAGCAGTAATTGATAAGGACGAAGCAAAGGCTATGGAACTGGTAAAATCAATTACAGATAAATATCCACTTTATGCATAGAGATTATTTTCGATTATGAATGGATGAAGGATGAATAGAAGCAGGCAGTTTTCAGTTGAAAAGAGGACTGTCTGCTCTTTTATACAAAAGAAGGGGAAATATGATTGAAAGAAAAACCGCAGAAAAAATTGAAATGTTTGAATTTGCATTGTTTGTATTAATCCATGCGGTATATACATGGTTTTTTTCAACGACGGATGTAGCTGTTAAAGTAAGTATTTATGCGGCTGTGACATCTGTTTGTGCATTTGTCTGTTTGTTTTTGATAAAGGATTTACTCCGTTCCCAAACCTTGTTTATTTTCTGTATTATGATTGCGACTCAGTTAATTGGCGGGGAAATGGGAAGTCTGGCAATGGGTGTATGTATTTATATGATATCAGGTGCATTAATTTCTATTGTTGGTTCCATCAAATTAAACAGGCGTTTTTTCATTATTACAAATATTTTCATTGTGATTGGTTTGGTGATGGAATATGATGCCATTACAAAGTTTATGCCAATACGTTATTACGGAATGGTAATTATGTTTTGTGAATCATTTTTGATAACGGAAAACCTTTTAGTAACCATTTATCAGAGAAAGGTTGAAGAGGTTGAAACTCAGAATGGTTTGTTAAATGTGGTACAAAAAGAAAAAAATCAGTTTTTTGCAAACATGTCCCATGAAATTAGAACGCCTATGAATGCAATCATTGGAATGAGTGAACTAATTATGCGGGAGGAGGATGCAAGTGATAAAATTCGGGAATATTGTTATAACATACATTCTTCCGGAGAAAATTTACTTGGAATCATTAATGATATTTTAGATTTTTCTAAGTTAGAATCAGGAAAAATGGATATTGTAAATGAAAATTATTCCTTTGCATCAGTAATTCAGGACATTACAAATACAGCCATTTTCCGGAAAGGATATAAGGACCTGGATATTATTGTGGACTGTAGTCCTAATATTCCGAAAACCTTTGTTGGAGATGAATTAAGAATTCGTCAGATTCTGATTAACATTGTAAATAATGCGATTAAATTTACGAATGAAGGTTATGTCTTTATTAAGGTAAATTGCCATGAAACGGATGAGGGGAACTTTTTGCAGTTTCAGGTTGAGGACAGTGGAATTGGTATCAAAAAAGAAGACCAGATACATTTGTTTGACTCCTTTAATCGTACGGACTATTTGAAAAACCGATTTGTAGAAGGAACCGGATTAGGACTTGCCATTTGCAGGCAGCTTGTTGGTCTAATGCATGGAACCATTAAGTTATACAGTGAATATGGGAAAGGTACAACAGTAATTGTTGACATCCCTCAAGAAATAGCAGATGATGCTCCATTTTTAAAACTGAATGATGAGAAAAATGTGATTGTTGGAGTTTATGTTGATAAAGACAATCATTTGCGGCCTGGGGATTTATACTATAATGAAGCCATGAGACATATTTGGGAAGACCTTAATATTGAATTTAAAGAAATTACAGACTTTTCAGATATGATTCAATATGTGGACCAAGGCAGGATTACACATTTGTTTATTGGAGATTTTGAATACGCAGATCAGAAGAACTTTTTTGACCAAATGGCAAAAAAGGTTCATTTATTTGTTCATCATGATGTGCAAAAGGCAATTACGTTGTCTCCTGATATAACAGAGGTTTTACTGCCACTTTGTTCCCTTAACATTATTACTGCCATGAATGGAGAACCTTTATATAACCAGTTTATTGATGAAAAGGCAGTTGATATTATTTTTTCTGCACCGGAAGCAAAAGTATTAGTGGTAGATGATAACGACATTAATCTCCGGGTGGCAGAGGGAATTCTTAAACTTTTTGATATTCATGCAGAATTGGTTCACAGTGGAAAAGAGGCCCTGGAGCGTTTGAAAAAACAGGATATTGATTTGGTTTTAATGGATCATATGATGCCGGAATTAGATGGTATGGAAACCACGGAGATTATCAGACGTTCCTACAATGATTATGGCAGAGATTTAATTGTGATTGCAATGACGGCTAATGCAGTAAATGATGCCAAAAATATGTTTTTAACCAATGGTTTTCAGGATTTTTTACCAAAGCCTGTTACCCTTAAGGATTTAAATGGACTTCTTAGAAAATGGTTACCGGGGAAAAAACTGGTATTTAAGAATGAACAGGATAAAAAACAGATTAAGGTATTACTTCCTGAGACGCCACGGCAGGAGGAAGAGATTGCTGTTACAACAGAACCCACTTTTGTGCCAATGGAAGTGAATGAAGCTTTTGCATTGGAAAATATGGGTGGAATGAAAGATTTATACATAGAACTGTTAGAATACAGCTTAGAAATGCAGGATGAACGTATGAAGGAAATTCAAGAAAGCTTTGATGAAGAGGATTATGAAGAATATCAAATCCGTGTTCATGCATTAAAGGGGGCCATGAGAAGCCTTGGCATAGAGGAAATTGCCTTGGTGGCACAAAGTCAGGAAAATGCATGTAAAGAAAAACGCTTTCAGGATGCGGTGGAAGGACATGCTCATTTTTTGGAAGAATGCGACAGAGCCCATGAGAGTATCAGATATTATTTAAAGAACCTGTAAAAATAAAAATAGGGGTCAGACACTTTCCAGAATTTGTGACCAAATTGTGAAAGGGGTCTGACCCCATTTGTTAACTTTATTTAATATTTTCGCTATCCAAATGCTTATTCACGGCAGAAAGTAATGCACATACAGAGGCATCAATAATATCGTTTTTGATACCGCAACCCCAGATGGTATCCCCTTCGGTAAGCTCGATACCTACATAAGCGCAAGCCTGGGAATTAGAACCACTGTCTAAGGCATGCTCCTCATAAGTTACTAATTTGAAGTCGATATGGAAGTGTTTTTTAATAGCATTGGAAACAGCATCCAGACGACCATTACCGGTTCCATGATATACTTTTGGCACACCATCACGTTTGATGGTAATAGCAGTTGTAAATACACCATTACCTTCCTGGGTAAAATGACATTCATCTAACTTAATGGCAGTTTTAATATTTACATACTGCTCACTAAAGATGCCAAGAATTTCTTCCGGAGATAATTCCTTGTGTAAATGATCGGATACATTTTTCACTGCGTAGCCAACATTTTCTCTCATTTTAGCAGGAAGATTGAAGCCGTAATTTTGCTGTAAAATATAGCCAATACCACCTTTTCCGGACTGGGAGTTAATACGGATAACATCACTTTCATATTTTCTTCCTACGTCATGTGGATCAATAGGTAAATAAGGTACGGTCCAATCCTTTAAGTCGTTATCAACACGCCACTGCATACCCTTGGCAATTGCATCCTGATGAGAGCCGGAAAATGCGGCAAATACCAGCTGACCTGTATATGGGGAACGTTCATGTACCTTCATACCGGATACTCGTTCATATAATTCTGTAATCTTTGGCATATCACTAAAGTTTAACTTTGGATCAATACCGTGAGAGTACATATTCATGGCAAGGGTAATGATATCTACATTACCGGTTCTTTCACCGTTTCCAAATAATGTACCTTCGATTCTGTCGGCACCTGCAAGAATACCTAACTCTGCATCGGCAACACCGCAACCTCTGTCATTGTGAGGATGTAATGAAATAATTACATTTTCTCTCATAGCAAGGTTTTTGTGGAAATACTCAATCTGGCTGGCATAAACATGAGGAAGAGACATTTCCACAGTTGCAGGTAAGTTGATAATAACTTTATTGTCTGCTGTAGGCTTCCAAACATTGATAACAGCGTTACAAACCTCTAATGCATAATCAACTTCTGTACCTGTAAATGACTCAGGAGAGTATTCAAACTGGTAATTTCCTCCATCCTGTCTGGTAAGGTCTAATAACATCTGTGCACCGTCAATAGCGATTTGTTTGATTTCCTCTTTTGATTTTTTAAATACCTGCTCTCTTTGGGCAAGTGAGGTTGAATTATATACATGAATAACTGCTTTTTTACAACCCTTCACAGCTTCAAAGGTTTTCTTTATAATATGTGGTCTTGCCTGGGTAAGCACCTGAATGGTTACATCATCCGGAATTAAATCCTGTTCAATTAATGCACGTAAAAATTCATATTCTGTTTCGGAAGCAGCCGGGAAACCAACTTCGATTTCTTTAAAACCAACTTCAACTAACATCTTAAAAAACTCAATTTTTTCATCTAAGCTCATTGGAACAACAAGTGCCTGGTTACCATCTCTTAAATCAACAGAACACCATGCAGGAGCTTTGTCAATGTATTCTTTTTTTGTCCAATCCAAACATTCTACCGGTGGCATAAAATAATTTCTTTTATACTTGGTTGCATCCATCATAATAAAATACCATCCTTTCTTTCACAATTTTGTTTTACTATGCTTCATAAATATAGTTTCAGGATATAACTGCGTCAAATCATAAAAAAAAGCCCGACATCTCCATATTAGAGACGTAAGACTTAAGGTTTCACGCGGTACCACTCTACTTCATACACCATTGTATGCACTCATTGCAGATACGGACAATTGTCGTATATCCTCCCTCGAATAACGGTTGGGCTCCGTCCTTACCTACCGCAAATGCTGTTCAGCAAGGCTACTCAAAGGCGAGTTCAGATTCCTTCCACATCTGCTTTCCACCAACCAGCAGCTCTCTGTATGTTTTCACAATCCTACTATTCCCTGTCATTGTATTTGATATACTATATGCAGTTTGTTGC
>JBJENY010000097.1:0-8760 GCA_051880435.1 Lachnospiraceae bacterium | reverse complement strand
CTTGCATAGGTTTCACTTAAATCCTTACTTTCTAACTGTTCCTCCCACTGTGACAGTAAAGTTTCTAACTGTGCCGTATCCCCGGTTTCTGTTATACTCTGGATTTGTTCGGAAAATCCATCCTCATCTAAGGTATCATAAATATTTGTTACAGCTTCATAATCTTTAATACCGGTGTCAAGGTCAAGCCACACCTTATCTCCTGATGCATTGCCTGCACCACGGTAATCGGTATAAGGTATGTATGCCCTTACCCATACATGCTCCATACGGATATAGACAATCTCTTCCCCTCTCATCAGTCTGGTAACAGGAATGCCTGCGGATGCCAGTACATCTGCAGCCTGTCTAAATGTTGCTGCACCGGTAAGGGATAATGCCTGTTCTTCTGTAAGAAGAATGTTACCCTTTACATACTCTGCCTGATAGCCCTGATGACGTAGCATGGCAATTAAAAGGCTTGCCTGGTCAAGGTCATTACCACCTAAGGAATCCAAAGTTCCCGATGCACCCTTTCTGCTGCCATAATAATACTCATAACCAATGTTGTTTTTCACATAGTTATAAATGGCAAGTGGAGTTTCCAGTTCTTCTGCCTTTTCCTTTATGGCATCACTTAACCCGGTATCCCCCTCTGTTGCCAGAAGCTCATTTGTTACAGCTTCACTAACAGCCTGCGCACTTTCTTCTGTCTGTGGAGAACTTCCCGGTTCTGCCGTCTGACCATCGGATGAAGTATTGCTTTCTTCCCGGTAAACTTCTTCTGCGGATTCCGGTATCTCTACTTCACTGGGAAGAGATGTTCCATAGGTCTGGGGCGTTTCTTCTTCTACTAAAAGAGACCGTAATTCTTCTACCTTTTTTGCTGCTTCATCAGTCTTATTTTCATTTAAGGCACTTTGAAGGTCTGACAATAACTCTGATACATTTTTCTGTGCTTTTTCAAGTTCTTTGGAAAAAACTTCTTCCCGTTCTTTTAATAGTTTTCTTTCTTTTTCATCTAATACAGTATTTAATACTTTCTGGGAAGAAAGCCATTCTTCGGTCTGTTCCTTTGTCTCTTCTAATTGCTTTGAAAGCGCCTCTGATAAAGAAGTAGCATTCCGACTATCCCCTTTATCAAGAGATGTTTCTAACTGATTCAGTATATTTTCTGTCTCCCCGGATGCCATTACAAGTTCCTGTTTGAAAGAACCTGCTTTATCCCTTGCAGTTTCCCAAACTGTTGTATCTTTATTTTCTACTGTTTCCTTTTTCTGACCACAGCCGGATAACAGACTGACGGTCATTGCCATTACAAGAATAACAGATAAAATCCGCTTTTCTATTTTTCTGTAGTTTCCAAACATAACTTATTCTCCCCTCTTGTATTTAAAATAACTATTAATTCTGATGAAAAACAGTTCCCTGAAGCTGAATCCTTAATTTTACTCCATCTTATTAGTTTTCTTTTGTGAATGTTCATAGATTGTTTTTTTCATCCTACAATTTCATAATATCATTTTCAATATGACCGTCGATTTTTGTAAAATGAGCATACGTTTTTGCATAAAAAAGACAGATATAATGTTTTTTCACATCATATCTGTCAATGAAAATATTTATTGCTTGCGTACCAATTAATATTAGAAATAAAGGTGCATATTAAACAAGAGCATCCCCGCCCCAAAATTATGTCATATACTTTTTACCTTCCGCCATGCGGCTTTCAAATAATCCAACAAGCAACGAGATGACAACTATAATATGTGCCATCATCCCTGTTTGCAATATCTCTATTCTTTTAACACAATAGAAAACTACCATCAAAACCAACTGTAAAATGTAGATAATTTTGCATATTTTACCATATACTTTCTTTTCCTGATTGCTTAATGGCTTATTCATATGCTCTATTGGTGCAAGCTTCCATATAACAACCAAACATACAAGCTCAACTATCCCTGTCATCCATATATTAAATGGGCAGATTTGGTGTTTTTCTATTATCATAACGCCTGCAATAGTTACATTAGAAATCAGGGAGCATATCCAGCTTTTAGATGCATGCCATCCTCCACAAAATGTTCTTAGTGGAATAAACACACAAGAAAACACAATCAAACATTCCAGCATATCAAACATGAGCGCTATCGCTACGGAAATGATGATATTCATTCCCATTTCCATAGCAAGAATATATCCATACTTATATACGTCCATATCTTCTTTCTGAATAACTCCTGCTACAATCTGTTTATTTGCATACCAATCCGCAACTCTTTCAATCATTGCCTATTCCCCCCTCGTACTTTCTTATCCTACAATTTAATAACATCAATTGCAATAAGGATGTCGATTTTTGCAAATTGAGCATACATTTTTGCGAAAATACAAATATGATGCTTATTGCAGTAACTGACAAAACAACGGGATAGCCCGACAAATAAACAACAAGGAAATACTTTCAGCTATAACTTTTGGTGGATGGGGTTAGGTGACGGATAATTTTTAGTTATCGATCAGTTAAGCAAAGTTAGGAGGTATGAACATGTATTCAGAAGAAAACTCATCAGGAAAACCATTAGCTAATTCAAGTTGGTTAGAGAATCATCATCGTGCAAAGATACCTGAAAGAACAGCATTTGCAATGAGATTAGCAAAGCTGCAACCAAAGAAAATTGTTGATTTAGGGTGTGCAACAGGACTATGGTTGGAACTTCTTAATGAAATACTTCCTGTAGAGTGCGAATTTGTTGGTATAGATAGCGATATCGAATCATTAGAAATAGCGATTTCCAGAAGCAAAACATGGTCTCGAAAAATATCTTTTATGCAATTGGATATAGAAAAAGACGCCACATCAATTCCTTCTGCTGATTTAACCTTAGCATTTAATATTTTTCCATACATAAAAGACATTGACAAATTTATAAATATTTTGGCAACAAGAACACCGCAAGGAACACTTGCTGTACGCCAATACGATGGTGCATCAATTCGATTTGGTCCTATGTCAACCACAATGAGACAAAAAATTGAACAGGATTTGCAAATTGCAACAGGTAATAGCGAAAAATTTAAACACTATGATCTTGATAGGACGTTTGTGGCTCTACGAAATTCGGCATATACTAATTTTGAATATAATTTTGAATTGTTTGAACGTATTAGTCCATTTGACCAAGATTTTATTCCTTATTATGAAGGAACTTTACTTTGGACGTGTCAACATATATCTGATACTTCGGCTGAATTTCTTAGTAACTGGATGAACAACGATGTTCATTTGCTAAACAGATATTTTTATGAAGTTGATCTGGTAGCGCTATTATCATAATCATTAACAGCCACTCTCCACAGACTTTTATATTGAGCAGCAAACATGGTATAAATTTCTGAATCCCTTGATAATAGAACTGTTGGATCTTGAGGTATATCTCTGAAATCCCAGTTAAAAAGGACCTCCATTGTTCCGTCTTTATATGTCAACAAAATAAAACCTATTTGAGGTTCCGATTGAGTTATTAACTTATAATTATAGCGTCCCTTTGAATTGTTTGAAATTGAACTTACTATTTGTCGGAACCTCTCAATTGCTGAAGCATCGCCTATATCATTCCATTTCAAACCCTTGTTTACATACTTTGCTATCATTTTTAAAGACTGCTGATATACATCGTTATCATATAAGCGTTCGTTAGATTCTTCTTTTTCATCTTCAAAGTTAAATGATGTATTCTGAACATATTCTAAAATAGGTAATCTCTCGATTATATATCTCCATGCACTTTGAGGCGTTCCCATTTTAGTTACATGCAAATAGTTTTTAACTGTTTCATAAATTCGTTCGGAATCCACAGAAACTTTTTCAACTTCGTTATGTATTGTAATTATTTGCCCTATAACTAGTATTATTATTGAAAGTAAAAAGGCAGGTATTGCCGCCAATGATACGTGTTCTTGATAATTCAATGGATCCAAAAAATAAGCTAAAACAAACGATATTAGTGATAATACCGGGCTTGCAATTAGTATAAACAACTGTTTTCTGTCATAATTTTTCTTTTTCATGTTATGTTACTCCTATGTTGACTACTGCAAAATGCATAGTTTTTATTCATATAATCAATCGATAACTAAAAATTATCCGTCAATCGCATTGTTTTACAATACATATTATTTTAATAATTATAAATCATGAAACATAATTAACCACCCAACGCCTTTATTACGTATTTTTAACACAATCATTTACAATTTCGTAATTTACAAAACAATAATTTCTTTTAATTTGTACTTTCCCATATTGATTTCATTTCAGCGTCACTATCAATTTTTTTTTCGATATAATTAAGTTCCAGTTGACCGGATTCATCATTAATACACAATTCATAGACTTCCTGCCATGTACTGGGATTTCCTTCATCATCTTCACTATATCCCTGTTGTATCAGATAGTTTTGTCCGGGAAAATATTCCGTCATTCTTCCCCAAGTTCCTTCTTCTAGTCTTTCTGTTGCTTTCATGCACATCTTTGTTTCTTTATTGTAATACCAAAATTCGCAATAATAATCACGTTGTCCTACACATAGAACCGGATATTCAAAGCCCATATCAAGTTGCAAAGAAACATCTTCATCTGAATAGTTTTGTTTAAGAACTGCTTCATATGCCTCCTCATATGTCTCAAAATGATTATCGTCCGACAAATGATTATTTCCATCAACAGCATTGCTTGTTTCTGTACTCTTCAAATCTGTTGTTTTTTCTTCCGTTATATTTTCTTCTGTTGTCTTCTCTGTAGTAACTTTTTCTACTTCACTACCTGAAGTTTCTGTCGTTATTTTTTCTTCCTGAATAGTTGTTTCCTGTTTATTACTACATCCAGCCATAAGTAAAATCATCATTATATATAAAACAAAAAATATTTTTTTCATAAATTCCATTCCTCCAGCACAAGAGCTATCGCTACGGAAATGAGAATATTCATTTCCGTAGCAAGGATACATCCATATCCTCTTTCTGAATAACTCTTGCTGCAACCTGTTTTCCTGTGAGTCAAGCCGCAAAATGATTAATCATTTCCAACGCGTCTAAACTTACTTGCTGCTTCTGGAAATTCTGGCTGATGAAAATAAAATACACAAGCTGAGTTAGCAGAAACAGCCACTAATACAAGTGCCAAGCAATTGATTACTTTCATTATCTTTCCCTGTTTGAATTTCTTCATTTGACATTTCCTCCTTTGTTTTTTTTAATCCTACAATTTAATTCCTTGAATTTCAATAAGACCGTCGATTTTTGCAAAATGAGCATACGTTTTTGCAAAAAAAGACAGATATAATGCTCTTTCACATCACATCTGTCACACAAGCGATTCCACGCATATCAAATTGTAGATATCAATAATACAGCTTCAAACACATCCTCTTTTGCCTTACAGGATAAATATCCACCATATTTTTCAGCCATTCTATTTACACTTTTTATTCCTAATCCATGAAGTCCTTTCTCATTCTTGGTTGATACAAACGTATCTTCATGCACTATGACATTACCAAAATAACTATTTACGATTTTTACAACACAAAAGCCTCCCATATCCTGCATATATATCCTGACTTTTACAAATGATTTTTTATTATTATTCTCTGCTGCCTGTAACGCATTATCTAAAAGATTTCCAAGCATCGCAATCAAATCTATATCTTCTACCCTATCCAGCACAATTCCCGGTTCCACATAGACGTCAAATTCTACACTCATCTTTTCCGCTTGACGTCTCTTTTCAGATAGTATGGCATTTAATACATGATAATTTGAATACATCTTCATTTCAGATTCTACCAGTTGACTGTCAAGTTCACTTACAATCTTAACAATCCTTTTGCAATCATCCTCCTGTGCAAACTGATGAATCGTTCTTAAATAATGACTGATATTATGTATGAATTCATTATGACGTTCCTGATTTTCTGACATTTGCATAAAGTATTCCAGGTCTGCCTGTTGTTTCATAATGAGTGCCTGATTCTCCATGTTACTGTTCATTTCCTCTGAATACTGATTAAATGCATAGAATATTATTATATTTCCAAAAAGCATTAAAATATAACAGACTGTCATCAAAATACGAAGCCACACACTAGAAGAAAAATTAATTCCCGAATAAAAAACACCTGTCATCATACCAAAACTGGCAATAGGCAGACACAAATACTTCAAAAAAATTCTGTTATCCATCTTTTTCTTCTTGTTCCCAATTAATTGTTCTACAATAATAAATATAATATAGGTCAATAATTTTAATGATATTACTGTGAAAGGCATTTCTGACATGGTTTTATATGCATCGTTAGTTACTCCTAGTATAATCGCATAAATCCATTCACTCCCCCACATAATTGAAAAAGCCATTATAAAATACAATAGGCGACTCCCTAGTTTTCCTTGAAAAAGTATACATGTATATATCCATGATAGAATCGGAAACAAAAACAAATTTGTATCCCCATTCCCCATTATATTACATATACACAATAAAAACACTGCACTTCCATTATATAACCACATTCTTAACTTATTGTCTGCAAACCATCCCCTCTTTTCAAATAGTGTTCCAAAAAAGGAATATAAAAAATAAACTTCCACCCCACAGCTTGCCAGCAAAATTGCACAATCTACAAGTTCCATGTCCTTCTCCTCGTTCAATATTTGTGTCCCACTAATTCTGAAAATGCCTCCCTGAAAGATTTTTGTTTAGAACGTGAAATTCTTAATACAGTATTATCTTTAAGCTTTAAATCCCCATCCGAAGACATTTTTGTGACATAATTCATATTCACAATATAGCTATTATGTGCATATTCAAAACCAAAGGGCTGTAACTCTTCATACAACTCATTTAATTTCCTTTTTGTTCTAATATCACCCTGTTTTTCAAATCCGCAATCTACTCTTTCCTTATAGGGATGAATAATACTGCCAAAACGACAATTTTCTATGTATAAAATATCATCCGGCTCAAAACATATCATATTATAATAATGGTTTCCTACAATCTGTGGCACATTTTGCTTAGACCTGACTTCCCTCATAACTGCCTGCATTTCCTGTATCATTATTTCTCTACTATAATTTTTAAATAAATATCGAAAAGGGGTCGCTTTAAAGGATTCATCTGTCGGTCTGCATATGCCTGACCAAAAAACAAGTGTTGTCTTGGGAAATAGCTTTCGGAAGGCTACTGCTGTCTCATGCCCATCCAGCTCTTCCATTTGCATATCAAGTATCAGTAAGTCGCAATTTGAAAGTTCTTTTGCATGTAATAAGAAATCCTCTCCTGAATTGTATGAATAAAAACATACCTCATTTTTATTAGTTCCACACGCAAAAATGACATCTTTCATATATTCTATATCTTTTTTATCATCATCACATATAACAATTCTTATCAATTTTCTACCTCTATACGCTTACTCTATCATTTTATAACAAGCAATCATAATGTATTGAAGCATAACTGTTTTACAAAAGCTCCATCAATTTCATTGCATGCTCAAGCACTTCTTTTCCCTGTAAACCTTTTCCATCATCCATCGCCATGAGAAGATATCTCACAATATAATACATATGTCTTCTTATATCAAAGAAAAATGACGGTTTACAATAGTTCCATTCATACAAATCCAATAATACTCCTGCGTCTGGTTTTGTTTTACCGTGTTCCAATTTCATATATGTCTTTATATTCATTTTAAACTTTTCAGCCATATCTATTTGTGAAATGTGATGTGTCGTTCGAATTGCATACAGACAATTCGGCATATCCAAATCATTAATCTTCATAAATGCCAGCGTCTCATGATACAAAAAGTCATCTGATGATAATACACCCTTATTGATCTGACTTTCCATAAAATATAACCAGAACCGTAAACTATTCTGATTTTCACAAATTTCCATATCAAGAATTGGTTTCTTCTGAAGTAATGTTTCTGCCTTCTCTAATCCGTGTCCTGTAATTATATAGTCAACATCCCATCCAATATGATATAACTTGTCCAATATATCATATGACAGTACCAGTTTATCATTTTCTAATTTGCTATAATAATCCTGCGTAACACATAACACTGCTGCAACCTGTTCTTGAGTCATATGTTCACTGTTCCGGCACCTTCGTAACCTTTTTCCAATTGTCTCACAAATTTTATCTTTCATCACATTCTCCGATAATCATCTTTTAATGTGATTTTACGATATCCATTTGTGCCTATATTATACCTAATTCGGCATATTTTTTCCACTAAATCGCAAAAAAGGGCAATAACAATAGTGGATGTCTTTTTTAATCAATAACCTAAGTTAATGCTGTTTTTTCAAAATATATTCCTACACATAAAAAGACACCAGATTGAAAAATATTTTTCAATCTGATGTCTGAACGTGAATAGTGTCTAACCCCTAATATTCAATTTGTGAACAATCTGTGAAAGGGGTCTGACCCCTAATATTTCGAGCATCTAAACTGCAGCTCTTCCCATCTTCTGTCAACCTCTGCCTGGAACTGTGCAATTAAATCTTCATTGCCCGGCTTAAACAGATGCTTAAATCTGCCCTGGGGTCTTAAGAAATCTTCGATTGGAAGCTTTTTCTTTGGCTCATAATTTAAAATCCACTTGCCATGGTCCACCTCAAATAGAGGCCAGTAACAGGTTTCCACACCAAGCCGGCAGATTTCCATAATGTCCTCTGTTGGATATCTCCAGCCACGTG
>JBJENY010000096.1:0-40730 GCA_051880435.1 Lachnospiraceae bacterium | reverse complement strand
CCCTTAAGTAGATTTTGGTTATTTACCGTGTCTACTTAAGGGGAATCATATCACTTCCACTAAGGTTTTCTTTTTGAAAAAAATGATATACACTATGACGAAAAATAATTCGTAATTGCTGTTTTTCATATTATTTATACAAGGCAAATTACGAAAACAGCTTCTTTAAATTCTCTGTCATAGCATCTGTTGCAGCCTCTTTATTTGCTTCCTTAATCTGGGTATATACTTCCTCACGATATACAGGAACAGACTTTGGTGCTTTAATACCGATCTTCACCTGTTCACCTTTTACTTCTAAAACAGTAATTTCTATATCATTTCCGATAATAATGGATTCGTTTGCTTTTCTTGATAATGCTAACATATTATTCACCCGCCTTTTCTTTCATTTTCTGTACGGACTCATATATGTTAAATCTTACAGGATAATCCGCATTTTCAACAATCAACTGCACACCTTTTTTATTCTCACCATTAATAATGATTGGAGCCTTCATATTTGCAGTAACCTTTGTCATATCTGCAGGCACTGTCATAACCAATAAAAATAACAAATCCGCATCTGCAGGATTGCCTAATGGTGCAAGTAACTCATCCTCAATCATAGGAATATATTCCGGAACAATTGCTAATGGGTCAATGACAGGAAGTGCTAATGCAGGTTCCTCCACCGACTGTAACCAGCTGATTCTTGTCTGGCTATCGTCATCAATATCATAAATAATGGTAAACTGATTAAAATTTTCAAATCCAATAATACCATTTGGAAAATCAAGAATCTTTTCTTCCTCAATATCTACTTCACCAAAAAATTTAGTCTGTACTCTCATATACTTCTCCTTTCAAAACCTCCACCAACGCTATAGAAAAATATTATGATGATTTCTCTCCTGTGTCAATGAAAATGCATTATAAATAATCTAACAAACTTTTCTTTATGACAGTTGCTGTTGTTGACAACGCAGAATCATATACTAATTCAGCCTGATATAAATCAATGGCAACTTCCTCCGTCTCAATGTCTTCATTAGATGATTTTAACTCTTTAAAATCTGCCAATTGTTCCGTAACTCGTTTTTGTATTAATTCTACTTTTGAAACGGTTGTTCCTACACGGGCCTGCACAGCACTAATATCATTCATAAAATTCTGGAAATTCGTAATATTATTTCCAAATAATTTTTGCATATTCTCCCGCTTCATGGCAAGCTCAACATCTGCATCTTCAATCATTTTATTAATTTGTTTCATTGCGTCTTCATCGTTACGATATGCAGGATCATCTAATTTTGCTTTTAATTTTGCTATGGTATCTTCGATATCCATTACCGCCAAAACCGCATCAGCCATATCTGTAATACGGTTACCCATGTCATGTTTAATTAAGTCCTTACCTTCCGCATTCACAGTAACATACTGCTTAAAGCTTAATTCATATTGTATTTGTTGTCCTTCATCATCTACCGTATAATCAATAGCCTGTATGGTACCATCTGACTGTTGCGCATACCGGGTACAATTAAAATACATTTCCGGTCTTAAATCTCCAACCTTAAATTCTGATTTTGCATAAGTCACATCAATACTTGTTGCATCTTTAATGGAATTATAAGTCGCCTCATTAAATACAATTTCTCCTGTTTCGGGAATAAAATGGGCATCTGCACCATCGCTAAAATCATAATAATTTGCACTATCTGCCACTTCCATTACAACCGGTGTAATACTTGTTGTAGAAATGATATTGCCGTCGTTATCTTTCGTCACAGCATTAATGGTAATGGTTGGCATTGTTGCTGTTGTAGTACTTCCATCTTTATTCGTTACTGTTACGGTCTGGTCTTCTTTATTCAAATTATCATATGCCAACTGAAGTACATATGGACTTGATTGAACCGGAGAGGTATAAGCTGTACCTCCACTTACATAATCATCCAACTTTGAAGGATCAATTTCATTTAACACCACTCTTTTTGCTTCTATCATATTCGGATTGATAGACTCATTAATGGTATAAGACAAGCCTTCCTTTGCTGCATTATCCTGAAATACAAGATTGGTCTCGGTTTTATATCCGGAAAACAAATATCTTCCGGCATAGGTAGTTCCACCTTCTTTGTATAACGCATCCTTTAATGCATTCAACTCATTAATAATCGTTTGTCTGTCATCCGTATGAAAGGTATCAGTTGAACCCTGTACACAAAGATCATATACATCCTCTAAACGGTCATACATATTTTGAATAGATGACTGGGTTGTATCTAACCAGTTTAATGCATCCGGAATATTTTTATCTTTATATTGTGCAAGCTGATCACATGTAGTACGAAGCTTTAATGCACGAATTGCAACAACAGGATCCTCAGAAGGAGCAGCAATCTTTTTACCGGTAGTAACCTGTTCATTTAAATTACTGACCTTGCGCATTGCTTTTTGCATATTACGCAAAGAATTATCTGTCACCATTTTATTTGTAATTCTCATATGTTTCTCCTATCCGGTTACTCCTTTAACCTCACATACTAGGTTTCTTCCCTGAAAACCTTCATCATTTATATCGGCTTAAACACCGGTTTGATTAATAAGCTTATCATAAATCTCATTCATCACGGATATCACTTTACTTGCAAGATTATACCCTTCCTGATAAACAACTAAACTAGCTGCTTCTTCATTGGTGTCAACATTAGAAATGGACATTCTTTGATTATTAATAATATTTGCCACACCATCCATGTTTTCTGTAAATGATGTATATTTGGAAGTATCAACAGCTAAGGAAGTAGAAATGGATTGCAAATACTGTGGAACCGTACCCTGTGAAAACATATTCTGGTCTGTAAATCCATAAATAATTTTATCAAGGACTCCTTTTGCATCTTTATTTCCCTGTACAACATCCTCTTCATAAGATACAACTAATTTTGTCTGGTCTTTATAAATCGTCTGATTGACTGCCCAGTTAAAGGCATTCATACGATAATAATTAGCATCATTAGATGCCAGAACATTCCCTTCATGTCTGTCATTTGCCACTGTAAGAACGAAGTCCTCTCCGGTAACCGGATTGGCAGCAGTGAAAAAATCCATTCCCGGGTCACCATTTGCATCTGCTCCGGTTGTAAAGATATCATTCATATATTTTGATAATGTCCGGGCAAACTCATTTAACTGTTCCATATAATAGGGAATTCCCTTACAATTCACTTTTTCACCAATGGACATTGGCTTATCTACCAAGTCAGTAAGCTGTGCCGGAATACGGCTTCCATCCTCTGCGGTAATCGTAATATTTTTGAAGGTAAAGGAATTTAGATTGCCATCTGCATCATATGTTGCTTCAAAACCTTCGTAATAATAATTTTTGCAATTTAATGTAATCAAACCATTTTCCGGTATATTTAATTTCTCAACAGGAATTCCTTCCGGTAACTCTACCAGAACAGAAGTCCCATTCGTACCATTATTGACGGATTTTATGGTTCCGGAAAAAGGTGCTGCATTATTGCCATCCCGGACCTCTAATAATCCTTTTATTTTTCCTGTAATATTTACACTGTTAAAATCAAATTTATCCCCAATGGTGTCATGCAAACCTGACCAGAATACATCATATAAGCCATCTGCATCATTTTGA
Organism: Lachnospiraceae bacterium; assembly: GCA_051880435.1. Classification (GTDB taxonomy): domain Bacteria; phylum Bacillota; class Clostridia; order Lachnospirales; family Lachnospiraceae; genus CAG-590. Next base: position 37,087 of record JBJENY010000096.1, on the reverse strand, counting down.
TTTACCTTCTCACCTCTTGCAACAACCTGTAATTTATTACATTGCATATCATCTACTAACAATTGGGTACCGATTCTAACCTCATAACGATATGCACCCGATTCAAATCCGTCTCCATATGTAATTGGTGTTTCCGCAACAGATACATTGACAAGCTCTGATAATTTATCCACTAATAATTCTCTTTGGTCACGAAGATCATTGGCATTACCACCTCTTGTTTCAATATTGATAATCTGCTGATTCAGTGCATATATCTGGGATGAAAAAGAATTAATTGCATCTACATGAACTGCAATCTCATTATTAATATCTGTTTGTGCCTGTTGGTAATTCACGGCAGTTTCATTAATTAAATCTGTAAAATTATCTGCAGCCTGAATCATTTGGGTTCTATAAGTTGCATCAGAAGGACTAGATGCCAGATCCTGTAATGCAGAGGTTAATTCATCATATAACTTTGTATATCCTGATTCCGTTTTAATTTCATTTAAATAACCCTCTAACTGAGAAAGCTGCTCCTTAACAGAATTATATTCATTTAATTTTGATGTCGTAACACGATACTTGGTATCATAATATACATTACGTAACTGCTTAATTCCTGTCATGGTAACACCGGTTCCCTGCATGCCATAAGCGGTTCTTAACCGAATCGCCAAAGATGCCTGTGACGTTACCTGCTGTCTGGAATATCCTTCTGTTGACGCATTGGATATATTATGTGCAGTTGTATTTAATGAAGCCTGATAATAATTCAAACCGGAAACACCGGTATTTAATCCTAAAAATGTTGATGGCATAGCTCCACATCCTTCCTAATTCTCTGATATTTATTATATCGGTTTGTTCTCAAATAAAATAAATGGCGGATTTATCATCCGCCTAATTTATTAATTAAATGTTCCACCATCTCTGATACGACTGTAAAATATCTGGAGGATGCATTAAAACCCTGCTGGAATTTAATTAAGTTCGAAAGCTCCTCATCTGTGGAAACGCCTACTACCGACTGTCTTTGGGCATTTAATTCCTGTATTGTTAGCTGCTGGGACTGTGCAATACCATTATAGGTATATCCTTTGTTAGCAAAATCCGCAACAAATTCCTTATAATATCCTGCAAAATTATTGATTACTAAGCTGTTTGGATTAAGAGGTTTGAAATTCTCATCCCACATTTTTACCAGTTCATCTGCTCTGTCTTGCAGCTCTTCTCCCTGAAGGTTACTAAGACCCATTAAACTTGGATTCTTTACCAACTCATCATTTACCCGAATATTACCTAATGTATATAATGATAAATAATCATCTTCATCTTCTTCACGATACACTCTGGCTCTTATGGTTTCTCCGGTATCTAACGTAATGTCCTGTTCTTCATAACGATCCCATGTACGTCTGGTAAACAATTCAACACCTTGGATTTGATTTGCTTCACCCATACCATAGCCGGCATTTTCCTCATCCAGTATATGAATCTTGCTTCCGTCCTGTAATGTCACTTCTTTATTCGGACAAAATACATCATTAATTTTTGTAACAATACCATGAATCAACTGGTCAAACTGTGCTAAAATATTATTCACCGTATAAGGTTCCATATAGGTATTATAAAACTCTACCTCTTTGGAATATGCTTCATAATCCTGCTGATACTGCTGATAATCTGTCTGATACTGGGCCATCGCCGCATTATACTCTGCATCCGTTGCATAATTGGACTTAATGGGAACAACCGGAGCCTCCGGTGCAACCGGAATATCTGTATAATTTGCCAACCAGTCTCCCCGGGACATAATCAAACCCTTTAAGGAACCAACGTCAGTCTTTGTCTCAGCACTAGGCACATAAGCAGGCCTTTTATCAAGACGAGGATCTCTGGATTCTTTATAATGCATATCAAATACATCTGACTGATCATCCTTCCATACCGGAATCAGATATTCGCACTCCTCGCTTACCGGTTTTGTATCTATCTCATAAATACGATCCATACTAACCAATGTTCTTCTTTCAGCATACACATCTACCTGACCGTCTGCATTTTCATGATAAGAGATAGAAATCAATCCACTAAGCTGATCTAAGGCATGATCTCTTTGATCCCTGAAATCATTGGCACTTTCCACACCGGAAGCCTCAACTGCAACAATTTTTTTATTCAAATCATAAATCGTATTTGCTAACTCATTAATTTCATCCACCTTATCCTGAATCTCTCTATTTAAATTCTTTTGATAAGTAGTTAACTGTTCATATATTTCATTTGCCTGATCTGCAAATGTCACCGCCCGAGCAATAAAAGCACTTCTTGTAACAATACTGTTAGATTCCTTCTGCAGCTCCTCTGCGGCTGTCCACAAATTCTGCATTGTTGTCCGAAAACTACTATTCTCTAATTCTCCAAAATAATTCTGTACTTCGGATACAACTTCATATTTGCTTTGATAATATTGTTCCCTTCCTAACTCCTCGCGATATGCTTTATCAACAAATCGGTCTCTTACCAGTCTTACATCTGTAATGGTTGTTCCAAGACCAGACTGATTGATTCCTACGGGCGTTCTGCCAATTTTCACATAATTCATATCTGAAAGAAGAATTTGTTGTCTGGAATACCCTTCTGTTCCGGCATTGGTAATATTATGTGCCGTTGCATTTAATGCATATTGATTTGCCTGAATTCCTGTAGCGCCAATATAAAAGCTACCCATTGTATTTGCCATACATACTTCTCCTTTCTTTTTTCTTATCCTATCTACTGTTTGGTATCAAAGGAGGAATAACTGGCACCTAAGGTTGAGCCACTATAATTAGCCCCGCTGTAATTGGCTGTTTCAGGAGCCTGATTCAGAGACTGTACCAAATTAATAGAGTACTCGGTCAGCTCAATTGCCTCCTTTAACAGTTCCTGGTTATGAACACTAACCTGATGAAGCTGTTCCACCTGTTTGATTAATTTATCTCTAACAACAATTAAAGGACGCTGAAACTCCGGCTGTTTCTTTATCAATCCAATGATTTCAGAAACAGTAATCGTTTTCGCATCCTTGCCTAATACTGTCGCTATGTCTACTAATTCCTGATCTCTTTTACGAGATATACTTGTAATCTGATCAACTAACGCCTGTTCTTTTCCGTTTATCTCCGAAAGCCTTAAAAGATCATTCGCCACAATAACCGGCGTTTTTTCCAAAGACACCTTTGTTAATTGCTCATATAATGAGCATTCTTCTTCTAAGGTATCAATTAAGTTTTCAATTAAACTTGCCATACGACTCTCCTTTATTATGGAAGAATCTATTATACTCGAAAGAAATCTTTCGAGTATGTTTCATATCCCTGTATTCACAAAAGATATTAAATAGACTTCTCCTCAAATGCAGCCATAAGCTTATCTGCAAAGCTCTCTGCACTTACCTGATAGGTTCCGTTTGCAATACTCTCCCGTAATGCTTTCACTTTGTCTTCTCTTACATCAGGAACTGTACTTAATGCCTTCTTTGCAATCTGCATATCTTTTCCTAATGTTGAAAATGAAACCTGATCAGTAGTGGATGTCGCAGCAATGGAACTTGATTTGTAAGTTTTCTTTACAGACTGTGCACCATAAACCTGTGCAATCTGATTCATTGATCCAATTCTCATTGTTACACCTTCCTCCTTGATAATCGGTTCCGACGACCCGTCGTTTACCATAAATAGTAACCTGTTTCACTAGATTCACTATTTATATCGGAAACTTTTTTGAAAACATTATAGATAATTGCAATTTTATTTATTTGTTATCCATAAAACGCATTCTGGCAGCTTCTCTATGTCTTTTTGCAACATAAGAATCATCTACACGATACATTTCATCAACTTTTCCTAATAATTTATCCTTGCAGCTTTGGCATAATCTTCCGGAAAGAATCATTTTTCCGCAGCTTTCACAGTCAATACCAATACCTGATTCCTCAGAAAATGATAAACGTTCCTCTCGAATCCAACGTCGAATCTGATTAACCGTAACTTCATTTGCCTCCGCAACCTCATTAATTCCTTCTTTTGGATTATCCCTGATATACTCCTTAACCTGAATAAATTTTTCTTCTAATAAATCCTTACAAGCCGGACATATGGATGGTCCTGTTAAATAATTAAAAATTCTTTTACATTGTTTGCATGTTCTTACTTCCATTTTTATCCTCCTAAAATCCATGTCCTATTGCCAGACTGATATAATACACTTCCTCTACCCCTGAAGCCAGCAACACCTTCGTACAGGCCTCAATGGTTGCTCCTGTTGTATAAATATCATCTACCAGCAAAACCTTCTTTAATTTTATCTTATTTGCACCAATAATAAAAGCGTTTTTTAGATTTTTCATTCTTGCTTTATCACTTAATTCCTTTTGGGGATTCGTATTTATCATTCGACGAAGCAGCTTTGGAAATACCGGCACATTCATTCTTTTACCCAAATGATAAGCAATAATTTCCGCCTGATTAAAGCCTCTCTTTTTTCGTTTTTTCTTATGTATGGGAACAGGAACTAACCCATCAATCCCTAATTGTTCTAATTCCCTTTTATAACAAACATACATACAATCTGCAAATACTTGTCCAAAGCTTCGTTGATTTTTATATTTGAAATCGTAGATTGCTTTTTTCACCCCTCCCGTATATTCAAATACAGGAAAGCCTCTTACAAAGCTTTTGGGATTTTTACTGCAATCATTACAATATACAATATCCTCATTTTCTATGGTTTTACCACAACGAAGACACCGGGGAGCAGAAACTCTTTTTAACTGTGACAAACAATTATAACAGACCGGTGCTCCCATAAAGGGCATTACTTTTCCACAAAAAGGACAACATTTGGGATATAACAAATCCGGCAGATACTGTAAAAACGCCTTCGTTTTCATCATAAATCCTCATTATCTTTATCTACTACGCTACCATAAAAACTTACTGCAATCACATTTCTTCATATCCGGCAAAAACTGATAGTATTTATAAAACGAAATGCCATGATAATCCCCCTTTATTCGTCAACAATATCTAATATCCGGATTATGTACATTACGGATCCTACATGCTTCAAAAAACGTACAAAATAAAATGACTAAATAATGTATCATCATCAAATCATGTCTCCAACAATTCCTGCATCTCTTTCAAACGTATGTCAAATGTAGAATATCTTTTTTGCTCATCATTATTCAGAATCATGGATTCTACTAAGTTACCGTTTCCTACAATGACAACACACTGCTTTGCCCTTGTTACTGCCGTATATAACAAATTGCGGTTTAGTAATACCCTAGGTCCTGACAACAGAGGAATCACGACTGCCGGATATTCACTACCTTGAGACTTATGTATGGTTATGGCATAAGAAAGCTCTAACTCATCTAACAAATTATAGGGATAACACACCTCCCTATCATCATCAAACAATACAACAATCTCTTCATTGTAAGTATCAACTTCTTTAATGATTCCCATATCACCATTAAATACGCCTACACCTTCTTCTATTTTAAAGCGTCCCTTTCCTCCGTAAACTGACCATTCCAGCTTGTAATTATTACGAATCTGCATTACCTTATCGCCCTCACGAAAGATGGTTCCGTTATGTAGTTCTTTTTCTTTTTTTCTCGGGGATGGTGGATTTAATTCCTTTTGTAATATTTCATTCAGTCTAAAAACCCCTAACTCTCCGTTACGCATTGGGGTTAAAACCTGTATTTCACTACTATTACATCCCACATATTTTGGAAGTTTTCTTGTAAGTAATGCCCCAACCTCTTCCGAAATATCCTTCACATTTGTTCTTGGCAAATAAAAAAAGTCACTACTTTTATTATCCATCATAATCGGAAGTCCTTTATTAATTTTATGGGCATTTTCAACGATGGCGCTTCCTTCCTCCTGACGGAAAATCCGGGTTAAAGAAACCACCTGCACACAACCGGATTTAATAATGTCCTTTAATACATTTCCTGCACCAACTGATGGTAACTGATTTTCATCTCCTACTAATATCAAATGGGTACCGGGAAGCACAGCCTGCATGAGTGCATGCATAATCATCATATCTACCATAGACATCTCATCTATAATAATCACATCTGCTTCTAATGGATTTCCGGCATTCCGTTCAAAATGAATTCCTGTATAATCTCCATCTTCAGCCACGCCACCATTTAGTTCCAACAACCGGTGAATCGTTTGTGCCTGATATCCCGTTGCTTCCGTCATTCGTTTCGCTGCACGTCCGGTAGGTGCTGCTAACATAATATCAAGCCCCTGCAATTCAAAGTACTTAATGATAGCATTAATGGTTGTTGTTTTACCTGTACCCGGTCCACCGGTAATAACCAGCAACCCTTCTCTGGCAGCCTGTCTGATTGCTTCCTTTTGTAATGGATCTAATTCCATTTTTTCCTGTTTTTCAATTTGCTTTATTGCATCCTCTAATTGGTTTTCCGAAACAGAAAATCTTGCCTTGGTTTCCATTAATATACGGGCAGTTTCTAATTCTTTATGGTATATTCTTTCCTCGTAAACAATAATTTCTCCATTTAATTCTTTAAAAACAACCTTACCCTCAATCTGAAGATTCATAAGCTGTGCTTCCATTAAATCTTCCTGCACCACCGGTAAAAGCTCACTGTCCACCTTTTCATCATTGCTTTTTTCTAACAATTGTTTTGTCCAATGAAGCAACAGGCTTTTGGGTACATATATATGACCAAGTCCTACACCCTGGTTAAGAGAATAAATTAAGCCTGCCCGAATACGGAAATCAGAATCCCTTCCAATTCCTGCCTTCCTGGCAATGGCATCTGCAGTCTTAAATCCTACTCCTGTAATATCCTCTGCAATCTGATATGGATTCTCTTTCACAACCCGATACATTCGTTGTCCATATTCATTAAAAATTTTAAGAGAAAGGTTGGCAGATATACCATATTCTGACAGAAACATAATTGCCTCTCTCATGGCCTGTTTCTCAATAAAACAAACACCGATTTCATTGGCTTTTCTTTCAGAAATCCCCTTTATTTCCGCAAGACGTTCCGGCTCTTCTTCCATAATCCGAAACGTATCTTTTCCAAATTTTTTAATAATACGCTTTGCCATTACTTCTCCAACACCTTTAATGGCACCGGAGCCCAAATACCGTTCCATACTCATCAAATCATCCGGCATTTTCACCTGATAACCGGACACTTGAAACTGCATTCCATAACTGGAATGTTCCACATATTCTCCCTGGGCAAGAATATACATCCCTTCTTCTAATCCTGTAAGATAACCCACAAAGGTTTCATCATCACCCTCATTGGTTTCAACAACAAACACTACATACTGGTTATTTTCATTTCTATATATTATTTTTGAGACAACGCCCTCTTTTTCCATTTTATGCCTCTTTCTTTTTCTTATTATGGGTAAATGTATTTACTCAAAGATACCACTTTTTATTTCTTCTGACTATACCTTTCACAAAATGTAATTCTTTTTTCATGCTTATTTCATATGCCTTCACAGATTTTTCATCTTCGTTATGAAATCATTCATTTTCTGTTAATAATAGAAATTAGTGAACGCACAATTTCTGCGTGATAGCTTTCCGGACAAAAAAACTGCCACTAAATTTACAAGTGGCAGCTTTTCATTTAAGCTTTGTATTGTGTGCTTATATATGCTCTTATATTTTGCTCTTGAATCTACTTTTATATTTTACTTTTTCATTTAGCTTATCATATTCCGCTTCATGGATTCAAATAACTGTTTTGCAAGTCCAATCCCATCCCCCTGCTCTGTAGCCAGTCTGGCATATTCCTGCACCCGCATATCAGAGAAAGCACTTACATAATCATTTTCTTTCTCCTCTGCTTTCATAACAGTTTTTTCCATTCCTTTATATATCTGTTCTAAAAAGTAGGCTTCAAATTCCTTACAGGCCTCCATTAATTCTTCATCACTGGTTTCCTGGTTGACTCCATTTAGCGTAGTGGAAAGTGCCGAAGAAGAAGCTTCCGAAGCCTGGGAGTATATATTGTTATAATATGTAGTTACATCAATACCGGAAATATTTGCCATATGTAATCCTTTCTAACAGACTAACTCCCATCTATTACAAAGAAAATGTCTGTCTATTACTAAAATCATTATTAGCCTCTTAAATTATTTGCCTGCTGCAGCATCTCATCGGAAGCCTGAATTGCCTTTGAATTCATTTCATAAGCACGCTGGGCAACAATCATATTTACCATTTCATCTGCCACCTGGACATTAGACATTTCCAAATACTGCTGATGAATTTGACTTCTTTGTAAACCGTTGGTAGTAGATTCCTCTAACGGCGTACCTGATGCAGGAGTTTCCTGATATAAATTACCTCCTACACTATTCAGTCCTGATGGATTATTAAACTGTACAAGACCAATGGACTGATTATAGGTTTGTCCATTTACCGTTACAGTAACCGGATTGGTCTGACCATTTTCTCCACCGGGAATAAACAAATTACCTTCTTTATCCACAGTTAAATCCTGTTCGCCAACAGAACTTGGTAAAACAATGGGATTATTCCTTTGATCAAGTACCGGATATCCCTGGGACGTACAAAGCATTACCCCATTTTGCACCGGTTGCAAAGAAAAACTACCATCTCTTGTATAACAAATCTCACCATTCTCATTGCGAACCTTGAAAAATCCATCACCTTCAATTGCCATAAAAGTGTTTTTATCAACTGATTGTAAATTACCTTGTGTAAATACAGTGGTAATGGAACCTGTTCTTGTACCAAGTCCAACCTGGGCAGGCACCGGTTTATTATCTCCAACATTATTGGTAGATGGATTCTGCAATGTTTGATACAGCAATGACTTAAATTCTACTGTATCCTTTTTATATCCTGTTGTATTCACATTTGCTAAATTATTAGAAATTGTATCAATATTTGTCTGCTGTGCCAGCATTCCTGATGCTGCAGACCACAATGAACGCATCATAAGACATTTCCTCCTTTACCACGGTTATACTTTACCTACCTGATTCACAGCCTTGTCCAAAGTCTGATCCATTGTCTGAACCACCTTCTGTCCTGCTTCATAGGCTCTTGTAACAGTAATCATGTTAACCATTTCCGTAATTACATTGGTATTAGACATTTCCAAATAGCCTTGATTCACTGTTGCAGTACCGGCCCGAAGTCCCGCTGCTGCTGTAGCGTCATACATATTCTCACCATACAGCAATAATGCCTGAGGATTATCAAAGCCTGCAATGCCAAGGGTTGCAATCTGTCTGCCATCCACTGCAATATTACCCTGGGAATCAAAAGTTACATTTTGTGCTGTTTGCGCACCAGGGATTTGAATCCGATTACCATTCGTATCCAACACATAATCTCCATCCTTGGTAACAAGATAACCTTCCGTGTTTACAGTAAAGGAACCATCTCTCGTATATTTGATAGTTGTCTCTCCCTGCTTGTTTGTTGTCTGAATGGTAAAAAATCCATCTTCGCCACTTAAGGCTAAGTCATAGGTATTACCGGTTTCTCTCAGACTTCCCTGAGATAAATCATGGTAGGTTTCACCAATCTTAACACCTAGATTCATATTACCAATACGGTGACTTAAGGGATTACTGTAATGATTATTGTTATGAATGCGAAGGGTCAACTCATCATCAAAGGACTGAGAAGTCACACCCTGCTTTTTGTATCCCGTTGTATCAGCATTGGCCATATTGTTAGAAATAACATCTAAGCGTCTTTGTTCATTTACCATGCCGGTCCATGCGGTATATAGACCTCTTACCATCTCTTCACTCCTTTTCTATTGTTTTTCAATGTTCGATAAACCAAAATCATATCATTTGCATCCTTATCCGGATTTCTCAAACATTTACTTACGCTTCATCTAAAACGCCACTTAAAAATTCAATATATTTTCCGGTACCAATGGCAACACAAGTCATTGGGTCTTCTGCTGTCATGGTTGTAATACCGGTTTCTTCCTCAATTAACTGTTCTAAGCCGTGAAGCATTGCACCACCACCGGTTAACACAATTCCTCTATCTGCAATATCTGCTGCAAGCTCCGGTGGCGTACGCTCCAATACGGAATGTACAGCTTCAATAATCTGCTCTGTCACTTCCTCTAATGCCTCAACGGTTTCTTCGGAAGTAACGGTTACGGTTCTTGGTAATCCTGTTACCAGATTACGTCCACGAATATCTAAGGTTAAATTCTCCGGACGGCGATAGCAGGTACCAATCTGAATTTTGATTTCTTCTGCTGTCCGCTCACCAATTAACAGATTATGTTTTTTTCTCATATAACGGACAATGGCCTCATCAAAATCATCACCGGCAACCTTAATGGATGTGCTTACTACAGTACCATTTAATGAAATAACTGCAATATCAGCAGTACCACCACCAATATCTACAATCATATTGCCGCAAGGTCTGGAAATATCAATTCCTGCACCAATGGCTGCAGCAACCGGTTCTTCAATAATAGAAACATCTCTTGCTCCTGCCTGATAGGTTGCATCTTCAACAGCCTTCCGCTCTACCTCTGTTACACCACTAGGTACACAAACGGAAATTCTTGGGCGACGGCCAAAAAAGCTTTTTCCAACTGCCTTTTGGATAAAATACTTCATCATTTTTTCTGTAATATGATAATCTGAAATTACACCCTGACGAAGTGGTCTGATTGCAACTACATTACCCGGCGTTCTACCAAGCATCAGTCTTGCTTCTTCTCCAATTGCCTTTATCTTATTTGTATCTCTGTCGTATGCTACTACGGAAGGTTCCTTTATCACAACGCCCTTTCCTTTTACATACACTAGAATGCTGGCTGTTCCTAAGTCAATACCAATATCTGCACTTGCCATATTCCTACTCCTTTCAAATATATATCGACGAAATCTAAAATATTGTTTACATTATTTTACTTTTTCTTGTCTTTATTCTTATTCTTTTTCATAATAATCAGGCTACAATCTGCACCATTTATTGTATCCAGATGTACCTCAACAATATTCATAATCTGGTCAAGCTCTTTCAAATAACTTTGCCATTTTGTAATTTTTTTATCTGCAATCAGACGCTTGCGTACACCCTGAATGGTTCGGTACTGCTCCATCTGGTCATTAATAATTTCATTTGCCTGACGCCCTTCTAGGCTGTAACCAAATAATTTTTCTGTAGCCTTATTGGCAAAAATAATGTCGCCGGTTCGATTATCCTTAACAAAAACTGCGTCACGAATATGATTATAGGCATCCAAAAATCCTTCATGCAGCACTTCTAATTTATTTCCTTTATTATTATCAGAAAGCATTCGTCCTAATAAATCCGTTATGACCTTTGTAAAACGAATCATGTTTTTATTAAACACTCTGTTTTTATCCTGGTCAGCAATCATTACATAGCCGCCGGATACCCCATCAATCTTAAGGTCAACCAGCATCAACGCACCGGAATCTGTACGAATTACAAAGTCCTTTAAGAAAGCATCCTGTAATTGTCCATCTGCAATTAAAATTCCATTCTTTTGAAAATGCGCTTTTGCTACATTATATTCGGAAGCAGTAAGTGCCATTTTTCTAAAGAATACATCATCCTCACCAGACTTGCTCCATTCATAATAAATCTCTGCATCACCGGATTTTTTATCAATGGTGTAAATTGCAATATCCGCCACCCCTAGGAAATTACCTGCCTTCCGGCTAATTTCTCCAATGGCAGCAACACCATCTTTGGATATGCAGGATACTAATTCTTCCATGATATCACTTTCTTTTTGTTCTTTTTCCAACTGCATTTCAACAAGCTTACGGTGATGCACTTCATTTTCAATCATTTCATCCACATAAAAACATCTTGTAACAGAATTTGCTAACTGCCACTGTGCCTCCACTACAGGACCTAACTTCTCCATACCATCTTCATGGAAGCTTGCCATCACCCAATAAGCAATCACATTATTTTCAATTACAATTGGGGAAAATACAATACTTACCTTGATTGCATCCATCTGAAAGTTACGATATACCGGCTTCTTTTCTTCTCTTGTCTGTATCGTAATATCATGGAACAGCTGCTTAAAATCCGGACGTTCAAACATGTCATAAAATAGTCCCATATCACTTGCAGGCCCACCGGGATGAATCAACTGTTTTCCACCAAAATCTAATAAAACAGTATAGTAATCCGCATCTTTGCCCAACACATCTGCAATAAACTGGAACTGTTTTACCATTTTCTGATTACTATTATTTATATTTGCGGTTTCGTAATCAACATATTCATCCGTTGCCGTATTACTGACTACTGCTAATTCCTGTTCTAATTCTTTTCTGGCCGTAATATCTGTCAGCAAAAATGAAATCTCCGCCTCACCGGATGAAACCCTTGTAACCGTAACATCATTTTCAACCCAGATAATCCTTCCATCATCCCGTACCATACGATATTCCTGTGTATAATCGGTAACTCCATTATCTACGGCCTGATAAATGGTATCAATTACATTATCACGATCATCGGGATGAATATAATCCTCTGTTAATTTGTATCCCTTTACCAATGCATCTACATTCATACCAACCATTTCAGCATTAGGTGAAATATAACGAAGCTTACGCTTTCCCTCTTTATAGGACTTTACAAGAACCACGCTTTTCATTTTCGCAATTGCCAGATGCAGATAATTCCGTTCCCTGTTCTTACGAAGCTCTTCCGATAAATCTACAGACAGCACCTCTAATGCTGCAATATTGCCATATTCGTTATATACATAATGAATCAGTAAACGAACGGGAATCAGCTCCTGCTGTTCACTAAGAATACGGCATTCAATCATTCCATCATCCAGTTTTTTCATCACATCAGAATCAATCCGGTTCATGATTAATTCCCGATCCTCCGGACAAACCATGTCAATATAGGCAATCTTATCTTCATAAAGCTGTGCCCTTGTATATCCGTAGCGGTTAATATTCTGGGAAACATAATCCACTTTATACCGCTCACCATCCATATACAAATGAATGGCAACAATATCTGCATGATTCACAATTTTTTCCAGGGTAACACTTCCAATATTAAGGTCGGAACGGCGTTCAAATAATAAAGTATAAATCACCTTTCCCTCCACATTGGATTCATTTACCAGCCCACTAACCAGCACTTCTTTTCCATCTGCCACAAGGCGGATTCTATGCCAGATTAAGCTCTTTTTTCCCCGAAGCAATTCCCAAAAATCAGTAGCGGTAATGGCACGTCCCGGCTCCATTTGAATATTTTTTGCCTTTGAGCCAATTAAAATCTCGGCATCATAATTCATTTCTAATACGGTACCGGTTTCGGCTTCAAACATCACCATTGGATATTCAATATTTTGTGCAAATTCTCGATAAATATCAATACGATTTTTTGCCATACGCATCCCTCTTATTCTTTAAAACTTTATCTGTGGTATCTCCTCTGTATCTTCCTGCGTAGCAGCAGGTTCTGCTTTTGGAGGTTCAATTCCCTTAAATGCACGCTCTGTAATCACCTTAGTTTCATTGCAGGCCTTCACAACCCCTTCTACAGATTCCATTAAGCTTTGCATATAAGTACTTACGTTCTCACATTCCTTCTTCATAGAGCCACGAATAGAAGTAACTCTTTCCTTTGCATCCTTTAACATTTCCTCTCTTTGCGCCTCTGCTTCTTCTAACATCTGCTGACATTCTGCATTGGTTTTTGCAGTAGACTGCTTGTACTCTTCTTCTGCACGGACACGAAGATTATCCCGTTCTTCCTCTGCACGACGTAAGATATTGGCACTTTGTGTTTCTGAATCCTGAATCATATATGCACTTTGATTCTTTGCCTCATCAATCATCTTGTCACTTTCAACTTTAGCCAAGGTAAGCATTTCACGGCTTTTATATTCCGCATCATCCATGATTTTCTTTGCATCTGCCTCTGCATCCTTTACAAGTCTGTCGCATCTTTCATTTGTTTCTACTAAGGTTTTGGAGATAATCTCTAACTTATCTGCGTAACCCTTACTGTTTTCTTCCTGTTCTGAAAGCTTTCTATTGGCCTTCTCAAGCTCTGCCTGTAAGGATTCATTGTATTTTTGCATATTTTCAATTGCCTGGTTATTTTCCGAGCTCATACTGTCTTTTACTAACTGCAGACTTTTTACCGTTTCACTTAATTTAGAAATTGTCTGCTTCAAATCTGCAATGTCCTGCTGATGTGTCTTTTTCATATCGTCAATATAGCGATCTACTTCAGCCTTATCATAACCACCAAATGATACTGTTTTAAACTTGTCACCTTTACCCATTGTTTTCTCCTTTCGCAGCTCTTTATATTGTTGTAATCCTTTTTGTTTTTATATTCCGGATTGCCTATTCTAACATTCCAAACATCAAAAAATGTATAGTAAGGCATTATTAATAAACATTATAGCAATTTTCCCTATTAAATACCAGCGTTATTTGCAAAATGCCTATGTTTCTTTCTTTAATTTTATGACAAGTTGAAATACACATAATCCAATGCTATAATTAAAAAAATAAAATAAACGAAAGCAGGTATTTATTTTGGAAACAAAACAACAGGGATTATTTGACAATTTCACATTAAAAATGATTGCCATTATTACAATGGTTATTGATCATGTTGGATATATTTTATTTCCGGATATATCAGCATTTCGGGCAATCGGCAGAATTGCTTTTCCCATTTTTTGTTTTTTAATTGTGGAAGGTTTTTTCCATACAAGAAATACCTGGAATTACTTAATCAGGCTTTCCATTTTTGCAATCCTGTCAGAGATTCCTTTTGATATTGCATTTTATGGGGAAGTATTCCATCCTGAAAAGCAAAATGTATTTATTACATTAGCACTTGGTTTATGTGCCATCTTTTGTCTGGAAGAAATGAACACAAGACGGTGGTTTTTCCTTCCTTTTTTTGCCATTCTTGCAATCGCATTTTTCTGTAACTGTGATTACAATGCCGGTGGCGTACTTTTAATATGTACCTTCTATAAAACAAGAGAGAATAAAATGATGCAATTCCTGCTTTGTTCCTTACTTCTTTATCTGTTTTTTGGTGCATTTGAATTATATGGATTATTGGCATTCATTCCTATCTTCCTTTATAACGGCAAACGGGGGCCATCCTTAAAAATGGTATTTTACTGGTTTTATCCGGTACACCTGCTTATTTTATATGGTATTTCCCATTTTCTCATAAAGGGATAAACAGTTAAAACAACAAAAGACTAAGCCCCTTGTTTTTCTGAAACAAATTGCTTAGTCTTTTTTATTCTCCAAAGCGGGTGAAATCAAGAACTCTACTTCATATTGTAAAAGCCCTTATATAATTCCACCTGCCGGTCCTTTTTAAATGGAAACTTCTGACGCACATTCTTTACATGAGCATGATTCACATCGATTACCATCAAATCCGACTTACTGTGAGGCTTTGTCAACCGTTCTCCTAATGGATCAAATGCCATGGAGCTTTCAGTATAAGTAATACCATTTCCTGTTCCAATTCGGTTAACCCCTACAATGTAGCACTGATTTTCAATGGCTCTTGCCTTTAATAACGTCTCCCAATGAACAATCCGCTCCTTTGGCCAATTGGCAATTATAAGGATAAGCTCTGCATCACCCGATACCGCCTGAAAGATTTCCGGAAAACGCAAATCATAACATACAAATCCGGACAAACACATATTTTGGTAAACAACGGTTTTTACTTCATTTCCACCAATATAGTGTTCTCCCTCCTCTCCATAATTAAAGGGATGAATTTTATCATAGTCATATATGATTTTTCCCTGAGACACAATGATTAGCTTATTGTAGTATTCCTTACCAAAGTCCTCTACATAACCAAATGCAATGGCCATGGAGTATGTGAACGACATTTCCTTAAAAAACCGAAGGGTATCCGAAAATAAAATCTCCTCCCCCGCATAGGAGGTATTCATGGTAAAACCTGTTAATGTCATTTCCGGAAATACAATCAAATCCAGTCCCTGGGCTTTTCCTTTTTCTAAAAATTTTTTCACTGTTTCCTTATTTTTTTCTTTATCTTCCCATGCAATATCCATTTGCGTCAAACCGATTTTCATACTAAATCCTCTTCTTCATTATTCTTGCTATCCTCTGTCATTACGCTTTCCATTGTATCCACTAAAGGAAAAGTAATCACAACCTTAAACAAATCTCCATCCAATACGATGCTGAATTTACCCTTCTGAAGGGCAGTTAAATCCTTTGCAATTGACAAGCCTAAACCACTTCCTTCTGTGGTTCTTGATGCATCCCCTCTTGTAAATCGTTCCATTAATTCATCAGGGCTGATATTAAGGGGCGCATCCGATACATTTTTAACGGTAAAGACTGCCTTTTCCTGCTCCTTCACCAAATCGATATATACTCTTGTTTTTGGCATGGCATACTTACATACATTTTGCAATACATTTTCAAGTACCCGGTAAAGTCGTCTTCCGTCTGCCATAATTTTAACAGGCTCTTCCGGATGACTGGCTACAACCTCTAATTCCTTTGTGGCAAATTTTTCTTCAAACTCTCCAATTGCCTGACTCATTAACTCATTAAAATCAATGGTCATCATGGTAAGCTCAATATTTCCGGAGGTTGCTTTTGCCGCTTCTACCAAATCCTCTGTTAACTGTTTTAAACGCTGTGCCTTGCCATCTAACACCTCTATATAATGCTTTGCATCCTCACTTTCCATTTCCTCCTTTTTCAGAAGTTCAATGTAATTGATAATGGAGGTTAATGGAGTCTTTAAATCATGGGAAACATTGGTAATTAATTCCGTCTTCATTCTCTCATCCTTAAGTGAGGTTTCTACTGCGGCTTTTAATCCGTCCCCTATGTGATTAATATTATTCGTCAGTTCCTTATATATGCCAAATTTCTCATCGGTTTTTACTTTGTAATCAAGATCACCTTTCACAATCTGCTCCACACCACGAATTAATGCATTGGTATCCCTTACAAGAAAAATAACTGCAAATAATCCCAAAAGCTGCAAAATGAAAGATAATAATATGGGTTCCGGTGTATAAAAATCATAACAAAACCAGATAAGAAGGAAATTAATCATTGCAAATATTACATAAAGGAATAGAAAACGGTTTGTACCCTTTACTTTGGCAAGGGTGTCATTTTTCATTGTAATAACGCCTTTTTTTCCGTGCTGCCATAACCATTTCACAAACTTAATAATAAGAGATTTATGAAAAACCAGCCCTCCTTTTATTCTTCTGCAAAGGCTTAATACAAATATCATAATAAAATATGCAAAGACAACACTTTCTACTGTAAAAAGAACCATAGTTGCAACAGAAAAATCCCGAAGCTGTTCATTAAAAATTGCATACTCTGCACTTGCCAAAGTACAGATAACACCACAGGTAATTAACCACCAGACTTCACTATACAACCGGTCATAGGTATTGAGTACCACGTCCTTATCCTTCTTATAAGTTCTGCCTGTAGTACATATAAGAGAAACAGCCAGAAGAATGGTGACTACCAATGCTGCAATACCTGCTCCAATAATGAATCGAATATATTTTGCAAAAAAGCTATAATTTTTTGCATATTGGCTCATACTATAACTATCTAATGATGAATTCTCTGTAGCAAAACCATATACAAACAATACATCATTTTCGATACCATAGCTTCCAAATTCATTGGCAACTCTGTCTGCATATTCGAAAGGAACGCCATTGGTGGTACAGTTTATTTTTCCATTACCGGGAAAACGAAAACTATAATAAGTACAATTATGATCCTTTAAATATGTCATTACCTGTCTTTCCATATCCGGAATAGATGGATTATTTTTGATATTCTCCACCAAATCCTGTTCGCTGCATTTCAACGAACCATCCGCGTATAGGAAATAAAAATCTCCCGATGTATCCAAATCAAACATATTGTCTAATGCAGTCTTCATAGAACGAATGGAATCATAAGCATAATAAGGCTCTTCAATCCACCCTTCGTTCATATTATTCGACTTTAACAAGCCAAATAAAATACTGTCATATCTTGTTCCCTCCGGGTCAATTTCCTTTAACAAAGAACAAAGGTCACTCACTTTATAAACATAACAGTTATAAGGTTCAAAATAATCATCCCCTGTTGAATAGTAAATGGTTCCATCATATACAGCATAATCAATATCTGTTAAATCGTATTTTTCTCCAATAGACTCTTCTCTGTCACAATCTCTAATTTTCTCTAAGGTTTTTTCCGCCGTTTTTGTTTTTCCCTGATAATCAAAAATAAAATATGCATTCTCATCAAAATCATAAGAAAAACGATGTTCAATATTTCGAATACCCTGATCTAAAAATAATGCACGAAAGGTTGTATCATTAAAATAAATATAAGAGTTCTGGTATTTTTCATACTCCAAAAATCCTCTTGCCTTTTGATAATCGGACAAGTCTAAATAATTGATATTTTCATAATCTTTCCGAAAGGAATTATAATAGGATAATGTATCTGTGTATTCCAACTCTCCCGCAAAAAAATTATACATATCCTCTAAATCATAGGTATAAAGCTCCTTTTGCTCTACATCAATAACAGAAAACTCATTATTTTTCATCATATTATCGGGAATGTATAACAAATGACCGGTAGCACTATAAATCCTGTTTAACACATCATCCTGATAGCTTCGTGTTTCGTAATAGCCGGACTTTGGATTGGTAATCACATCTTCACCATAGGATGCATAACCACACACCACTATCATGAAGCAGACAACAAAAACACCAAAAGCCGCAAGACAAAAGAATCCCTTTAACAGCTTTCCAAGCTTAGAATAACCAAATTGTTTACCTTCCATTTATTTTCCTCTTTTCTATTCATAACAAACTATTTTTTCTCCATGCGATAGCCTACTCCCCACATTACTTTAATATAATCAGGGTTCTTCGGATTAATTTCAATTTTTTCCCGTAGTCTTCTGATATGGACAGAAACAATATTTTCTGTGGCATAGGCATCCTCCTCCCAAATCGTTTCGTAGATTTGAGAAGAAGAAAATACCATTCCTATATTCTCCATAAATAACTGTAAAATTTTAAATTCCGTTGGTGTAAGCTTTACCACTTCATCATTTACCGTAACCAACTTCTGCTCCTTATTAAGGGTAATGGCTCCATTTACTAAAAGACCCTCGTCTGTTTTCTCCATGCCTCCAAGCTTCGTATAACGACGAAGCTGTGATTTTACCCTTGCTACAAGCTCTAAGGGATTAAAGGGCTTGGTTATATAATCATCTGCACCTACATTTAACCCAAGTATCTTATCTGCATCCTCAGACTTTGCGGAAAGTAGAATTACGGGAATAGCACTCTTTTCCCGAAGCTTTAACAGGGCATGAATTCCGTCAAGCTTTGGCATCATAATATCTAAAATAATTAAATGCACATCTTCCTTTTTGGCATAATCCAAGGCTTCCTGTCCGTTATACGCACAGATAACTCCAAATCCCTCCTGCTTTAAATAAATGGAAATTGCTTCCACGATTTCTTTATCATCATCACATACTAATATATTCATCATTTCAATCACCTCACCTCCTACTATACAATATTTTAGGCGTTTGCGAAACTCATTTAACATTTAATTCAATTGTGAATTATGCACATCACATAATCATTATGAGTTTTACAAATGCTAATATTTACATAAATTGTAACATCCCCTCCTTTATTTGGTAGCATACAGGAAAAATCTTACAAAAATAGCCAATAGAAAATGAAGAATTTCTTTCTGTTCACAAAAAATACCCTTCTTACTGTTTTTCAGCAAAAAGGGTATTCATAAAACATTATTCCAAGAAATTTTTGCAAAACACAAAATAATATGTATAAGCTGCGAAAAACTACAGCTGATCCATTCCCTGATCAAATCCATCCTCTAACCGTTTTCTATATTCTGCAGGATGTACCTTCATCTGTCCCATATGCCAGAAGGTATCTAATACAAGGGCTTCTTTATTGCAGTTCGCCTCATTTTTACCATAGTCAATCATCAGATTAAATCGCCTGATTAACCACATATATAAATCTGACAAGCCATAACCCTCGATTTTTATTTCATCTAAAAAGGTGTGATGATCAATGTAATACATATATTCTTCCATTAAATCACCATTCTGTAAGATCACCATCCACAATTCATCAATAAAATCCTGAGACTTACCAGTCATTTTTCCTAATTCCTGTAAATATTCATAGGCCTTTATTCTTCTTGCATCATAAATGATACCACCCATAGTCTCCCTTCTTTCTGAAATCTTTTTTGGCGATTGCGAAACGCATACAGAAAAGGTTTCTGTTGTGTGTAACAAATACCAAAAGCAGGCTCTTATAACACAACCGTACTTAGCAGGCTCAAAATGTGCGTTTCGTTCTGTAACATGTGGACGAAGCTAAGCGTAGCTGCATCATAATAAAGCACATATGAAAACACACAAAATACCAATTACGACAAAAATGCACCCTGCAATCTCCAATACTCTTCCCACACTGCAAAGCAATTCATAAAATCCGTCATCTGCTACTGCATCATAATCAGGTGGCAGGCTTTTTTTAGTTAAACGCCCTGCAAAAAATAGCCCCATACCTGTAATAATAAGGATGATTCCTAAAATGTTCATTGTTGATTCCACCCATTTCTTCCCAATAGATTTTATCGTATGTTAACGCAAACCATAAATCGTCTGCATTAACTACGACCTTCCAAATATGGTGCAGGATTTGTTGCCTCACCGTTCACACGCATTTCAAAATGTAAATGAGGACCTGTACTTCGACCGGTGTTTCCGGAAAGGGCAATCTGCTGTCCCTGATCCACATACTGACCAACACTTACTAAAACCTGGCTTAAATGACCATATCGGGTCTGCACTCCATCGCCATGGTCAATCATAACACAATTACCATAGCCACCTACCCAGCCTGCAGTTACAACTCTACCGGAACGGGAAGCACGAACCGTGGTACCTGTTGGAATTCCCACATCAATTCCGGCATGAAGTCTTCCCCAGCGCTGTCCAAAGGTAGAAGTTACATTCCAATTGGTAACGGGATACATATAGGTCGGTCGGGATTTGGTACCTCGTCTGATAATCTGGGCAACTGCCGCCACTTCAACCGTTTCTTTTACCTGTTCCCTGCCGGCTTCTATTTCTCCCTCATAGGTTACCAAATCCGTAACAATATGCTTTCCTTCCTGTCCTTCCTGAACGACAGTACTTTCTCCAATATACATACTGTCATCATCTTCATACTCTACATCTGCATAATAGTTTTCTTCATAGGTTTCCTGACGGTCAACCATAACAGTTAATGCTGCACTTGGCACCATAACCTTTAACCGGTCATCATAATACAAATCTTCATCTGACTCTATCTGGGGATTTAACTCTCGAAGCAATGAAAGCTCCATATTATTTTTTTCGGCAATTAACTCCATATAATCACCGGGTTCTACCACATAAACAGCCTCTTCCCCTTTTTCCTCGGTAAGCTTTGCATAAGCATCCTCTTCATTTGTAACCTGGTTAGCCTTTGCCATCGTTGCCACAACATAAATCGGTTCAGCAAAACGGATATTTTTGACGCCATCCTCCCGGGACTGGTCTACAAGCTCCTGATTGCTACTATCTATGACACCACTTGTTTCTAATACAGCATCCTTTTTCTTATGAACTGCTACTTCATAATTAGAAATATTGTGGTTTTCATTCCTTGCTAACGTAACCTGAAAAGCATCCGTCTTGTCATAGGCACCCTGGGCTTTTTCCAAAACACCTACAACATCCTCCATATTGTCTACCGTTACGGTAAAGTCGTCTATTCGAATGGTATAAGCAAGCTGTCCGTCCTGATTTATCAACTGATTTAACTGTTTATAAAGCAGCTGCTCTAAGTCCGCCTCTTTTAAAATGTTATGTTCCCTTAAGAACTGCCCATCCCGTTTTCTATCTGCAACAATATAAGAAACAGTGGCATCCACCAAAACCAGTCCATTTTTATTACATCTTAATCTGGCTGCTTTATAGGCAGCTTCTCCCGCTTCTAAAGAACCCGCTACTGCTACAGGCTGATTATTAATTGCAACAATAATCCGCTGTTTTGAAAAAGCGTCCTCTAACAAAGCGGTAATGGGATTATTTATTTTTCCATTTCCAAAATATGCAGTATTCCCCGGGGAAGGAACAAAAATAGCAGCGAGAAATATGCCAAATAAGGCTGCCACATAAATTCCCCATTGTAACCGGGTTTTCCATCCAAATTTTTTCACAACTGACTCCCCTATTTTTTACGAACAGAATATCCGAAGGTTCCAAGCTGTTGCCCTAATGAATAATATCTTCCATGAGAATATGCCACCAAATCAGCATCCTCTAAATGGAAGGTTCCCTTTTCGTCCATATATTCATCAGAAACCTGAACATTTACAACCTCTGCAATAAACATGTCATGACTTCCAAGCTCCACAATCTGTTTCACCTTACATTCCAGATTAACAGGACTTTCTACAATAATTGGTGCATTTACTTTTTCTGCTTCTGCCTTTGTAAGCTTTGCATTCACAAATTTGTCCTCATCCTTACCGCTTTTCACGCCACAATAGTCTGTAGCCCAAACCAAATCCTCCGTTGTAAGGTTAACAACAAACTCTCCGCTTTCCTTTATCATTGGATAAGAATGTCTTTCCTTTCTTATAGATATAGAAAGCATGGCAGGGTCAGAACAAATTGTTCCCGCCCATGCAATTGTCAGTACATTATCATTTCCATCTTTATCTCTGCAGGTAACCAATACCGCCGGTACCGGATATAACATATTTCCCGGTTTCCATGTTTGTTTTCCCATAACAATACCTCTTTTCTATATATATGTTCAATAATACCTTACTATATCATTTTTTATTTTTTCTGACAATGCCACCCCCTTAAAATGTTCTTGCAAAAAAACAAGTTCTTAACTATAATCCTTATTATCTACGTTGTAGAAATATAAGTTCAAAAGGAGAATATAATGGACGAAAATAATATGGAAAACAAAGGAATAGATAGTGAAACCTTTGAAAGCGGTTCTACTCATAGTGATTCTAATCAAAGTGGTTCCTATCAAAGTGATTCTTATCAAAGTGAACCTAATCAAAGCGGTTCTTATCAAAGTGGTTCTTATCAAAGCGGTTCTTATCAAAGCGGCACTTATGAAAACAACAGCTTTGATGGAGAACGTTTTTCCGACACACCTTACTATACCGATGCAAGTTCCGCCAATAGCCAATCCACAACACAGGATAGCAAGGCCTTAGAAATTTGTGCTTTAGTATTTGGTGTTTTAGGAATTATTTGTTGTGTATGCTTCGGTATTCCCGGTATCATTGGTTTGATACTAAGTATTGTCTGCTTAGCAAAGGGCAAAAAATCAGGATTTGCAATTGGTGGTTTAATTTGCTCAATTATTGGTATTATTGCTACTATTATTTTTATTGTAAGTTTAATTTTTGCCGGAAAGAAGGATTCAGATATTATTTATGATGACACAACAGAATACACCTTTACAGTAACCGAAGGTACTGTTCCGGAAGGATTAGAAGATGAAATCACAACAGAAGTTGAAGATGACGAAGATACACAAGCAACGACAGAAGCATCCGTTCCCACTCCTGTTGAAGGATTAAGTGATTTTTATGCCGACTTAGATAATCGTAGCTTTGCTATCAACGGCAAAGTTTACACTCTTGGTGTTACTACGTTACAGGATATGATTGATGACGGCGTTCCATTTGATGTAGATGATATTGCAAACGCCAACAACAATTTAGATGCTAATTCTTCTTCTCAGGGATTCAAAATTATACTTGGTGATTATTATAGTGCACAAATATATGTAGGTAACTTTACTGACGAGAATAAGACGATAGCCGAGTGTCCAATTTGCGAGATTTATCTTCCTGTTGATTTAGACGAGCCAAATGATATTCTTCAGTTTGCCTTCCCATTAACAATAACAGAAGAGGAATTAGTTGCAAACTCCGGTGAGCCAACAGATAAGAACGAATATACATCAGATGATGGACAGTATCAGTCTAATACATACGAATATAAAGTTGACTCTACTCAGTATATTGGTGATTCCGGTTACACCTTTGAATTTACCAACGGCCAATTAAGATATGTCTATATTGATTTAAAATAATCAAAAACGAAAAACAGAAAAACAAAAGCACAACAAAAGGATAAATCCCAATGTTGTGCTTTTATTTTTATTATTCTTTCTCCCAATTATGATATTTATTTCCTTCCCATAATTACTTCTTTGCAATTATGAAATTTGTTGCCTTCCTACATTTACTTCTTTGCAATCATCAATGGTATCAATACTGCAACTCCTGTTAAAACAATGGTTCCACCCGGCTTTAAATTAAAGTAATAGGATAACAACAATCCAATAATGGTAAATAATAAGGCAAATAAAACAGAAAATATTACTGTCTTTTTATAGCTGTTTGCAAGCTGCATGGCACAGGCAACCGGTATTACCATTAAAGAAGATACAATAAGTGCCCCTACGCTTCGTGCCGCCACAGACACAGTAATTGCAGTTAGAAGGGTAATCACAAAATTAATCTTTTTTACCGGTAACCCTGCAAGCACCGCTCCTGGCTCATCAAAGGTAATAAACATTAACTCTTTATATAACAACAAAAATGTGATGACTACAATAGCAGTTACAATGACCACCATCCATACTTCTGTATTTGTAATCGCAACAATACTGCCAAATAAAAATGAATTAAACCCTGAGGTATCATCAATAAATCCCGACAACACACTGGCAAGACCAATCCCCACTGACATAATAATGGATATGGAAATCTCGGCATACTTAGGAAGTTTTCGTCTGATTGCTTCAATACTAAATGCTGCAACAACACAGGTAACTACCGCTCCAATAATAGGATTGATTCCTAATATCAATCCAAGGGCCACACCTGCCAATGATGTATGAGATAAGGCATCCCCTATCATGGATAATCTTTTTAAAACTACAATGACGCCAATTAACGGAATAATAATTGCAAGTAAAATTCCAACAATAAAGGCTCTTTGCATAAATGCATATTGAAAGATTTCTAACATTTACTTATTTCTCCTATTTCCTTTGTAGGAAGCATCATAAGGTTCTTCAACTTCTTTTAAATCCATACCCTTGTGTATTGTTCCTTTATTTGTATGAAACTTTTTCGGTCTGGAAATAATCATTTTTTGTTTCATAACTTCATCACACAATACAGAGGACTTGTCTAAATGCACACTGCCATCTCTGACATGATAAAAGCGATTCGTAAATCTTGCCACCTGTTCCATGTTATGGGTTACCATTACAATGGTCATTCCATATTCTTTATGCAAACGATTCAGAATCTGATACAGTTCTTCTCCCGCTTCCTGATCAATACCCGTTAATGGCTCATCTAAAACAAGCAGCTCCGGTCCCGATACTAAAGCTCTGGCAATCATAACTCTTTGCTGTTGTCCTCCTGAAAGTTCTGACAACATTCGTTTCTGATATTCCTTCATTCCCACTAATTCCAAAAGCTGTTTTGCCTTTTCCTTATGTTCCTTTTTGGGAAAACGAAACATTCCAATCTCTTTATATAATCCGGTTAAAACCACTTCTAACACATTAGCCGGAAACTGGCTCATCTGATAAAATCCAACCTGTGGAACATATCCGATTTTTTCTGTATTGACACAGACACTACCTTGATTTGGAACAAGCTGTCCCAATATGATTTTCATCAAAGTACTTTTTCCTGCACCATTGGCACCAATAATTCCAACATATTCATTTTTTAAAATTGTCAAATTAACATCAGAAAGAATAACATCCTTTCCATAGCCAAAACAGACATTTTTCATCTCAATCATTGTTTCAGATTTGTTGTCTGCATTGTTTTGTGCAGTCGTACCCATGTTTTGTCACCTACTCTTTAAATGTCTTTGCGAATCTTCTTTGCCAATTCCTGTAGCTGCTCCATATCAGCACTACCCGGCTGCCAAGAAACAGTAACATTATCCCCTTCATATCGTGGAATTATGTGCAAATGAAAATGAAATACAGTCTGGCCGGCAACTACACCATTATTCTGCACAATATTCATTCCATCACAATTTAATTCTTTTTTCAAAGCTCGGGCAACTGCTGTGGCAAGACCAAATAATTTACCACCTGTTTCCGCATCCATATCAAAAATATCATTATAATGATTCTTTGGAACAATCAGACAATGTCCATAGCTTGCCGGATTTACATCAAAAAAAACCTTAAACTCATTGTTCTCAAAAATTGTTGTTGATGGTATTTCACCACTTGCAATCTTACAAAAAATACAATCGTCTTTCTTCATTTTTTTCCTCTCTTTCACTATGTAATAAAACTACTTCACCTTTTTTCAAGGAAAATTCCCGTGGTATAATTCTTTTTTGTAAACCACGAACCTTTGTATCATAACACTTTTTCACATATTTGAAAAGTCGGCAGATTCTATCATCCACCGACTCATTTACTTCATACTTATTTATACTGTAAAATCCATACCACCAGTACTGTTTTCTACTAATCCGCCGGAACCATAGGTTAATCCGGCATACACTTCTCCTGCCGACATAATCGGTCCTTCTTCATCTGTTTTTGCAATCTGTTCAAAACTATTGCGATACTTTAACAACATATCTTTGCAGCGAGATAAATCCAATGGATTCTTTTTTATTTTGGCTGTAATTAACTGCTTATTAATATAAATAAAAACAGCATATACATCTTTTGCAACAGGATTTTCAAGGTTTAATACATCCATTAAATGTTGTTGTACCGTCTGGGCTTTTGTTAAACATTCAACAAAAGAATCTTCCTTTTTTTCTTCATAAAAGGTTAATGCTTCTTTTATCCATTGCATTTCCATTTCTAACATAATGACTACAAATTCACCAATGCCTGCCTGGGTAATTCGAAGCTTGTAGCTATCCATTTGTTCCTGTGTCATATACTTACCTCACTATCTCTGGAATAATTGTAATAATCCCTCCGGAAATGCATTTGCTTTGGTCAGCATCTGCATTGCACTTTGACTCAAAACATTTTTCTGGGTATATTCTGTAATCTCTTCCGCCATATCGGTATCAATAATTCTTGATACGGCACTTGTCAGGTTTTCATTCTGAACATCTAAGTTATCTGATGTATAATCCATACGATTTTCGTATGCACCAAGAGAAGATCTGATTCTGGAAACCTTTACTACGGCAGCGTCTAATTTATCAATGGCTTCTGATGCATATTCATGTGTATAAATATATATTTTATCAACACCTAATGAATTGGCAGTTGTTTTACCGATATTAATATCCAAAGTTTGTCCTTCATTACCACCAACCTGTACTACCATAGGTCCTGCTGTTAAAACAGTAACTGTAATATCTTCTGCTTTAGTTGCATCCAAAACCATGGAAAATCCATCTTTATCTGTTACCGTAATACGATTACCATCTGTTTCTATGGTTGCTGTATCAGAAAAGCCCACTCTGGCTCCTGTACCAAAGTCTGCCACAGCATCTGTTCCGGAATCTTCTGCAGGAACCCCTAAAAATGCTCTTAAGTCATCATTTGATGCATCGATTTTGATAGTTTGTGCTGAACCTTCTACACGGGACTCAAAAACACCTGTTGCAATATCATAATCAATTCCAATTCGGTCTGCATGATCTCTAATTAAAGTCTGTAATTCTGTTGCAGATGTACCGGTAGCAACAGTAATATCAAGACCATTAATACTAATACTTCCGGAAGCACCATTATAGGTTCCACCAATGATAGCGGTAGTCACCTTTGCCGTTTCTCCCACCTGGGAAATAGATAATTGATATTCACCGGCAGGTACATCTCCACCAATCTCAGCAATACTTACACTTGTACTATCTGTATAACCTTTTCTGTTTAATTCACCATTTAATAATGTACGGCCGTTAAACTGGGTTGTTTCTGCAACACGATCCAACTCATCCTGAAGCTGTTTGATTTCTGCCTGCATGGCATCACAATCAGTTACATCATATATTGAATTTGCTGCCTGAACTGCCAACTCTCTCATACGGGCTAAAATAGAATGTGCTTCATCTAATGAACCTTCTGCCGTTTGTATTAATGATATACCATCATTGGCATTGGCACTTGCACGGTTTAAACCTCTAATCTGGGCATTCATTCTTTGAGAAATGGCTTTTCCTGTAGGATCATCTGAGGATTTGTTAATTTTATATCCTGATGATAATCTTGCCATAGATGCAGATAAATTCCGATTAATTGTAGAATAATTATTTGCTGCGGTAAACGCCATTGCATTATGATTTAATCTCATAAAATCACCTCTTTATTTCCTGCCAGCAGCGAATTTCCTTATTCTAATCTACTGTCAAATCTGTAAATGAAACATCCGTGTTTCAATATTTACTTAAAATAATTAGGGAAAAAAGAAGCATGTGATGAGTACACCGCACTCTCTCACATGCTCCCTGATACCATCTACTTTAATTATCGGATGCAATTCCCGACAACTTAATAGCTGTTAATAGCTGTTTTGCAATTTTATATAATTTTGATGTTTCCATATCAGAAGAAATATTTTCTAATCCATACTGCATTGGTTTTGTTCCATCCAGACGCAGGTCCCGAACCTCCATACCTGCCTTTGCGAATGCCGAACGAAGGGTAAGCTCACTGCTTTCTAACAAACGCTGTCCCTTTTCTTCTTCTGTAGTAATATAACCTTCTATCTGATTACCGTTGGCATGAATGTATGCATAAAGTTTTCCATATTTTGCTGTATCCATAGAAGCAGTAATCTCTCCTGCATGATTCCCGTCCTGAATAATAGATACCTTCATAATACTAACTTCACCATCCACCACAATAGGCACCTGGAAAATATCCTCTTCCACAGCTCTCATTGCAATTGGCATTCCCGCATTTAAATATTTTAATGCCTGAATATCCATTGCAGTAATGGTTCCATCGGATTCTTTATTATGAACCTCCAAAGAAAGACCGGAACGAATGCTTTCTAATCCATAAATCACATTATCCTTACTTTCTAACTGCTCTAACACCTGATTTTCTTTCTCGGTAATATGATCCCTGCCTTCTTTTGAAAGATTTTGTTTGATATTACGAATCATGCCATAGATTCCATTTTCTCCATACATTACCTGATGGGCCGCAATCATATTTGTGGCAGTAAATGGCATATGATTTGCCTCTAGCATCATTGCTACATCGTCTTCATAAGTTAATGCTTCCTTAAGCTCTTGTGACAAAGTATCAATTAACTCTCCCTGACCTTCCGGTACATCAGCGGCTTTCATAATACGGTTTAATTCTTCAAAAGTCATATTTTCATAATCCATATCAGAAATTCTCTTAAGGGTTTCCGGTCTGATATGCCGCATTATACTGCCTGTCAGCGTTTGGTTATATGCCGTTTGAATCTGGTTAAGAATGCTTCTTTCATCTGTGGCTACATCTACTCTTTCCCCGAAGCTTTCATCTACAGAGAAATCCATTCCTCGCACCTTTCGGCTTTTATCTGCAGAAAACAAATTGGCAAGGGTTACTTCCTGTCCATTTCTTACAACTGCACCAATATCCTTTCCATGGGATTTTTCTATTTTATCCAATAACCGGTAGATTCCAATAAAGCTTTGACGCTCTTCATCTGTAATTTCATTTTGACGGTCCATTTGATAAAGAAATTCCGAAAACCGCTGTTCATCTGTAATACCACGAATTTCCCTTTGCTGCATAATCTCATCATTTAACCCGTCAATGGTCATATTTAATGGATTTTTATTCTCACGAATTAAGTTTAGTACAATTTGTGGCGTTAATGTATCAAACATCTGCTGAACTTTTGCATCTGCCGCCTTCACACTAACAATATTGCTTTGGGTAAGCTCCATTTCGTTATAAGCAAGAATACGAACAGCCCTTTGGTTTTCTTCATTTCTGTCCATATTCATATCCTGTAAAATATCATCCACATTTTGGAATGCCTCAGAAATAGAATCTCCCATATCAGCTCTTGGCTTTGTCATCATGGTCTCATAGGCAGTTCCCGCCAATGTATATTTTAGTTTGGTACCGCTTTCATATAACTGTCCCACACTAATGGTTGGGCGCTTCACCATTTCTCCTAAAATATATTCCGGCATGGATTTTAATTCATCGGTTTCCTTTAAGGTCTCTTTTAATAAATCCATATCCTCCGGAATATCATGAAGATCCCTGTTAGAAACAATGGAATCATAATAACTGTTTTCCTGTTTACGAAGCTGTTCCACCACAAAGGAAAGGGGCTTGGCATCAATATTAATATCCTGGCGTACTAATCTGATAGCCGCTTCTGAAGTCATGGCTAAACGGATTTCCTCTAACTGTCTTCTGGCAGTAACAGCTAAAGGATTGGTGGATAACGGAATGGCACTTTCAGGGCTATTACCTTCTGCGCTTATACCACTAAGAGAAAGACTGGCACCTTCTACACCTGTATTCACCGGTCCCCGCATTCGTTTTACGTCTATACTTCTCATGGAACTGTTATATAAGTAAGAAATACTTAACGGTTTTCCCTGGTTTACCGCTTTATCTACTGCCCGGTCTGTAATTCCATTAATCTTTTCCACTAACTGATTTGCCTTATCCTGTAAAGAGCTGCCACTAATTCTTGCCTTCTCCGGAGCATTACCAATAGAAATCTGTTCCTCAATGTTGGCTTCTAAGGGTGCAACCTGAATTCCCCGCTGATTAATGGAATTTGCAGCCATATACAAACGAAGGGAATCTGTGGTAATTGGCAGTTCATGGGTTAACATGAATTTGGCAGCCTCCTGGCTTTTTTCTGTTACTGACATTCCCGCTGCTTCTATAATCCCTGTTACCTGGGGAAAAATATCATTCCACACTTTATTATTAAAAGGTAATTCTACAAATGGGCTTTCCTCATTTACACTGTTTTTTGAAACCTCAAGATTTTCAATGGTTAAATCCATACCATTTTTGATAAGATAAACAAGCTGTTCCTTGCTAATAATTGGGGAATCGCTTTGAATCACAGTTTCCTCCTGAATTGGATTTTCTACAGCATTTCCATAATTAGCATTTGAACCATTTTTTGCAATATTGATAATATAGCCCTCTGCATTCAGTCTGGCAGTGCCAACAAATTCAGCGGAATTATCTCCCTGAATCGCTTCTCCTGATTCTGTCTTTGTCTGTATATCTCCGGAAGTATCCGTTTTTTGTGTATTATTTCCCGCTAAAATACTGTTACGAAGCTTCCCAATGGTCTCCTTAACAATATCACCTAACTGCTCATTCTTCTCCTCAATATGATCTGTAGTCCGCAATGTAATAACCATACCCATTAAATCCGACAATTCTGCATTGGAAACATCAATATGCATCTGGCGCAGCTTTGCAATCTCATCAGCGGTTAAACTTCTTAAAATCTCTTTCTGGTTCTCTTTTGCCTCTTCCTCTGATGGCTCCCCACCTACATTTTCCTGAATCATCTCTGAATACTGTTCGGCAGTTTGTAATACCTGGGCATTGGTTACTGTTCCCAAATTCTCTGCCCGATTTTGTACCTGGGCCTGCACGCCAACAATCTTTAATGACACCTGATTTTTATTTGCACTTTGTATTTTTAAATAAATGGTATCTCCCGGATTTGCACCTTCTAATTCGTTAGCTGCACGGGTTTTAATCTGAACTCCATTCAAATCAAGAACAGGCTCCTTTCCTGCCTTAATAAGCTTACACGCCAACAAATCACCGATGCTGTTATTACTAAACAGACCGCCATCACCATTTGGCACCCCAACCCCGGTATTTCCGTACAGGGTATTTTGATATCCGGTTTGATTTCCACCAATTTGATAATCCATATTGTCACCTCAAAATATATGATTCACTTCATTTAACTTCTACAAAATAATTTCCCTAACATATATGTCGGACAATTTCCTTTTTTTCTTAATAAAAAACCCGGGAAAGGAAACCTCTCCCGGGAAATAAATTACTGTGTAATTTTTTTTGCTCTTTCTTTACTCTTCTTATCTTTTGCCTCTTTTTTCTCGATTGCATCTTTATTCTTTTCTTCCAGTGCAATTTCTTCCTGAAGCTGACGCTGTTTTGCACGTAACTTCTGACCAAAGGTTTTCTTCTTCGGTTCTTCTACTTGTTTCTTCTTCTTACCACGAACACTCTTGATTTCCGTAATATAAATACCACTTACCATTGCTTTTACTTCGCATTTTGTTGGCAACTCATCAAAAATAGCATCATCACAAATCAAATTAAGAGTTTGTGGTCCTACCTTTGCCTTTACAATTGGAAGCTTGGAATTACGAAAACGCTTTGGTGTCTGTTCCATCACCTGTTTTGGAAGACCTGCTTCCTTGATTTTCATCATTTTCTTATCGATTACAAGCATGGAAACCATTTGTGCAGCTTCCTTCATCATTTCTCTTTGAGACGCCTGCTTCTTTTGCATTTTGTCTCCGGCAATTGTTAATGCAACTAAAGCTGCGCCAATGATTGCTAATATAATAATTGCTATTACCCATCCGCTCATATCAATTCTCCTTATCTTTTTCTATCATAGTCTTTCCAATCTGACCGCCTTCTTTTTCAATATTAGCAGCAATAATTTTTTGTACATAAGCTCCTGCCTTCTTTTTTTGTTCCTTTGGCAATTCCTTAACATGAATGGGTTCTCCATATATTACCTTCACATGTGCCTTCTTTATGGAAAATCCCGGCCAATCCTCTAATAACTGGTCTGAATTCATAATGGTTACCGGAACAACAGGACAATCCGCCTTTTCTGCCATTTTAATACTTCCTTCTTTAAATGGCAACATTTCTTTCCCCTGATTTCTTGTTCCCTCTGCAAAAATAACCATAGAATGACCGGCTTTTAACATCTCCGCCCCATCCTTAATCATTTGGAAACCTGATTTTATATCATGTCTGTCTAAAAAAATACAACCAATATCACGCATCCACCAGTTTAATCCAATGAAATGATCCATTTCTTTTTTTGCAACAAACCCCGGTCTTTTTGTGGAGGTTGTATGCAAAAGCAATATATCAAAATAGCTTCGATGATTTGGTACAAATAAAACTGCACCTTCCGGAATATTTTCCTGCCCAACAACTTCTATTTTTGCACCTGACTGAAACAATTCCCATTTGAATGCATAATATACTAATGCATTTGCAATATTTTTTCTGGCATCCCGGTTAAATAGTCCAATAAGACGTAACACAAGATGAATGGGAATTAACAAAATCAAATATGCAAATAAAAATAATAAAACGAGAAAACTCCTTAATGTAAACAAAAAAATCCTTCTTTCTAACTTTCTATCTACCAAACAACTTTGCAGTTTCGTAAAGTCTTGCCTCTAACTTAGGCGTCAACTCTTCCTGTGTGTATCTCCATGCCCAGTTTCCTTCTGCGA
Source organism: Lachnospiraceae bacterium (assembly GCA_051880435.1). GTDB lineage: Bacteria > Bacillota > Clostridia > Lachnospirales > Lachnospiraceae > CAG-590. The sequence continues at coordinate 3,361 of JBJENY010000096.1, read as the reverse complement.
CACCAGGGGTGTTCATTCTTGCCCAGGAATCCAAACATAATATATCCTGCATTGGAACAATTGCCATATCCGCAACAGATGAAAAGCAGGCACGAATCAATGTCCAACACACATCTCCGCCGTCTGTATTATAATATCTTCTCAGCTTATCTCTTGACTGTTCATAACACTTTTGATACCAACCAAGTGTTGTATCATTATCATGGGTTCCTGTATAACATACACAGTTTCTCACATAATTGTGTGGGAGGAAATTATTTTCATTTGGATTCTCAAAACCAAACTGTAATATCTTCATTCCCGGAAATCCAAATTTATCCCGAAGATCAATAACTGACTGATCAATTTCTCCTAAGTCTTCCGCAATAATCGGCATATTATATCCTAAAGTTGCTTCTAACTGTGTAAAGAAATTAACTCCCGGTGCCTGAATCCATTTACCGTTTACTGCTGTTTCTTCTCCGTAAGGAACAGCCCAGAACTTATCAAAGCCTCGGAAATGATCAATACGGACAAAATCACCAATCTTTAACTGGTGACGGATTCTCTTAATCCACCACTCGTAACCGGTTTTTGTATGCTCTTTCCACTTATAAAGAGGATTACCCCATAACTGACCCGTTGCAGAGAAATAATCAGGTGGAACTCCCGCAACAGTTTTTGGATATCCCTTAGAATCTAAGTCAAACAACTTCTTGTTACACCATACATCCACACTGTCCCATGCAACAAATATAGGTATATCACAAACAATTTTAATTCCATTTTCGTGAGCATAATCCCTAAGTGCCATCCATTGCTTATAAAACAAAAACTGAATAAAACGATAATATCCTACTTCTTCCGACAGCTTTTCCATCCACTCACTGTATTGCTTTTGTGTAGGCTTCTTTAAAGAATCTTCCCACATATACCATGGCATTCCCTCATGATAATCCTTACCAGCCATAAATAAGGCATAATCATCTAACCAGTCCGATTCTTCCCGGAATATCTCATATTCTTTTAAGAACTCCTCACTTGTTGAATAAGCGTCATTAACATCCTTATCTCTATACCGCTCATATGCCTTTTTTAACAAACCGGTCTTAAACTCAATCACGTCTCCATATTCCACATGATGAGGATCCCACTCCGGCATATCAACAAAATCCTCATCATATAAAAGCTTTGCCTGTCTTAAATCATCTATACTGATAATCAAAGGTTGTCCTGCAAAGGATGAAAAAGGCTGATATGGGGAGTCACCAAAACCGGTATGTCCAATTGGTAATACCTGCCAAAGATTCAATCCGGAACGTTTCATAAAATCAATAAAATCATAAGCTCCCTTACCTAAGTCTCCAATACCGTATGGTCCCGGTAAACTTGTTGGGTGTAGTAACACACCTGCATACTTATCATAATTCAGGCCTAATGCTGAGTTATCTGTCATTGTATTTTCCTCCGTAGATTATGTTCCCAAAAATTTCCCAATGATAGTGTATTTTCTGGTAAGACCTACCATTCCTATGTACTTCACATATACACTACTCACGAAACTTCATTATACTGTGATATTCTTGAAAAAACAAGGCTTTTCCTATATTACATTTCTTTTTTCATTTTTTAAAAATGCCTCAATATTTAACTCTAATTCCCGGAGTAACCTTGTTCTCGCCTCTACCGTTCCCCAGCCGATATGTGGCGTCATTAACAACCTGTCTTTGTCATTGATTTCGTATAAAGGATTTCCTTCCGGCAATGGTTCCTTTTCATATACATCCAGTCCCGCTGCCATAATCTGTCCAGACTTAAGGGCATCTGCTAACGCTTTATCCGATACAACAGGTCCTCTTGCCACATTCACAAGCACGGCAGTTGATTTCATTTTTGCAAAAGCATTCTCATCAAACAAACCTTTTGTGTACTGGTTTAGTGGACAATGAATAGAAACAATATCGCTTTCTCTTAACAGGGTATCAAAATCAACCTTTTCATAAGGAACATCATAGGTATTTCCCGATGCGGAATAATAAATAACTTTCGCACCAAATGCCTGTGCCAGCTTCGCCGTTTCCCTTCCGATTGCACCAAGTCCCACGATACCCCAGGTCTTTTTGCTAATTTCATGAAAAGGATCATCCACCTTACTAAACTGGCCGCTTGCCGCATATGCTCCACTTTGCACATAGTTACTGTAATAATTTAACTTTTCGTAAACAGAAAGAAGCAATGCTACTGTATGCTGGGCTACACTTTTTGTAGAATATCCCCTTACATTGGTTACGGTAATTCCAACAGATCTACAATAATCCACATCAATGTTATTGTATCCGGTTGCCGCCTCACAAACCATTTTCACCCTGCTGCCTTCTAACACATTTTTATCTATAGTTAATTTGTTTGGAACAATAATATCTGCATCTTTGATGGTCTCCTTTACCTTCTCTTGAGGTAAACTGTCATATAATACCACCTCACCAAATCGTTCAAAATCATCCCATGATACATCCGTTCCAATAGATGCAGCTTCTAATACAACAATTTTCATACTTTTCTCCTTAACATACAATTATTTACATACCTATAGATTAGAAGTCATATTGATTTTCTTCCCTAAAGATTACCAGTTACCTACTAAATCAATTACTTTCACCTTTCCAGTAGGTAATTCCTTCGCTTTTTTCTCTCTAAACACATCGATTTACCTACCAATTGACTGCTTTCACTTTTCTAGTAGGTAATTCCCTCGCTTTTTTCTCTCTAAACACATCGATTTACCTACCAATTGACTGCTTTCACCTTTCCAGTAGGTAATTCCTTCGCTTTTTTCTCTCTAAACACATCAATTTACCTACCAATTGACTTCCTTTATCTTATCTGGTAGGTAATCCGCTTATTTTTGCTTCCTTAATTTTATCCATTTACCTACCATACCGCCTTATAGACTTATATTAGTAGGTATTTATAGAAAAAAGCTACTTCAACTTATATAATCATCATATCGTCCTGCCGCTCAAAATCATAATCATAAAAATGATATGCAAAACTATGGCTACCGGAACCAGTAGCTGAAACAACATGTGCTTTGTCTTATGATGAAACACCTTCATTCCTAAAAAGGCTCCCAAGCAACCACCCAAAAAAGCAATTCCAAGTAAGACTTTTTCCGGAATTCTCCATTGATGTTTTACCGCCTTATGTTTATCTGCTCCATACAGAACAAAGGCAATAAAATTAACAAAAATATAATAGCATATCAAGAAATAATTAATTTTCCACACCTCCATTTGGATTCGCAATCCTTTCTCATCCCAATTTATTATTAGGTAATTGCGAAACTCGCTAAGCTCGTTCGCAATCTTGAACTTAAACAGGG